>JALRCA010000224.1 GCA_023257515.1 Aeromicrobium sp.
GCGCGCGCCGAGATCCGGAACGCGTCCGCGGTGTCGGAGAGCCCCAGCCGTGCGATCGGCGCGTGGGCCGTCGCGTTCTGCATCTGCCGCGGGAGGAACGAGCGCGCCGCGCCGCGGTTGCCCAGGTAGACGTGGGCCATGCCCTCGGCCGTCGGCTACCAGCCCACGCTGGCCGACGAGATGGGCGTGCTGCAGGAGCGGATCACCTCGACGCGCGGTCACTCGATCACCTCGATGCAGGCGATCTACGTGCCGGCCGACGACTACACCGACCCGGCCCCGGCCACGACGTTCGCACACCTGGACGCCACGACCGAGCTGTCGCGCGAGATCGCCTCGCTCGGCATCTACCCGGCCGTGGACCCGCTGACCTCGACGTCGCGCATCCTGGACCCCCGCTACATCAGCGCCGAGCACTACGCCACGGCGAACCGGGTCAAGGGCATCCTGCAGCGCAACAAGGAGCTCCAGGACATCATCGCGATCCTCGGTGTCGACGAGCTGTCCGAGGAGGACAAGACGATCGTCGCGCGGGCGCGACGCATCCAGCGCTTCCTGTCGCAGAACACCTACGTGGCCAAGCAGTTCACCGGTATCGAGGGCTCCACGGTCCCGCTCGCGGACACGATCGAGGCGTTCACCAAGATCTGTGACGGCGACTACGACCACGTGGCCGAGCAGGCCTTCTTCATGTGCGGCGGTCTGGACGACGTCGAGAAGAAGTGGGCCGAGATCCAGAAGAACTCCTGATGGCGGGCGACAGCACGATCCGCGTCGATATCGTCGCCGCGGACCGGGTCGTCTGGTCGGGCGAGGCGACCCAGGTCTCGGCGCGGACGTCCGACGGTGACCTCGGTGTCCTGCCGGGTCACGCCCCGCTGCTGTCGGTGCTCGTGCCGAGCGTGGTCCAGGTGACCGCCTCCGGTGCCGAGGACGTGACGGCAGCGGTCGAGGAGGGCTTCATCTCCGTCGCCGACGACCGGGTCTCGATCCTGAGCGAGGACGCCGTGCTCGCCCACGAGGTCGACGTCGACGCCGCGCGCAGCGAGCTCGAGAGCGCCGGCGACGACACCGTGCTGGCACGCCGTGCCGAGGCCAAGCTGCGCGCCGCCGGCGCGATCTGAGCGACACCGACAGGACAGGAGGGCGGCTCCGGTGCCGTGGTGGTTGATCGTCATCGACGCGGTCGCGATCATCACGGTGCTCACCGGGGCCGTCCTCGTCGCGCTCGTGGTGCGTCGACGTCACCTGGCTCGAGCGGGAGCGGCGTTCGACCTGAGCATCAACCTCCTCGACGAGGCCACGCCGCAGGGCTGGACCCTCGGGCTCGGGGTGTACCGAGGCAACGTCCTGGAGTGGTACCGGACCTTCTCGTTCTCGCTGCGGCCGCGCTATCGCTTCGTGCGGGGCGAGGTGGCGGTCGAAGGTCGTCGCGCCCCGCTCGGTGCCGAGGCCCACGCGGTGCATGCCGGTCACGTCGTGGTGACCACCGAGAACACGCTCGGCGTGCGTCAGCTGGCGCTGAGTCCGAACGCCCTGACGGGTCTGCTCGCCTGGCTCGAGGCCTCCCCGCCGGGCCACAGCGTCAACACGGTCCTCTGAGCTCTCGGTCAAGGATCCATCCGACGCCGGCCGACCCTTGACCGGGTGCGTCGTCTACCGCGACAATCAGGGTCATCAAGGCGGCATACCCCCCGTGCCGCTCGGGAGGAGAAACACTCATGATGAAGCGACTGATCGTCGCCGCCGTGGCCTCGGTCGTGGCGGTCCTGCCCATCTCGGCAGGCGCCGCGTCGGCAGCCCCGACGCACAAGCCGGCTCCGGTCGTCTCCCAGGCGATCGACTGGGAGTGATCTCACGACGAAGGGCCGGGAGCATCCGCTCCCGGCCCTTCGTCATGCCCGGTGGCTGATGCCGCCACCGGACCCTGAGCTGGGGGTACCTCCCGTTCGCTCTGGCGAATGGGGGAGCGAAGGGTCGAGCCCTCGACAAGCTCAGGGTCCGCATGGGTGGCGGGTCGCCGTGATGACCAGGATCAGCGCTCGCCGCCGGGCTTCCAGAGGATGTCGCCGGCCTCGCGGTTGGCGTAGCGGGCCAGGATGAACAGCAGGTCGCTGAGGCGGTTCAGGTACTTCGCGGCCAGCACGTTCATCGACTCGCCGTGCTCGTCGATCGCCGCCCAGGCGGCCCGCTCGGCCCGACGGGTCACCGTGCGGGCGACGTGCAGCGCCGAGGCCGACGTCGTGCCGCCGGGCAGGATGAAGGAACGGAGCTTGTCGATGCGGTCGTTGTACTCGTCGCACCAGGTCTCGAGCCGTTCGACGTAGTCGGGCTCGACCCGCAGCTGCGGGTGCTCGGGGTTCTCGACGACGGGCGCGCCGAGGTCGGCACCGACGTCGAACAGGTCGTTCTGCACGTGGAGCAGGACGGCGGCGACGTCGTCCTCGAGCTCTCGGAACGACAGGGCGAGGCCGATCTGGCTGTTGGCCTCGTCGACGTCGGCGTATGCCACGAGCCGCAGGTCGTTCTTGGACGTGCGCGAGAAGTCGACGAGGTTCGTGGTGCCGTCGTCGCCGGTGCGCGTGTAGATCCGCGTCAGGTTGACCATGGCGCGAGCCTAGCCACCGTAGGTCGGCGGTGCCGTCCGGGGAGTGGACCGGGCCCGGGGTGCGTGTCGGTTGCCCCACACTGGGTGCGGCCGGTCGTTACCTGACGGTAATCTGCCCGCATGCCTGATCGTCCCTGGGTGATGCGCACCTACGCCGGCCACTCCTCCGCGGCCGAGTCGAACGCGCTCTACCGCAAGAACCTGGCCAAGGGCCAGACCGGTCTGTCGGTCGCGTTCGACCTGCCCACGCAGACGGGCTACGACCCGGACCACGTGCTCTCGCGCGGCGAGGTCGGCAAGGTCGGTGTCCCGATCCCGCACCTGGGTGCCATGCGCCGCCTCTTCCAGGACATTCCCCTGGAGGAGATGAACACCTCGATGACGATCAACGCGACGGCCATGTGGCTGCTCGCGATGTACCAGGTCGCCGCCGAGGAGCAAGGGGTCGACAAGGCGAGC
>JALRCA010000011.1 GCA_023257515.1 Aeromicrobium sp.
GAACTCTGTGTTCTCGCCCGGGATCGTCACGCTCAGCGGGTGGGGCGTCAGAAGATGGTGCGGGTGAGGGAGCGGACACCGACCCAGAGGCCGACGGCGGCCGTGACGAACGCCGCGACGACTCCCCACAGCACGTCACCGTTCAGCTCACCTGCGAAGAGGGCGCGCTCCGCGTCGACGACGTAGGTGAGCGGATTGACCTTCGAGGCGATCCGCATCCACTCCGGACCGGTCTCGAGCGGCAGCATCATGCCCGACAGGATCAGGAGCGGGAACAGCAGCGACTGCTGCACCGCCCAGAAGACCCACTCCGTCTTGCGCGCCGCGATCGCCAGGGCGTACGAGAGCGCACCCACCCCGACGCCGAAGACGCCGAGCACCAGCAGGCCGAGCACGACGTGCAGCGGGTAGAGGTCGAACCCGAACGGCAGCGCGACCAGCACCACGACGAGGGCCTGGACGACGAGGGGCGTGAGCTCCTTGAGCGCCCGGCCGATCATGAGCGCGGGTCGCGAGAGCGGCGTCGCCAGGATCCGTTCGAAGGCACCGGTCATGATCTCGAACTGCAAGTTCGCCCCCGTCATCGACGTGCCGAACATCGTGATCATGACGACGACCCCGGGCAGGAAGAACTGCAGCGTGTCACCGAGTCCGGCCTCTCCCCCGGCGAGTCCGTCGAGCAGCGGTGCGAACAGCCCGAGGAACACGAGGGGCTGCAGCAACGAGAAGATGAGCGAGAACGGGTCCCGCACGATGGTGAGCGTCTCGCGCGTCCACACGGCGGCCGTGTCGGACACGACCGAACGGCGGCGCGGGGCGGTGGTCATGGTGGTCATGCGATCTCCTGGGTCTCGACGGCCTCGCGCAGGCTGCGGCCGGTCAGGTTCAAGAACACGTCGTCGAGGGTCGGCTGCTGCGCGGTGGCCGCGACGACCCGGACGCCGCGACCGTCGAGGTCGTGCAGGAGTCCGGGCAGCTGGTGCGACGCGCGGTCGACACGCGCCGTGACCCTCACCCCGTCGGCGACCGCGCGGTCCTCGACGTCGGAGCCCACGCGCGTGAGCACGTCGCGCGTGGTCGCCACGGCGTCCGGCGCCACGGTCAGGTGGAGGCGGTCGCCCGCCTGCTCGGCCTTGAGCCGCTCGGCGGTGTCGTCGGCGATGATCGTCCCGTGGTCGATCACGACGACCCGTTCGGCCATCGAGTCGGCCTCCTCGAGGTAGTGCGTCGTGAGCACGATCGTGGTGCCTCGCTCGCGCCTCAGCCGCAGGATGTGCTCCCACAGGTTGGCACGGTTCTGCGGGTCCATGCCGGTCGACGGCTCGTCGAGGAACAGCAGCCCCGGCTCGTGCACGAGCCCGAGGGCGATGTCGAGGCGTCGCTTCTGCCCGCCTGACAACGTGCTGACCTTGCGGTCCTCGAGCCCCGCCAGGTCGAGCGAGGCGAACAGCTCGGCGCCGCGGCGCTCGACCTCCGCGCGGGACAAGCCGTAGAAGCGTCCCTGCATGCGCAGCTCGTCGCCGACGCGGTAGTTGTGGCCCGCGCCGTCCTTCTGTCCGATGTAGCCGATGCGCGCCCGCACCCCGGCCGGGTCGGACGAGACGTCGACGCCCGCCACCGTGGCCGTGCCCGAGCTCGGCGGGAGGAGGCTCGTGAGCATCCTCAGCGTCGTGGACTTGCCGGCCCCGTTCGGGCCGAGGAAGGCGACGAGCTCGCCCTCCGCGACGTCGAGGTCGATGCCCCGCACCGCCTCGATGACGTCCTTGCCGGACCGGAAGGTCCGGGTCAGGTCTCGTGTCGTGATCATGGTCCCCATCTCAGCATCCCCTGTCGTGATCTCCGTACGCCGTACCGAGTAAGAAGTACCATACACTGTACGGAGTACTTCCGACAGATCCGGTGCGCGAGGAGGACCATGACCGAGGAGTTCGAGGAGCTCGACTGGTCCACGATGGGAACTCCCGAGGGCCAGCACATGATCCGGTTGCTGTGGGACCCGCCGACGCCGCCCAGCCGTGGGCCCCGGCAGAAGCTCTCGCTCGACGCCGTCGTCGAGGCCGGCATGCGCCTGGCGGAGCGCGACGGCGTCGACGCGTTGTCGATGCGCAAGGTCGCTGCGGAGCTCGGGGTCGGCGCGATGAGCCTCTACACCTACGTCCCCGGTCGCGACGAGCTCTTCGAGCTCATGATCGATCGCGCGTGGGGCGATCGTGAACGGTCCGCCCCCGACGCGCCCTGGCGCGCACGTGTCACGCAGATCGCCGAGACCGCGTGGGCGATGTACCAGGCCCACCCGTGGCTCGTGTGGTCGAGCCAGTGGCGCATGCCCCTCGGCCCCCACGTCATGGACGCCCAGGAGGACCTGTACCGAGCCCTCGACGCCGGGGGGCTGGCGCCCCTGGACGTCTCCCGGGCGGCGAGCCTCGTCGAGGGTCACGTGTTCGCCCACGCGCGCATCTCGATCATCGACAACCGTCTCGCCGCGCAGACCGGGGTCAGCATCGACTCGCACTGGGACTCGCGCGCCAGCTTCTGGGGCACCTACTTCGACCCCGAGCGGTTCTCGCACACCGTGCGCCTGTGGGAGCACGGGGCCTTCGACCAGGCCATGGGCTCGATCGAGGAGATGCGCTTCGGTCTCGAGCTGATCCTCGACGGGATCGAGAAGCTCACCGGCTGAGAAGAAGGGGAGCCGGCCATCCCCCCGAGATGGCCGGCTCCACGGGCTCTTCCTGCTCCGACCATCCCCCCGAGACGGTCGGCCAGCTGGCCCTTGTCCTCACCTGCGACCCCCCGGTCGCCTGTGCTGATCGTGGAACGACCGTACTACAGGAACTAGTCCTTTGTAACTAGTTCTGACCAACTCCGCGCAGGAATTTACGCCCCGTTCACCGAGAATCCCGTCATTTAAGGGGTTCATGGTCCTGGCGCATGGCCCGAAAGGACTAGTAGACCCTAGTCATTCCGAGCCATGTCGGACCCCTCCCCGTCGTACGCGGCGAGGATCGCGTCGGCCGCCGCGGGCGCCGGGAGCTCGCCGTCGAGCACGGCCTGCCGCACCTCGCCGCGCACCCGCGCGACGCCGGGATGGGTCCGCAGACGCTGGTCGAGCTCGTCACGCACGAGCGCCCACACGAAGTCGAGCTGCTGCTGCGCGCGCTTGTCGCGCAGGCCCTGCCGGCCCAGGAACTCACGGTGCCGGATGATGCGGCTCCACACGGTGTCGATGCCACGCGACTCCAGGGCCGAGCAGGTCAGCACCGGCGGCACCCAGTCCTGCGTGCCCGCGTGCACGAGCCGCAGGGCGCCCGCGAGCTCCTTGGCGGTGGCCTCCGCCTCGCGCTCCCGCTCGCCGTCGGCCTTGTTGACCGCCAGCACGTCGGCGATCTCGAGGATGCCCTTCTTGATGCCCTGCAGCTGGTCACCGGTGCGGGCGATCGTCAGGAACAGGAACGAGTCGACCATGTTGGCGACCGTGACCTCGGACTGGCCGACGCCGACCGTCTCGACGAGCACGACGTCGTACCCTGCGGCCTCCAGCACCGTCATCGCCTGCGACGTCGCGCGGGCGACGCCGCCCAGGGTGCCGGCGCTCGGCGAGGGACGGATGTAGGACTGCGGCTGCACCGCGAGGGTCGCCATGCGCGTCTTGTCGCCCAGCACGGAGCCGCCGGTGCGCACGCTCGACGGGTCGACCGCCAGCACGCCCACGCGATGACCCTGCTCGACCAGGTGCATGCCGAGTGCCTCGATGAACGTCGACTTGCCGACGCCCGGCACGCCGCTGATCCCCACGCGCACGGCGCCGCCGGCGTCGTGCGTCAGGTCGGTCAGCAGCTCGCGCGCCGCGGCGCGGTGGTCGCCGCGGCTGGACTCGACCAGCGTGATGGCGCGCGAGATCGCGGCGCGACGTCCGGCTCGGACGTCCGCCGCGAGCTGCTCGACGTCGGGGACCGCCATCGGCTCAGTGCTGCAAGCTGGTGCGGAGCTTGTCGAGCAGGCTCAGCGCCGAGTCGGCGATGACCGTGCCCGGCAGGAAGACCTCGGCCGCGCCCATCTCCTTGAGGGTCGGGACGTCGTCCGGCGGGATGACGCCACCCATGACGACCATGATGTCGTCACGGCCCAGCTCCTCGAGCGCACGCTTGAGCTCGGGCAGCAGGGCGAGGTGGCCGGCCGCGAGCGACGAGACACCGACGATGTGCACGTCGGCGTCGACCGCCTGCTGGGCGACCTCCTCGGGCGTCGAGAACAGCGGGCCGACGTCGACGTCGAAGCCCATGTCGGCGAAGGCCGTCACGATGACCTTCTGGCCGCGGTCGTGACCGTCCTGGCCCATCTTGGCGACCAGGATGCGCGGACGCCGTCCCTCGGCCTCCTCGAACTCCTCGGTGGCCTCGACGACCTTGGCCACGTTGCCGCTCTGGCCCGCCTCGGTCCGGTACACACCGCTGATCGTACGGATGACCGCCTTGTGGCGCCCGTAGACCTTCTCGAGCGCCTCGGAGATCTCGCCGACCGTCGCCTTGGCCCGGGCGGCGTCGATCGCGAGCGCGAGCAGGTTGCCGTCGAGCGAGCCGTCGCCGCTCGAGCGCTGCGCGCCGCGCTCGGCGCTGTTGGTCAGGGCCTGCAGGGCGCTGTCGACCTGGTCCTGGTCGCGCTCGGCCCGCAGGCGCTCGAGCTTGGCGACCTGCTGGGAGTAGACCGACGCGTTGTCGACCTTGAGCACCTCGAGCGGGTCCTCGTCGGCGAGCCGGTAGGTGTTGACGCCGACGACGACCTGCTGGCCGGAGTCGATGCGGGCCTGCGTGCGGGCCGCGGCCTCCTCGACGCGCATCTTGGGGATGCCCTGCTCGATCGCCTTGGCCATGCCGCCCGCGGCCTCGACCTCCTGGATGTGGGCCCATGCGCGGTTCGCGAGGTCGTGGGTCAGCTTCTCGACGTAGTACGAGCCGCCCCACGGGTCGATCGTGCCGGTCGTGCCGGACTCCTGCTGCAGCAGCAGCTGGGTGTTGCGCGCGATGCGGGCGCTGAAGTCGGTCGGCAGGGCGATCGCCTCGTCGAGCGCGTTCGTGTGCAGGCTCTGGGTGTGGCCCTGCGTGGCCGCCATCGCCTCGAGGCACGTGCGCTGCACGTTGTTGAACACGTCCTGCGCCGTGAGGCTCCAGCCCGACGTCTGGCTGTGGGTGCGCAACGACGTCGACTTGGGGTTCTTCGGGTCGAACTCGCCCACGAGCCTCGCCCACAGGGCGCGGGCGGCGCGCATCTTGGCGATCTCCATGAAGTAGTTCATGCCGATCGCCCAGAAGAAACTCAGGCGCGGCGCGAACGCGTCGATGTCGAGTCCCACGTCGAGCCCCGCGCGGATGTACTCGACGCCGTCGGCGAGCGTGTAGGCGAGCTCGAGGTCGTTCGTCGCCCCGGCCTCCTGGATGTGGTACCCGGAGATCGAGATGGAGTTGAACCGCGGCATCTTCGCCGCCGTGTACGCGAAGATGTCGGAGATGATCCGCATC
>JALRCA010000099.1 GCA_023257515.1 Aeromicrobium sp.
CGCACGATGCGCGCCATCTCGTCACGAAGCCCGGGGTGCAACACCCGCATCGTGAGGAGAACCGGGCTCGGTCCTCGTCCCCCTCGCGCTGATTCGCCCGGCGAGCCTGGGAATCAGCGCCGCGTCAGCGGCGCTGCGAGACGACGCCGGCGGACCCGCCTCCACGGCGCTCGGGCTCGGCCGCGGCCGTCAGCGCGCCGCGGCGACCCACCTCGATCGCCGCGACCGCCCCGATCTCGGCCTGCGAGGTCAGCTCGTCGCCCGAGGGCACGAGCTGATGACCGTACGGCGCGAGCAGCGATCCGTACTGCCGGATGAAGGCCGGTTCAGCGGGGGTGGTCGCGGCGTTGCGTTGCGACGCGCGCGGGGCGGCGACGGCGGCCGGCAGCGACATGCCCAGGTCGATGCGGTTGAGCAGGACCTGCAGCACCGTCGTGATGATCGTGGCGCCACCGGGGGAGCCCACCACGTAGCGCACCTTGCCACGGTCGAGCACGATCGTCGGCGACATCGAGGATCGCGGACGCTTGCCCGGCTGGATGCGGTTGGGGTCCTTCGGGTCGTACGCGGCCGTGAAGTCGGTGAGCTCGTTGTTCAGCAGGAATCCGCGACCGGGCACCGTCATCGCGGAGCCGCCGGTCTGCTCGATCGTCAGGGTGTACGCAGCCGCGTTGCCCCACCGGTCGACGACCGAGAGGTGGGTCGTCGACACGTTCTCGGTGTCGGGCTTCTCGTCGTGCGCCGCGCTCGTGCAGCCCCGACCGGTCAGCGACCCCGCGGCGACCGGCTTGGGCGACGCCTTGCGGGGGTCGATCGTGCAGTCTCGGGAGTCGGCGAAACGCTGGCTCAGCAGGGTCCGGGTCGGCACGTCCACGAACCGCGGGTCGCCCACGTAGGCGCCGCGATCGGCGTAGGCCCGCGCCGACGCCTCGAGGTACAGGTGAAGGGTCGACGCGAGCCGTGACCCGCCGCCCAGACGATGGTTCTCGAGGATGTTCAGCGCCTCGCCCACGGTCGTGCCGCCCGACGAGGACGGGGCCATGCCGTAGACGTCGAGGCCCCGGTAGCGGATCTTGGTCGGCGCCTGCGTGTTGACGCGGTAGCGCTCGAGGTCGCGAAGCGTCATCGAGCCCTTGGGCGCGGGCAGCTCGGAGTCGGCGGACTTCGGGGGTGCCTGGACGGTGCGGACGATGTCCCGCGCGACGGGCCCGGTGTAGAGCGCGCGTGGTCCGGACCGTGCGAGCGAGCTGAGCGTGCGGGCGAGGTCGGGGTTGCGGAAGCGCGTGCCGACCTTCGGTGCATCCCCGCCTGGCAGGAAGAGCCTCGCCGTGTCCGGGAACGACGCGAATCGCTGCTTGTTGTCGAGCGTCTGGCTGCGGAACGTGTCGTCGACGGTGAATCCACGACGGGCCAGGTCGATCGAGGGCTTGAGCGCCCGTCCGAGCGACCACGTGCCGTGCTGACGCAGTGCCGCCTCCCACGTCGCCGGCGTGCCGGGCACGCCGACGGCCACGCCGGACGAGACGAGGTCGGGGGTGAACGTGTAGGGCTTGCCCGTGCTCGGGTCGACGAACGCGTCCTTCGTGATGCCGGCCGGGGCGGTCTCGCGCCCGTCGATCGTGCTGACGCGTCGCTTCTTGGCGTCGTAGTACACGAAGTAGCCGCCGCCGCCGACCCCGGCACTGTAGGGCTCGGTCACGCCGAGGGCGGACGCGGTCGCGACCGCTGCGTCGGCCGCGTTGCCGCCGCGACGCAGCACCTCGAGCCCCGCACGCGTGGCGTCGGCGTCGACCGACGAGACGGCACCGCCGTAGCCACGGGCCGTGGCGCCGCTGGGCGCAGGACGATCGGCGCCCCCGGCGGTGGAGGGGCCGGCCGCTGCGACGAGCGCGGCTGCGGACAGGGACGTGGCGAGCGCGACGCTCAGTGCACGACGGGTCGGCATGGACGTTCCTTCCCCCGAATGACGGTCCGCCCCCCAACCTAGGAGTCGTCCGCGGTCCCGGCAAGCGGGGAACGCCCGGGCCCCGGGCTGGTTGAATGGTGTCGTGGAGCTCGCCCTGACCATCGTCGTCCTCGTGGCGATCAGCGTGAGCGTCAGCTCGCTCGCCGAACGGTCGCGCGTCTCGACGCCCCTCGCCCTCATCGCCGTCGGCATCGTCTGCTCGTACCTGCCGTTCGTGCCCGACGTCGAGCTGACGCCCGAGGTCGTGCTGGTGGGCCTGCTGCCGCCCCTGCTCTACGCCGCGGCCATCCGCACGTCACTCGTCGACTTCAAGGCCAACCGTCGCCCGATCGCCCTGCTGAGCGTCGGACTCGTCGTGTTCACGACGGTCGGCGTCGGTCTTCTCGTCTGGTGGCTGCTGCCGGTCGACCTGCCGGTGGCGCTGGCCCTCGGCGCCGTCGTCGCACCCCCGGACGCCGTCGCCGCCTCCGCCATCGCGCGCCGGGTCGGGCTGCCCCGCCGCGTCGTGACGATCCTCGAGGGCGAGAGCCTCGTGAACGACGCCACCGCCATCGTGACCCTGCGCACGGCCATCGCCGCGATCGTCGGTTCGGTCACCGTGTGGGAGGTCGGGATCGAGTTCGTGGTCTCGGCCCTCGGTGGCGCCCTCGTCGGCCTGCTCGTGGCTCTCGTCGTGGTCGTCATCCGCCGCCGGGTCGAGCACGAGCTGACCGACGTCGCGCTCTCGCTGCTGACGCCGTGGCTCGCCTACCTGCCGGCCGAGGAGATCCACTGGGCGGGCACCGACGCGCACGCGTCCGGCGTCCTGGCGGTCGTGGTGGCCGGGCTGATCCTCGGACACAAGTCGCCCGTCATCCAGTCGGCCCGCTCCCGCATGTTCGACCGCACCAACTGGGCGACGATCTCGTTCATCCTCGAGAACAGCGTGTTCCTGCTGATCGGACTGCAGGTCAAGGCGATCGTGGCCGACGTCGGCGAGTCCGACCTGTCGCCCGCGCGGATCGGTGCCGCCTGCGTCGCGGTGCTCGCCGCGGTCGTCGCCCTGCGGATGACCTGGATCTTCCCGGCCACCTACCTGCCACGCCTGCTGCCGTCCGTCCGTCGCAAGGACCAGACCCCGCCGTGGACCACGCCCGTCATCATCGGCTGGGCCGGCATGCGCGGGGTGGTGACGCTGGCTGCGGTCTTCCTGCTCCCCGAGGAGACGCCGCACCGCTCCGTGCTGGTGCTGATCGCGTTCGTCGTCACGGTGGGCACGCTCGTGCTCCAGGGCACCACGTTGCCCTGGCTGATCCGAACGCTGGGCGTCGAGGGCCCCGACCGGCACGAGGACCACCTGCAGGAGGCGAACGTCTACCAGGCCGCCGCGAACGCGGGGCTCAGGTTCGTCGACGACGAGATCGCCGGCACGGTCCCTGCCGACGTCGAGGACCGGCTGCGCAACCGTGCCCTCGATCGCGCCAACGCCGTGTGGGAACGGCTGGGCGGAGCGGAGACACCGACCGCCCAGTACAGCCGTGCCCGCGCCGCGATGCTCGCCAGGGAGCGCCAGGAGGTCCTGCGGATCCGCAACGAGGGCCAGGTGGACCAGGCGGTGCTGCAGCGCGTGCTGAACGCCCTGGACGTCGAGGAGTCCATCCTGGACCGGTTGGCCGAGGACGAGAGCACGGCCGAGCGCGAGACCGAGCTGCGGTCCACCCCGGGAGAGGGTTGTGTGCACCTGGTCGAGGCGTGCGAGCGCCCCATGCCGACCCCGGTCACGCCGTCGGGCTGCGAGGAGTGCCTGCGCGACGGCACGACCTGGGTCCACCTGCGGCTCTGTCTGACGTGCGGGCACGTCGGGTGCTGCGACTCCTCCGTGGAGCGTCACGCGACGCGACACTTCGAGGAGACGGGTCATCCCGTCATGCGCAGCTTCGAGCCGGGCGAGGCGTGGCGTTGGTGCTTCGTCGACGGACTGACCGGCTGACGCGCCACACTGGTGCCATGACGTCGTTGCAGCTTCGCACCACGCTCCGTCCGCGAGGTCCGGCCGCCGCTGTCGTGCTGACCGACGAGCAGGTCGAGCAGCTCGGCGGAGGCCTTCGGGCCCCGGTCCGCGTCACGATCGGCGACCGCTCGGTCACCGCGCGCCTCGGTCGCATGGGCGGGGAGAACCTCGTCGGTCTCAGCAAGGCCGCCCGCGCGAGCCTGGGTGTCGAGATCGAGGACGAGGTCGACGTCGAGATCGTGCTGGACGAGGCGCCGCGCGAGGTCGAGGTGCCGACCACGCTCGCCGAGGCGATCGACGCGGCCGGGCTGCGCTCCGCGTGGGACGCGCTCGCTCCCTCGCGACGCAAGGAGCACGCCCGCTCGGTCGCCGAGGCCAAGCAGGACGCCACGCGCGAGCGGCGGGTCGCGAAGATCCTCGAGACGCTGCGCGGCTGAGCGACGAGCCGGGACCGCCGTGGCCCGGGCGGGCCAGGTCCACTGGCTCGTGGGCACCGTCGTGGGACCACCCGCCCAGTCGCGAGAACGGTCCGCGAGGGTCATGGTGCGGCGCACGACCCGTGGGCATCCTGTGAGGCACCGTTCGGGGCGGACACTCGGAGGCTCCTCATGCGTCGCCCATCCCTTGCCCTCAGCGCCGTGGCTCTCGCCGCCGTCGTCACCGGAGCGATCGCCGCTCCCGCTGCCGCCGACGGCGGCATCACCGTGACGGTCCACGTCCAGGACGCGTCCGGCGAACCATTGGGCGAGGTCGACGTCTCGTTCCTCAACGACGCCGACGACTACGTCTCGTTGGGCTCGACCGGTGCGTCCGGCACCGTCCAGGGCTCCGGTGACGAGTTCGGCGAGCTGTACGAGGGCGACTGGACCCTCCTGGCGAGCGACTTCGACGAGGCCCGGTTCGACGCCAGGTCCCAGTACGCGGACGCCGAGCAGGACGTCACGATCACCGAGGAGGGGCCGAAGGAGTTCACGGTGACGATGTATCCCGGGAGCAGGATCGAGGGCACCGTCGCGGCACCCTCCGGCCGGCCCGTCCAGGGCATCCCGACGTTCGCCCAGCTCAAGGACGAGGACGGCGGCTACGACTTCACCGGGAACCTCTCGCGGACGACCTCCAAGGGCGCGTTCACGCTGGCCGGTCTGGGGCCCGGTTCCTACCGGGTCACGGCCGGCGTCCAGGTCGACCAGTTTGGCACCTTCGGCTCGGACACCAAGCTCGGCGACATCGTGGTCGAGGACTACGGCCAGACCAGGAGCGGGTTCAAGGTCAGGAACTGGCGTGTGCAGTGCGACACCGGGTTCTCGGTCTCGTCGCCCAAGAAGGGCCAGGCGAAGCTCTCGATCAAGGCCACGGCCAAGGCAGAGGGGCTGACGAACCCGAAGGGCACGATCGTCGTCAAGCGCGGCAGCAAGACCGTCAAGACGATCCCGTGGAAGTCCTCGAAGGCCACCACGACCCTCACGAGGCAACCGGCCGGCAAGAAGGTCACCTACACCGCGACCTACAGCGGTGGCGACTGCCTGGCCTGGAAGAGCTCGAAGAAGGTCACGATCAAGAAGAGGTAGCTCGCCCGTTCAGGCCTTCGTCGCCGTGATCGTGAACGAGGCGGCCAGCCGCTCCGGGTTCTCGGCGAGGCGGAACTCGCCGGGGTGGTCGGGGTGCGGGGCCATGAAGCCGGGCAACGGCACCCAGGGCACGCTGTCGTGCTCGGCCAGGAGGCCGAGGCGCAGGCCGTGCCGGCTCAGGGCCGAGACGGTCTCGCCGATGCCGTGGGACCACTCGCGTGACGGCAACGCCGGTAGCTCGACGTCGGTCTCGGCGTACGTCTCCCCGTCGGTGAACACCAGGGGTTCGGTGACCTCGAAGTACGGGAACTGCAGGGCGATGGCCCCCTCGACCACGTCCAGCGCCGCGAGCATCGGGTGCATGTCGCGGACGAAGAGGCGTCCGCCCGGCCGCAGGAGACTCGCGACCGTCTCGGCCCACCGGTCGATGCTCGGCAGCCAGCACAGCGCTCCGATGCCGGTGTAGACGAGGTCGAACGAGCCCACGGCCAGCACGTCGGACGCGCCGTAGACGTCGGACTCGACGTACTCGATGCCGGCGCCGGTCTCGTGCGCCAGGCCACGGGCCTGCTCGAGCGAGGCCGGCGACAGGTCGAGGCCGACGACGTCGGCGCCGAGGCGGTGCAGACTGAGCGTGTCGGTGCCGATGTGGCACTGCAGGTGCACCGTGCGCAGCCCTGACACGTCGCCCAGGAGAGGTCGGTCGAAGCGTACGACGTCGCTGATGGCGCTCCGGTCCCCGCGGAAGCGGTCCAGTCCGTAGTCGCTCGAGGTGGCGTGGGCCGCGGCGCGGCTGTCCCAGAGTGCGCGGTTGACGTCGAGATGGTCGCTCATGGCTCCAGCCCATCACGCCGGCGCCGGGCGGCACCAGCCACCCACAGGACCCAACGCATCCCTAGGACCCAGCGCATCCTCAGGGTCCTAGGGGAGTGGGGTGGCTCAGAAGATGTCGCCGGCCCGGTGGTCGGCCGTGAGGTCGGCCTCGAGGTCGACCGCGGCCAGGGCGACCGTGCCACCGCGCACGAGCACAGCACCCTGCTCGTCCGGCAGGTGGACCGGTCCGTGGGAGGTGTCGCCGAGCAGACGGCCGCGCCACTCGACCCACCCGTGCGACAGGTAGAGCGGACGGCCGAGGTCGGAGGTGCCGAGGGCCCCGAGCTCGTGACTCGTGGACACGATCGTCTCGAGCGCGGTCATGACCTGGGAGCCGAGACCCTGGCCACGATGTCCGGGGTCGACGGCCACGGCCTCGACGTAGCCGACGTCGAGCGGTCGCTGCTCGACCCGGAACCGGCGACCGACCACGGCGCCGTGGGCGAGGACGACGCCCTCGCCCAGCACGACGGCGTGCAGACCTCCGAGGCAGTGGTCCCAGTCGTCGTCGCTGAAGTCGTCGCCGAACGCCCGGTCGCACAGGATCCGGACGTCACGCAGCAGCTGCTCCGGCAGCTCGTGGGTCGCCGCGACGAGCAGGTCAGCCACGGTCGCGATCGGCGAGGATGCGCAGCACGATGACGGCGATCGCGAGCACGTGGCCGACGACGAGCGTGACGCCGTGGTCGATGGTGCCGGCGAGCACCCGGCCGGCCCGGCTGACGTCGGCCGGCATGCCGTCGACGTCGATGGCGTCGGGCATGACGAGGGCGACGAACGCGAGGGCCAAGACGAGCAACGCAGGCGGCAGGACGCCGGTGGGGAACAGCGAGCGCACGTCGACCGCCATGGGCGCGGTCACGACCACGAGCACGAACCCGATCGAGAACACGAACCCCAGTCGACCGTCGAGCAGGTCCAGGGCCGTGACGACGGCCATGGCCAGGCTCGCGCCGACCACGATGCCGCGCACGGTCAGGTCCTCGCGCGCGAAGGACGCGGGGGTGGACGGGACCGTCTGGGCCATGTCTCGACGGTAGACCAGGGCGGCGACAGTTCCTCGGAACCGAGGGCCGAGACTGGTGCCGTGTCCTATCCCGCCCTCGAGACCGATCGACTGAGCATCCGTCCCTACCGCGACGAGGACGCTCCGCGCGTCCTCGACATCATGTCGCGGATCGAGGTCGTGCGATGGCTCAGCACCCCGCCGTTCCGCCTCATGGCCGACCTGGAGGAGGCGCTGGCCTGGGTCGCGCGACGTCACGACCTCGAGGCCCAGGAGCCGGCGACGATCTTCCGCGCGATCGTGCCGCACGAGACCGGTGTGGTTGCCGGGTCGGTGCTGGTGGCACCGCTCGTGCGCCTCGACGGTGGTCACGTCGGTGAGTTCGAGCTCGGCTGGCACCTGCACCCGGACAGCGAGGGCCACGGATGGGCGACCGAGGCCGGGGCCGCGCTCGCGCGTCAGGCGTTCGACGCCGGTCACGACGAGCTCGTCATCGACATGTACCCGGACAACCACGGCTCGGCGCGCGTGGCGCGGCGCCTCGGCGCCCGTGACCAGGGCGTGGGTCCCGATCCCTGGTACGGCGACGAGGGTCTCGTGTTCCGCCTGAGCGCCGACGACCTGGCCTGAGGACTCCTCGGGCCAGGTCGTCGGTGGCCCAGGTCAGGGCTGCTGGGCGATCGTGCCGCAGCTCGACTCCACCGGCTTGCCGTTGAACCGGTCGACGAGCCACGACTGCGCCGCGCCGGCGTTCAGGAAGACCGGCGTCAGGTGGTTGAGCGCCGTGCCGAGCGAGTCGAGGAGCTGGTTCACGGGCGTGTAGGTCACCGTCGCGCCGAGCGCGCACCAGTCCTGCGCGACCTTCTTGGCCTGACCGTGCTCGACGATGTCGTCCTTCGTGCCGGTCAGGACCATCACGGGCACGGTCGGCTTGACCTTGCCGAGCCGCTGCCGCTCCACCGCGGCCAACGCCGCCGGGTTCGCCTCGACGATCTGCGCCGCCGACCGGCCTGACGTCGTCCACTCCGTCGTCCGCTTGAGGCCGAACGAGAGGAGCGAGTCGCCGACGCACTGGTTCTTGACCTTCGCCAGGGCGTCCTTGCCGGCCTGGTTGGTCTCGCGGTCCAGGATCGCGCGCAGCTCCGAGGAGTACTCGACCAGGCCGTTGATGGCGTAGCCGATGACACCGGTCAAGGCGGTGCCGTCGACCTTCTTGAGCACGGCGAGCAGGTCGCTCGGCGGGGCGCCGACGTAGGCACCCTTGATGTTCAGCTCGGGTGCGTAGGACGGGGCGAGCTCGGCGGCCGCGCCGGTGGCGCCGCCGCCCTGGGAGTAGCCGTACAGGCCGATGGGCGTGGAGCCCGTGAGCGAGGTGCCCGGCAGGTTGCGGGCGGCGCGGGCGGCGTCGAGCACGGCGTGACCGAGGTCGTTGCGGTTCGTGTAGGTGTGCAGACGGTCGGGCGTTCCGAGGCCGACGTAGTCGGTCACGACGACCGCGATGCCCTGGTTGAGGAGGGTGTAGATCTGGGGGACCTCGTACCCGAGGGAGAGCGAGCCCGTCGAGACGTTGATCGGGGTCGACAGGGTCTTCGACGGCGCGCACGCGTCGCCCTGGCCCTGCGTGCCGGACGCGAACGCGACGAGCGGGCGTGGTCCGGTGCCCGACCAGCCGGTGGTGGGCTCGATGTAGGAGCCGGTGACCGCGACGGCCCGCCCGGCGTCGTCGGTGCTCCTGTACATGAGGCGGGTCGCCGTCCCCGGGAGCTGCTTCGAGCCGAGGAGGCCGGGGATGCTGACGCCGAGGTCCTGGGGCTCGCTGCGGACGATGGCGCCGTTCGCGCTGGGCAGCTGCGCCGGCGGCGTGTAGAAGGCGTCACCCGACGGTGCCGCGCTGGCGGCGCCGGGGACGGCGGTGAGGAGGGCGGCGGACAGGAGGCCGGTGCCGGCCAGGGCGATGGAGCGTCTCATGGGGTCCCCCGAGGATCATCGACGTGATGAGGAGCACAGTAGGGGTTCGCGGCGACGTCGGCAGATGACGCCCGGCACCCTCGGACGGACGTCCCTGCGGCGGTACGGTCGAGGACATGAGCACCAGGGGATCTGCGGCTCCGGGCGGGCCGCCCGACGTCGTGCACACCGACCGGCTGACCCTACGGCCGTTCACCGCGGCAGACGCCGACGCGCTGTTCGAGGTGTTCCGTCGGCCCGAGGTGGCGCGGTGGAGCGGCAACGGCGAACCCATGACCGACCGGCAGCAGGCCGTGGACCGGATCGCCCGCCAGCCCGTGCGTGCCGGAGACCACCCGGCCACCGCGATCCTGGCCGTGTGCCCGGACCCCTCCGACGCGCCGGTCGGGCTCGTCATGCTCATCCCGCTGCCGGCGAGCGAGGGATCGAGCCGCGACGACGTCGAGATCGGCTGGCACCTGCACCCCGACGCGTGGGGGCACGGCTACGCCACCGAGGCGGCCCGCGCCATGGTCGAGCGGGCTCGGGCCGGCGGCATCCCCACCGTCCACGCCGTCACGCACCCGGACAACGTCCGGTCCCAGGCGGTGTGCGCGCGGCTCGGGATGAGCGACCTCGGCCTGCGTGAGGACTGGTACGACCGTCGGCTCCGGGCGTTCCGCCTCGACCTCGGGCCCGTGGTCGCGGACCAGTAGGCTGGCTCCCCGTGGCACTCAGCATCGGCATCGTCGGACTCCCCAACGCGGGCAAGTCCACCCTCTTCAACGCCCTGACCAAGAACGACGTGCTCGCGGCGAACTACCCGTTCGCGACGATCGAGCCCAACGTCGGCGTCGTCGGCGTCCCGGACTCGCGGCTCGACACGCTGGCGCAGATGTTCGACTCGGCCAAGGTCCTGCCCGCCACGGTGCAGTTCGTCGACATCGCCGGCATCGTCCGCGGCGCGTCCGAGGGCGAGGGCATGGGCAACGCGTTCCTGTCCCACATCCGCGAGTCCGACGCGATCTGCCAGGTCACGCGCGTGTTCCGCGACGAGGACGTCACGCACGTCGACGGCAAGGTCGACCCGGGCAGCGACATCGAGACGATCTCGACCGAGCTGATCCTCGCGGACCTGCAGACGGTCGAGAAGGCACTGCCGCGGCTCGAGAAGGAGTCGCGCAAGGACAAGTCGCTCGTGCCGCAGCTGGCCGAGGCGCAGAAGGCGCAGGACGTGCTGTCCGCGGGCACCGGTGTGCTGAATGCGGGTCTCGACCTCGACGCCCTCCGCGACCTGCACCTCCTGACGGCCAAGCGGTTCCTGTTCGTCTTCAACTGCGACGCCGACGAGCTGGCCGACGAGGTGCTCAAGCAGAAGATGCGCGACCTCGTCGCTCCGGCCGAGGCCGTCTTCCTCGACGCGAAGGGCGAGGCCGAGCTGGTCGAGCTCGGCGACGACGAGGAGGCTGACGCGATGCGCGCCGAGATGCTCGCCGACATGGGCGTCGACGAGCCCGGGCTCGACGCCCTCGCCCGCGTCGGCTTCGCGACGCTCGGCCTGCAGACCTACCTGACGGCGGGTCCCAAGGAGGCGCGCGCCTGGACGATCAAGCAGGGCGCCACCGCCCCCGAGGCCGCAGGCGTCATCCACACCGACTTCCAGAAGGGCTTCATCAAGGCCGAGATCGTCTCCTTCGACGACCTCGTCGCCGCCGGCTCGATGAACGACGCCAAGGCCGCCGGCAAGGTCCGCATGGAGGGCAAGGACTACGTCATGGCCGACGGCGACGTGGTCGAGTTCCGCTTCAACGTGTGATCGGCTCGCGGTGCACCCGGTCGACCGAGTCACGCTCCGAGCGGACGATGCCTCGCGGTAGCCAGGGCCATCGCGAGGCATCGTCGTGGCCCGACGTCCGGCGTCGGCACACGCAATCTGAGGGATCGTGGTCGTCCCAGCGACCGCAAACCCTCAGACTGCGTCCGGCCCAGCTCCGGACGTCGCGACGGAACCGGGTCGCCTTCTGCGCCCGTGGCCCGACGAGCATCATGATGGGTCCGGAAGGAGCTGACGTGCCGCAGCTGGAGCTGGAGACGCGGATCGATGCGCCGGCGCGTGCGTGCTTCGACCTGAGCCTCGACGTCGGGGCGCACACCGCGTCGATGGGTGACTCGGGAGAGCGCGTCGTCGGGGGAGTGGCCGAGGGCGTCATGGGTCTCGGGGACGAGGTGACCTGGCGGGCGCGTCACTTCGGGGTCCCGTTCACGATGACGTCGCGGATCACGGCGCTCGAGGCGCCGCGCCGCTTCGTGGACGAGCAGGTGCGCGGTCCCTTCGAGCGCTGGTGGCACGAGCACGTCTTCGACGAGGTCGACGGCCGGACGCGGATGCTCGACCGGATCGAGTTCGCCTCGCCCGTGGGGCCGGTCGGACGGATCGTCGACCGGCTCGTGCTGGAGCAGTACATGACGCGGCTGATCGAGCGGCGCAACGCCTGGTTGGCGGCCGAGCTCTCGCGCTGAGCGGACGATGCGACATCGGGTCGCCACGGCTGCCGCGACACATCGACCTGACTCACGGGCCGGACGTCGACGGTCGCAATCTGAGGGATCGTGGTCGTTCCAGCGACCGCAAGCCCTCGGTCTGCGTCCTGGGCCGGACGTGATCTGAGGGATCACGGTTGCCCCAACGACCACAACCCCTCAGATTGCGTCCCCCACCGCCCCCAGGCGGTGAGCGGAGGCGGTCCGCGTGAGCCCGACCTAGCATCGGGGGCATGGCCTACCCCGAGCTCATGCACGTCGCACTCGACGCGACGGACTGCCGCGGGCTCGCGGAGTTCTACCGCGAGCTGCTGGGCCTGCAGTACCGGCCGGGGGACGAACCCGGGGTGGTGCCGGAGCCGGCCGACTGGCTCGTGCTGCTCGACGACGGCGGTCGCCGGGTGCTCGCCGTCAACGCCGTCGACGACCTGCGGCCGGCGACGTGGCCGCTCGACGACGTGCCCAAGCAGATGCACCTGGACTTCCGGGTCGGCGACGTCGACGACCTCGAGCGGCATCGTCGGCGTGCGCTCGACCTGGGCGCCGAGCTGCTGCTCGACCGTTCCGACGACGAGGAGGAACCGACATACGTCCTCGCCGACCCGGCGGGTCATCCGTTCTGCCTGCTGGTCCAACCCTGACCGGCCGCGCCGACTACCGTGCGGCCAGCGCCTCGAAGGCGAGGATGAGGGCGTCGAGGCCGAAGCGGTACGCGTGCTCCGGGTCGTGGGCGCTGCCGCGCGCCTCGCCGGCCGCCGACCCGATCCGTGAGGCCAGGGGGAACGCCGCCGGGTCGACCACCTGCGCGAGCAGAGGCCCCGCGGACGCCCACCAGGCCTCGTCGTCCTGGTCGCCACGGGCGGCCTCGGCCGTGACCTGCTCGCGCACCGAGGTGCGCACGAACGAGAGCACGCAGCTCAACGCGTCGTCGACCGTCAGGTCGTCGAGGCCGGAACCCTCGAACGCCCCCAGCTCGTGCTCGTACGTGGTGAACACGCCCGGGCCGAGGGGAGGCCGTGCGGTCGACACGGCAGCCATCCACGGATGCGCGACCAGGATCGCGCGGTGGCCGTCCGCCACCGTGCGCACCCGTTCCTGCCACGGTCCCGTCAGAGGGGGACGAGAGGTGCGGGCGTAGACCGCGTCGAGCATCAGGTCGAGCAGCACGGCGCGGCTCGGCACGTAGGTGTAGAGCGTCATCGCCCGCACGCCGAGGTCCGTCGCGAGCCGGCGCATCGTCATGGCCTCGAGTCCCTCTGCGTCGGCGAGATCGACGGCGGCCTCGACGACCCGGTCGATCGTCAGGGCTCGCGGCCGCCCCCGCCCCCCACCCGCGGGAGGAGCGTCGAGGTGGTCGCGCCAGAGCAGCTCCAGCGAGCGTCGCGTGACCTCGGCCGAGGTCCGCTCGTCGTCCACCACGTGCTCCTCCCGGGGCATCGGCTCACATCTGAGCGGCCCAGCCGCCCGCGACCATGGTCTGGAACCTCCAGCCGTCGGCGGTGCGGGTCAGCAGATCGCCGTACCGCATCGTAGTGGCGCCCTCCGGCGTCGTGATCGTCGCTTCCGTGAGCACGAAGCACAGCGCGCGACTCAGGAACGTGGGTGTGCGGACCGACGTAATCTCCACGTCGCCGGCTCCCGTCACGACCTCGCGCATCTGGGCGATGAACTGCTCACGGTCGCACGTGCCCACGACCGCGTGCCCGTCGGCGTCGTCCGTGACCTCGTTGAGCGGGAACGCGGCCTGGTCCGCCATCGCCTCGAGGTCGGCTGCTGCGACGAGAGCGTCGTAGTGGTCGAACCAGGCCAGGACCTCCTTCGTCTCCTCGGCGTACTCGCGGTGGGTGGTGCTGGTCATCGTGCCTCCTGGGCGTTGTTTTATGTACAGCGTACATAAAACAACGCCCGTGCGGTGGAGAAGATTCCCGGCGGACGAATCGCGCCGTCCGCCCACCGGTGGTTGCATGGCGGGGTGACGTCGGCGTTCCTGGTCCTGCCGCACCAGCTGTTCGCGAACAACCGCCGCAGCCGCGCCGATCACGTGGTGCTGGTGGAGCACGACCTGCTGTTCCGCCAGTACGCGTTCCACGCACAGAAGCTCGTGCTGCACCGTGCCTCGATGGACCACCACGCCCGCGAGCTCCAGGACGCCGGGCTCGACGTGCATCACGTCCGCACCGACGGACGCACCACGACGCGGCAGGCGCTCGGTCGCCTGCTCGGCGACCTCGGCGTCGACGAGGTGCGCTGGTACGACGTCGTCGACGACTGGCTCGACCAGGACCTGCGCGCCACGGTCGAGGACGTCGGCGTCCGCGCCACCGTGCGCGACAGCCCGAACTTCCTCACCCCGCACGACGACGTGCTCGAGCAGCTCGGCTCCGGCCGCACCCGGATGGCGCGCTTCTACACATGGCAACGGCGACGCCTCGACGTGCTCGTCGACGACGGCGAACCGGTCGGCGGCAGGTGGTCGTTCGACGCCGAGAACCGTCGCAAGCTGCCGAAGGGCCACCCCGTCCCCGAGGTCACCTGGCCCGAGCCGGACGACGTCGTGGCGGACGCGATCGCGTTCGTCAAGGACCGCTTCCCCGACGCTCCGGGCGACGTCGACGCGTTCGCCTGGCCCGTGACCCGCCGGCAGGCCCGCGCGGCCTGGCGCCGGTTCCTCGCCGAGCGGCTCGAGGAGTTCGGACCGTTCGAGGACGCGATCGTCGCCCACGAGTCGTTCCTGTTCCACGCGGCCATCACGCCGGCGCTCAACATCGGCCTGCTCGACCCCCGCGAGCTGCTCGCCGACCTCCTGGACCACGCGGAGGCGCACGAGGTACCTCTCGCGTCGCTCGAAGGTTTCGTCCGTCAGCTCATCGGATGGCGCGAGTACATGCGTGGCAGCTACGTGACGAGGGGGCGACGTCTGCGCACCGCCAACCACCTGCGCCACCACCGCGCCATGCCCGACGGGTGGTGGACGGGCGAGACCGGTCTCGAGCCCGTCGACGTCGTGCTGCGCCGGGTCCTGGCGACCGGGTACGCGCACCACATCGAGCGCCTCATGGTGCTCGGCAACGCGCTGTGCCTGCAGCGCGTGCACCCGGACGAGGTCTACGAGTGGTTCATGGCGATGTTCGTCGACGCCTACGACTGGGTGATGGTGCCCAACGTCTACGCCATGAGCCAGTTCGGCGCCGGGCCGGTGCTCACGACCAAGCCTTACGTGAGCGCCAGCAGCTACCTGCGCCGGATGTCCGACCTGCCGGCGGGTGACTGGACCGACGCGTGGGACGGGCTGTTCTGGACGTTCGTGCGCGACCACCGCGAGGTCTTCGAGTCGAGCCCGCGCACGACGATGATGGTGCGCCAGTGGGAGGGCTTCGACGAGCGACGCCGTCGTTCGCTCGTGGCCGCCGCGCGACCCTGGATCAGCGACTGATGCCCCGCGAGGCGCTCGAGCTGCTGCTCGATCCCGAGACGGACGCGCACGTCCGCGCGCTCTGGAGGCTGCTCCGCGACGCCGGTCTGCCGTCGCAGGCCGACCACCGCGGAGCGACCAACGCGCCGCACGTGACCGTGGTGGAGGCCGAGCTCGTCGGCCACACGACGATCGCAGCGGCCGCTCGACTGGACGCTCCCATCGACCTGGTGCTGCGCGGTCCGGTCGCCTGGGACCGCGGACCGCTCGTGCTCGAGGTCCAGGCGTCGTCACCGCTCAGGGATGCCGTCGAGGCGATGCGACGGACGGAGGGCGAGACGCGGCCCTGGCGTCCGCACGTGACGCTGGCCCGGCGGGCAGGTGACGCGGGGGATCGGATGATCGAGCTGATCGGCCCGGTCCGGCTCGAGGCGACGGTGGGCGTGATCCGCCACTGGGACCCGGGCGCGCAGGTCGCGACGGAGCTCGTCGACCTCAGCCGCGACGGTTGATGCGGATCGAGCGCGGACTGCCGTCGGGGTTGTAGTCGACGTGTCCGTGACGGCGGTCGTCGTCCTCGGCCTTGGGCATGACGTGCTGGGCGCGCTTCTGGCGTTCCTGCTCCTCCTTGGCGTTGCCCTGGGAGGGGTTGAAGAACTGGTCCATGACCCCCATGCCGTTGCCGAGGGTGCCGAGTCCGTCGCGTCCGCCCGGCTTGTTGAGCGAGCGCTGCAGCAGGGCGACCGCGACGACGCACGCGACGAGCGCGACGACGGCGAAGATCGCCACGTGGACCCAGTTCATTCCTCGAGCCTACGCCGTCCCACCGACCGGCGGGGAGACCACGACGACCCGTCGAGGCGGTCCTCGGCCGTGCGCGCTCCGCTCGCCGACCGTCGCGACGCCGGTCCGCCGTCGTCGGGACGGTCGCCGACGGGCTCGCGGTCCTCGTCGGGTCCCGGCGCGAGGGCCACGGCGAACGCCGTGGTGACCGGGACGGCCAGCACGAGGCCGATCGCCCCGACCAGGGTCCGGACGATCTCCTGGGCGATCTGCTCGGTCGTCGCCATCTCGGCCAGACCGCGCTGGTAGGCGGTGATGAGCAGCAGGACGGTCATGGCCGAGCCCGCGTAGGCGAACACGAGCGTGTAGACGCTCGAGGCGATGTGGTCGCGGCCGATGCGCATGGCCGAGGCGAACAGCGAGCGGCGGGTCGCGACGGGCTGCAGCGCGCGCAGCTCCCACACCGCGCTGGCCTGCGTGACCGTGACGTCGTTCAGGACCCCGAGCCCCGCGATCACCATGCTCGCTGCCACGATCTCGTGCATCGACAGGGTCGACACGGTCGCGATCAGGGTCTGGTCGTCCTCGGAGCCGATGCCGTTCAGGCTGGTCCAGCCCGTCGACAGCACCCCGATGAAGGCCGTGCACGCGATGCCGAACAGCGTCCCGAACAGGGCCGAGGTCGTGCGGATGCTCACGCCGTGCGCCAGGTAGAGCAGCATGATCATGATGGCCGTCGACCCGACCACCGCCACCAGGATCGGCGACTCACCGGCGAGCAGCGCCGGCAGCAGCCACCGCGTGAGGGCGAGCAGCGTCAGGCCCACGCCGATGATGGCGAACAGGCCACGCCACCGGGCGACGGCCACGACCAGCACGGCGAAGACGAGCGACAGGACGATCAGCGGGGTGCCGCGCTTGAAGTCGAGGAACTCATACGTCGGGTCCTGCCCGTCAGGCGCGATGCGGATGACGCGGATCTCGTCACCGACGTCGATCCCGGCGCGGAACCGCGCCGAGTCGAGCTGGAACGCTGCGGTGCCCTCGGCCGTCCGCGCCTCGACGTTCGCGCAGTCCCCGTCGACCGTGACCATGCCGTCGGGCCCCTGCTGCCCGGACTTGCAGTCGAACGGCGAGACCTTGGTGACGGTGGCGTCGACCGTGGTGACGCCCTTCTGGCCGTAGGGATTCTGCGCCGCGGGCACGTCGTGCGGCCACAGGGCGATCATCGCGCCGATCGTGGCGACGGTCAGCGCCACCACGATCGCTGCCAGCGTGGTCGCCAGGGCCGGGCGGGGAGGTCCGGAGTCGAGCTCGTCGTGAGGGTGCGCGTGCGAGTGGGCCACGCGAACAGGGTGCCACGCGCCCCTGACTCGACGAGGTAGTCGTGCCAGGATGACGTGATGAACGTCGAGGACTCCGAGGAGCTGCACGGTGCCGTCGCGGGTGTGACGAGGATCGGGCGCACCGTCCACCGCGAGAGCGGACCCTGGTCGCCGGCCGTCCACGAGCTGCTGGGCTACCTGAGGTCGGTCCGGTTCAAGGGGGTCCCCAACGTCAAGGGCTACGACAACCGGGGCCGCGAGGTGCTCACCTACGTCGACGGAAGGGGCGTCCCGGTCGACGACGAGGTCGTCCTGGACGAGGTGCTCGTGGGCGCCGTCACGTGGCTGCGCGGGTACCACGACGTCGTCGACGGCTTCCGTCCCGAGGGCATCCGCACGTGGCGCGGCGGTCCCGACTTCCTCGAGGACCACCAGATCATCTGCCACAACGACCCCGGCGCCTACAACTGGATCATCCAGAGCGGCCGCTTCGTCGCGATGATCGACTGGGACATGGCCGGGCCCGGTCAGCCGCTCGACGACCTCGCGTTCATGCTATGGACCGGCATCCCGCTGTACCGCGACATCGGCCCCGAGGAGTCGGCGCGGCGGCTCGAGCTCGCGGCCGAGGCGTACGGCGAGTTCGGACCGCTGCAGATCCTGCGGGCCGTCGAGCCCCGGATGCTCGAGGCGGCCCGCCGCATCCAGGCGGGCATCGACATCAAGGACCCGGGGATCGTCAACCTGCAGAAGATCGGCGAGCCGCAGCGCACGCGCGACCGCGTCGCCGCCTTCGTCGAGCGTCGCGACGCGATCGCGGCCGCCCTCGGCTGACCCCCTCGGGTTGTTGGGTCGGCCGATCCTGGCTCCTGAGCCCGTCGAAGGGACGTGACCCTTCGCTCCCCCATTCGCCAGAGCGAACGGGAGGTACCCCCAGGCTCAGGGGCTGTGGTGGGGGTGGGTCGTTCGGCCTCGGCTCCGTGACCTCGCGAGGGGCCGCGGATCAGAAGTGCTCGGGGTGGGCGGCGCGGGCTGCCCGGGGTGACGGGTAGTGCTCGACGGGTGGACGCACGCCCGGCACGTCCTCGGACATCGCGGACAGCTCGTCGTCGCTGATGGCCTCGAGCTCGTCCTGCTGCTCGCGCGGCATCGGGATCTTGCGGAGGAAGTCGCGGATCCGGTCGGCGGACCAGCTCGGGAACGGCGCGCGGACCGGCTCGGGCGGATCGATCGCGTCGAGGATGCGTTCGGCCTGCGAGCGCGGCCAGTGCTGCTCCGAGAGGCGCAGCCTCGACGTGCCGTCGGCGAAGGACAGCATCCGTACGACGGTCGACCGAGCGCGGACGTCGTAGCGGATGACGCTGAAGCGTGGCGACGTGCGGTCGATGCGCCGCGCGGCGCGGCCGCGGCGCAGCAGCGTCACCGCGACGGTGTCGACGACGAGCTCCTCGTCGTCGTGCAGCCACCACCCCGTCAGCACGACGACGACCATCGTCGGGACGACCACCGCCAGCGGGAGCCCGACGGCCCAGGCCCAGCCCGCGCCGCCGAGCCCGATCACGACGGCGATGACCCCGAAGACCAGCAGGCAGGCGACGAACCCGACGGCGTTGTGCCGCGGGTCCCACGGTCGGCGCTCGGGCCGGAAGCGCTGCTCCACGCGGGCATCCTCACACGAGGCGGGCCGTTGCGCCGTGCATCGATGGTGACACAGGTCACAGTAGGGTCCCGTCATGGACTCCGCGCTCACGACCGTCGGCCTGCCGATCGCCCTCGGGATCATCATGCTCGGCCTCGGTCTCTCGTTGACGCTCGAGGACTTCCGACGAGTGGCCCAGCACCCCAAGGCCGTGATCGTGGCGCTGGCCTGCCAGCTGCTCGTCCTGCCCCTGCTGTGCCTCGGGCTCGTCGAGGCGCTCGGTCTCGACCCGGTGCTCGCGGTCGGGATGCTCCTGCTCGCCGCCTCGCCCGGCGGGACGAGCGCAAACCTCTACAGCCACCTGTTCCGCGGGGACGTCGCGCTCAACGTGTCGCTCACGGCGATCAACTCGATCATCGCGATCGGCACACTGCCGCTGATCACGAATCTCGCGCTCGCGCGCTACGGGCTCGACGACGAGGTGAGCCTGCAGTTCCGCAAGGTCGTCGAGGTGTTCGCCATCGTGCTCGCGCCCGTCGCGATCGGCATGGCGGTCCGTGCGGTGAGACCGGCCTTCGCCGCCCGCATGGACCGTCCCGTGCGGACGGCGTCGGCCGTCATCCTGCTCGTCCTGGTGCTCGGCATCCTCGTGGGACAGCGCGACGACGCCGGTGACTACGCGGCCCAGGCCGGTCTGGCCGCCACGTTGTTCTGCGTGCTGAGCCTCGTCATCGGCTTCGCCGTCCCACGGCTGGTCGGCCTGAGCGAGGGGGAGGCGATCGCGAGCTCCTTCGAGATCGGCGTCCACAACGCGACCCTCGCCATCTACGTGGCGGTCGAGGTCCTCGACGACACGGCGCTGTCGGTGCCCGCGGCCGTCTACGGACTCGTCATGTTCGTGGTCGCCGCCGTGTGGGGGCTGGTGCTCACACGGGTGATCCTGAGGGATCGATCCGTCGCGTCGGCCTGATCTCGTCGAGGAACCGCTCGTCGTGGCTGACCACGACCAGCGCGCCCTCGTAGGAGCGGAGCGCCTCGACGAGGTGACGCGTGCTCACCAGGTCGAGGTTGTTGGTCGGTTCGTCGAGCACGACGAGCTGCGGTGCCGGGGTCGCGAGCAGCAGGCACGCCAGGTTGGCCCGCAGCCGCTCGCCTCCTGAGAGCATCGACGCCTGCTTGAGGGCCGCGTCGCCCCGGAACAGCAGGCGCGCGAGCTGGGCCCGGACCTCCTGCGGATCGGCGTCAGGCGCGTGGCTCCTGACGTTCGCGACCACGTCGAGGTCGTCGTCGAGCAGGTCCGCGGACTGGGGCAGGTACCCCACCGGGACCTTGACGTCGACACGGCCGCTCGACGGCGCCTCGGCACCGACGATCGTGCGCAGCAGCGTCGACTTGCCGGTGCCGTTGTCGCCGACGAGCGCGATCCGCTCCGGACCCTGCACGTGCAGGGAGACCTCGGTCCCGGTGTGCGCGAGCACGAGGTCGTGCGTCAGGAGCACGTCGCGACTCGCCGGGACCCTCGTCCCCGGCAGCTCGAGCCGGATCTGGCGATCGTCGCGAACCCGGTCCTCGGCGTCGGACAGACGTTCACGCGCCTGCTCGACGTCCTCCTCGTGCTCTCCGCGCAGTCGTCCCGCGGAGACCTCGGCCTCCATGCGGCGACCGTGCGCGACGATCTTGGGGATCCGCTTCTCGCGCTCGGCCTTGGCCGCCGTGCGCGCGCGGCGGGCCAGCTTCACGTGCGTGTCGACGAGCTCCTGCCTCTGCTTGCGCAGGTCGGCCTCGGCGTCGCGCACGGCACGTCGAGCGGCCTCCTGCTCGTCGGCGACGACCTGCTCGTAGTGCGAGTACGGTCCGCCCACGACGCGCACGCCCCGAGCCCGGACCTCGACGACGTCGTCGACGTGCTCCAGCAGCTCGCGGTCGTGGCTCGCGACGACGAGGCAGCCGGTGAAGGCGTCGACGACGTCGAGCACACGGGCGCGGGCCCGACGGTCCAGGTTGTTGGTCGGCTCGTCGAGCAGCAGCACGTCGGGCCGGGTCAGCAGTCGCGCGCCGAGCGCCAGCAGGACGAGCTCACCACCGGACAGGGTCGTGATGTCGCGGTCGAGACCGAGGTGCCCCAGCCCGAGCCGGGCCAGCACCGCGCTCGAGCGCTCCTCGACGTCCCAGGCGTCGCCGACGGCGTCGAAGAGCTCCGGCTCGGTCCGGCCGGCCTCGATGGCGTGCAGGGCTCGGCGCTGCACGCTGATGCCGAGGACGTCGGACACGGTGAGCCGGGCGTCGCCCGATCGCAGGTCCTGCTGCAGGACCGCGAGGGTGCCGACGACGTCGAGGGTGCCCTGCGTCGGGCTGAGCTCACCGGTCAGCAGCCGCAGGAGTGTCGACTTGCCGGCGCCGTTGGCACCGACCAGGCCGTGACGGCCCGGTCCGAGCTCGAGCGTGACGTCGTCCAGGACGACGTCACCGTCCGGCCAGGCGTGGTGGAGGTGGTTCATGGTGATGGACATGCGCGGCTCCTCGGCGAGGTCGCAGGCGTACGGATGGGCGACGAGGAGACACTGCGGACGCGACGTGACGCGTCGAGCACGATGACCGTGAAGGGGTCGACGAGGGCGCGAGCGGCATGGCCGGCGGTCGCGCAGGTCTCGGACCTCAGATCTTCACGTCCGCGACGCTACTACGGTCGGGGCATGACAGACAAGCCGATGCTCGCCACCGTCCTCGGGCTCGAGCCCCACCCCGAGGGTGGCTGGTTCCGCCAGACCTGGGTCTCGCCCGTCTCGGTCGACCTCGAGGACGGGCGACGCCGTCCGACCGCGACGCTCATCTGGTTCTTCCTGCCCGCGGGCGAGTCGTCGGCCTGGCACCGGGTGCGCTCGGACGAGGTGTGGTTCGCCCACACCGGGACCGTCACGCTCGAGCTCGGCGGCAGCGGGCCCGAGCCGGTCGCGGACTCGGTCGTGGTGCTCGGCACCGGCGCCGGGGCCTCGTCCCAGGTCCTCGTACCGGGTGAGGTGTGGCAGCGCACGGTGCCGGGCGACGCGGACGCGCTCGTGAGCTGCCTCGTCTCGCCCGGGTTCGACTTCGACGACTTCGAGCTCGCCGACGCCCCCTAGGATCCGTGGCATGAGTGCGATCCACTTCGACACGTCCGAGGACGCGACGGAGCTCGTCAAGGCGCTGGAGGCCGAGGGCTATCGGACCGACCTGCGTCCCGAGGGCTTCGCGGGCGAGGACGACTCCGAGGACCGCGCCTGGGTCCTCGTGGTGGAGCCGTTCGACGACCGCGTCGTCGAGATGGTCGACGTCTACGGCGGCTGGATGCCGGGTGACGAACAGCTCCCGCCCGAGGCACCCGACCTGCCCACCGAACCCCTGCGCTGAGCGACACCCCGACCGGGGTGGGGGCTCAGGGACCGGAGCCGGAGCTCAGGCCTGGAGGTGGCGGCGCAGGAACTCCAGCTGCAGGAGCTTGAGGTTCTCGGCGACCGTCTCCTGCGGCGTCATGTGCGTGACGCCGGTCAGGGGCAGCACGCTGTGGGCACGGCCGGCCTCGAGCAGCGCCGAGGACAGCCGCAGGGTGTGCGCGGCCACGACGTTGTCGTCGGCCAGGCCGTGGACGAGGAGCAGCGGGCGCTCGAGCCGGTCGCCGCGCGTGAGCAGCGAGTTGCGGTCGTACACGTCAGGCTGCTCGTCGGGGTGGCCGAGGTAGCGCTCGGTGTAGCACGTGTCGTACAGGCGCCACTCCGTGACGGGCGCCCCCGCCACGGCGGCGTGGAACACGTCGGGGCGGTCCAGGACCGCGAGCGCCGCGAGGTAGCCGCCGTAGGACCACCCGGTGATGCCGACGCGTGAGGTGTCGACGTCGTCGGGGAACTGCTCGGCGACCGCCTGCAGGGCATCGACCTGGTCCTGGAGCGTCACGTCGGCGAGCTCGTGCAGCACGGCGCGCTCGAACGCAGGCCCGCGTCCGGGCGTGCCCCGGCCATCCGCGACGACGACCGCGAACCCCTGGTCGGCGAACCACTGCGGCTCCAGGAACATGCGCCCTGACGCCAGGACGCGCTGGGCGTGCGGGCCGCCGTAGGGGTCCATGAGGACGGGCAACCGGCGCGAGCCCGGCACGTGGTCGCGGGGGAACAGCACGGCCGTGCGCAGCGCGTGCGGTCCGGCCTGGAGCAGGCGCACGGCCGGCTCGAACGGAGCGGGCTCCGCGACGGAGGCGATCTCGACGCTCGTGCCGTCGGCCCGGTGCACGGTGGTGCGCGTGCCGACGGCGTCGAGGCCGCTGCGGGCGACCACCGTGACGTCGCCGCCCACGACGGCGGAGTGGACGGCGGTGCCGCTGGTGACCGGCTCGGCGGTGCCGTCGAGCCCGATGCGCACGACCTGGACGGCGGTGGGGTCGTCGCTGGCGGTGACGAGCACGCTGTCGTCGAGGACCTCGAGCACGCCGCGGACCTGCCAGGGGTCGGGCGAGACGACCGCACCGTCGACGCTGACGCGGCGCCGGTCGTCGGCGTCCTCGAGCAGGACGAGGCGGCCGTCGGAGAGGCGGGTGGGGGCGGAGGTGAGCTCGAGCCAGGCGTCGTCGTGCAGCTCGCGCAGGACCGTGGTGGCACCGGAGGTCGGGTCGACCGACAGGACCTGCGACGTCTTCTGGTCGCGGCTGAGCACCTGGACGACCGGATCTGCGTGGCCCCACGACACCCGCGCGAGGTACTCGAACGCGTCGCGGTCCCACTGCACCTCGGTGGTCGTCCCGTCGAGGTCGACGTGCCAGAGCGTGACCTCGGCGTTGGGGGTGCCCGCGGCGGGGTAGCGCTGCTCGACGGCGGGGCGCTCGGGGTGCGCGGGATCGGCCACGTGCCAGGTCTGCACGGGCGCGTCGTCGTAGCGCTCGACGAGCAGAGAGCGGCCGTCGGGGGCCCACCAGAAGCCGCGGAAGCGGGTCATCTCCTCGGCGGCGATGAACTCGGCCTGGCCCCAGACCTGGGTCGCCGTCGCGGGGGAGACGAGCGCACGGTCGCCCGAGCCGTCGACGCCGACGACGCGCAGCTCGCCCGCGGCCGCGTAGGCGACGAGACGCCCGGTCGGGTCGAGCCGGGGGTCGATGACGCCCTCGACGGTGTCGAGCCGGCGCGTGGCCCGGGTGCCGAGGTGCGTGGCCCACAGCGCGCCCGACAGCGGGAAGCACGCCCAGCGGCCCGTGGCGTCGACGTCGTACCCGACGATGCCGGCGGCGGACTCGCGGCTGCGCTCGCGACGCGACCGCTCGGCGGCCGAGAGCTCCTCGTCGCCGTCGATCAGGTCGCGCGGGTCGACGAGCACGGACTCACGGCCGCTCGCGACGTCGAGCTCCCACAGGAGCCCGGTGCGAGTGACGCCGTCGGGCGTGCGGACGAACCGCACCGTGCGGCCGTCGGGCGCGACGGTGACGTTGCGCGGCACGCCGAGCGTGAACCGGAGGGTGCGGGCAGCGAGGCGGGGGTAGGACACCGTCATGGCTCCATCTTGGCGGTCGCCGCCCACGCGTCGTCAGGCGCCGCCGGCTCGGACGGTGAGGATCCGGCGCGTCGGCCTCACCTGGCGGGGCAAACCGTCGCCTGGCGGGGTGAATCTCCCGCGCCGAGTGACGGTTTACCCGGCCGGCCGGGTAAACCGTCAGCCCCGGGGAGCCGACGTGAGCTCCAGGAGGGCCTGGGCGGCGTGGTGGCCGCCGAGGCCGCTCACGGCGCCGCCGCGACGCGACCCGCTGCCGCACACCAGGACGCGCTCGTGGTCGGTCGCAACGCCCCACCGCTCGGCCGGGCCGGCGGGCTGCTCGTCCTCGTCGAGCCAGGGCCACGCCAGGTCGCCGTGGAAGATGTGGCCGCCCGGCATGGCCAGGGCGGCCTCGACGTCGAGGGGTGTCTTGTGCTCGACGCCGAGCAGCAGCGGCTCGAGCGGCTCGGCCAGGTGTCGTTCGAACGCTGCCACGAAGTTCTCGTAGGCCGCTCGTCCGGCTGCGGCGTCGGGGAGCGAGGGCGCCGGCGTGTGGAGCCCGAAGTACGTGAGGGTGTGCGCGCCGGAGGCGGCGAGCTCCGGTCCGAGGATCGTCGGGTCGGTCAGCGTGTGGCAGTAGAGCTCACCGCACCCGCCGCCGATCCGTCCGTCGGCGCCGTCGGCCCACGCCTCCTCGAGCTCGGTGAGCGACTCCCCGACGTGGAACGTGCCGGCGAACGCCACGGCCGGGTCCTCGCCCGAGCGCAGTCGGGGCAGACGCGACAGGAGCAGGTTGACCTTGAGCTGGGAGCCGACCGGTCGGACGGCACGGCGTCCCTGCAGCTCCGCGAGGACCGCCGGTGCGACGCCCGACAGCACGTGCACGGCCTCGAGCACCACCTCGCCGTCCGGCCCGTCGGCCGTGACGGTCACCCCGTCGTCGCGGGGCTCGACGCGTCGCACCACGTGGCCGGTCCGCACGTCGGCCCCGGCCGCGCGGGCGACGCGGGCGAGCTCGGTGGTGACCGCGCCCATGCCGCCGACGGGCACGCGCCACTCGCCCGTCCCGTTGCCCACGAGGTGGTACAGGAAGCAGCGGTTCTGCACGAGGGTCGGGTCGTCGACCGAGGCGAACGTGCCGATGAGCGCGTCGGTCGCGACGACGCCGCGCACGAGGTCGTCGGTGAACCGGCGGCGCACCGCCTCGCCGATCGGTCGCTCGACGAGGTCGGTCCACGTGCTCGGGTCGACCCCCTCTCGCAGGTCCGCGACCGACGGCAACGGGCCGAGCAGGGTCGGCTCGACGGCGCCCGCCAGCTGCTGGACGTCGGCGTAGAAGGCGGTCCACGCTGCGAGCTCGCGGTCGCCGCCGGTGAGCCGACGGAAGGCGTCAGCCGTCGCCGCGCCGGGGACGGTCTCGACGAGCAGTCCGTCGGGCGTGCCGTCGGCGTGCTCGTAGGGCGTGTAGGACGCCACGTCGCGGGACCGCAGCTCGAGGTCGAGGCCGAGCGAGTCGACCAGGGCCTGGGGGAACAGGCTCACGAGGTAGGAGAAGCGCGACAGGCGGGCGTCGTGCTCGGGCCACGGTCGCTCGCTCACAGCCGCGCCGCCGACGTGGTCGAGCCGCTCCAGCACCGTGACCGACCGCCCGGCGCGCGCGAGCTCGACGGCAGCGACGAGAGCGTTGTGGCCGCCGCCCACGACGACGACGTCGGTGGGACGGTCCGCGTCAGTGGCCACCGAGGCCCCCACGACGACGCCACGCGAACGCGGCCAGCAGGCTCACGGCGCTGAACGCGGACAGCGCCGAGCCGAGGCTGAACGCCGACCCGATGCTGCCGAACGACCCGACGGAGCCGATGCTCAGCGCGCTGTGGCTGGAGCCGATCGACAGCACGCTGTGGCTCGAGCCGATGCTCAGCAGGGACCGACGCGAGCGGTACGACCAGCGCGAGTCGTCGGACGAGGGGCGGTTCACCTCCGTCACTCTAGGCCGGTCGTGCCCGGTGACGGGAGGTCTCGGTCCCTCGGGTTAGGTTGGACCGTGACGCGGGTCACGGTCGGTGGCCCACGGGGACCACCGGGGGAACACATGCGCAAGACCATCGTCGGAGAGCTGTCGGCCGAGTTCCTCGGCACCTTGGTGCTCATCCTGATCGGCTGCGGCGTCGTCGCCCAGGTCGTCACGGGTGGGTTCCCGGACTCGGTCGCCGGGGGTGACCACGACTCCATCGCGTGGGCGTGGGGCTTCGGCGTCACGTTCGGCGTCTTCATCGCGGGCCGACTCAGCGGAGCGCACCTCAACCCGGCCGTCACGCTCGCGCTCGCCGTGTACCGCGGGTTCGAGTGGCGCAAGGTCGTGCCGTACTCGCTCGCGCAGCTCGGCGGTGCGTTCGTCGCCGCGATCATCGTCCGTTTCGTCTACGCCGACCAGATCGCCAACGTCGATCCCGGGCACACCGGGGCGACGCAGGGCATCTTCTCGACGTCGCCCGGCACCAATGTCTCGATCGCGACGGCGTTCGCCGACCAGATCGTCGGCACGGCGATCCTCGTCGCCGTCGTGCTGGCGCTCACCACGGCCACCAACAACCCTCCGCTGTCGAACATGGCGCCGCTGTTCATCGGTCTGCTGGTCGTCGCGATCGGCATGGCGTGGGGCACCAACGCCGGCTACGCCATCAACCCGGCCCGCGACCTCGGACCGCGCCTCGCGTCGTTCGTCACCGGCTACGGCAACGCGTTCAACGTGGCGGGAGGCGACACGCTCTACTTCTGGCTGCCCATCGTCGCGCCGCTGCTCGGGGGGCTCGTCGGTGGCGCGGTCTTCAAGTACCTCATCGACATCCACCTGCCCGAGGACGAGCCCGAGCCCGAGCCGCGCCCGACGCCGGCTCCGGGCGACTGAACCCCACCCGCATCACTACCCTGAGCACAACTTTCCACAGGAGGACGCATGGCCGAGTACGTCGGAGCGATCGACCAGGGCACCACCAGCACGCGCTTCATGATCTTCGACCACGACGGTGCCGAGATCGCACGCCACCAGCTCGAGCACGAGCAGATCCTGCCTCGCGCCGGCTGGGTCGAGCACGATCCCGCAGAGATCTGGCAGAACACCCAGACAGCGATCGCCGAGGCGCTGAAGAAGGCCGACCTGACGGCCACCGACCTCGCCGCGATCGGCATCACGAACCAGCGCGAGACCACCGTCGTGTGGGACCGTCGCACGGGCGAGGCCTACACGAACGCGATCGTGTGGCAGGACACCCGCACCGACAAGATCGCCGCCGCGCTGACCGAGGCCGGGCACGACGAGGTCATCAAGCACAAGGCGGGCCTGCCGCCGGCCGCCTACTTCTCGGGCGGCAAGATCCAGTGGATCCTCGAGAACGTCGACGGCGTGCGCGAGGCCGCCGAGGCCGGTCACGCGATCTTCGGCAACACCGACACGTGGCTCATCTGGTGGCTCACGGGCGGCCCGGCCCAGGACGGTCGCGACGAGGGTCTCCACGTCACCGACGTCACGAACGCCGGTCGCACGATGCTCATGGACCTGGAGACGCTCGCCTGGGACGACGAGCTCATCGCCCTGTTCGACATCCCGAAGCAGATGCTGCCCGAGATCCGGTCGTCGTCCGAGGTCTACGGCCACACGCTGGCCGACGGTCCCGTCGGCGGCGTGGTGCCGGTCGCCGGCGACCTGGGGGACCAGCACGCGGCGTTGTTCGGACAGGCCTGCTTCGAGCCCGGGACGCTCAAGAACACCTACGGCACGGGCAACTTCCTCGTGCTCAACACGGGCACCGAGATCGTGCGCTCGTCGAACGGGCTGCTCACCACGATGGGCTACAAGCTCGGGGACCAGCCGGCCGTCTACGCGCTCGAGGGCTCCATCGCCGTCACCGGGTCCGCGATCCAGTGGCTGCGCGACCAGCTCGGCGTCATCAAGGCCGCGGCCGAGACCGAGGACCTCGCCAAGTCGGTCGAGGACAACGGCGGCGTCTCGTTCGTGCCGGCGTTCTCGGGACTGTTCGCCCCGTACTGGCGCCCGGACGCCCGCGGCGCCATCGTGGGGCTGTCGCGCTACAACACCGTCGCCCACATCGCGCGCGCCGCGCTCGAGGCGGTCTGCTACCAGAGCAAGGACGTCGTCGACGCCATGATCGCCGACGCCGACCTGGAGCTCGAGGCCCTCAAGGTCGACGGCGGCATCACGGCCAACGAGCTCTGCATGCAGATCCAGGCCGACGTGCTGGGCGTCGACGTCAGCAAGCCGGTCGTCGCCGAGACGACGTGCCTCGGGGCCGCCTACGCGGCAGGTCTCGCGGTCGGCTTCTGGAACGACACCGACGAGCTCGCCCGCAACTGGTCGGAGGCGTCGCGCTGGAGCCCCGAGTGGGACGACTCGCAGCGTGAGCAGGGCTACGCGCAGTGGAAGAAGGCGGTCGACCGGACGCTCGACTGGGTCGACTGATCACCCGAGGCGCGCTCTTGGGTCAAGGCTGGTTGACTACGAGACATGCGTCCTGTCCCGCTCTCACCGACGACCCGCCAGGCAGCCCTCGACGCGATGCGCGAGGAGGTGCTCGACGTCCTCGTGATCGGCGGCGGCGTGGTCGGTGGCGGCGCGGCGCTGGATGCGACCACCCGAGGTCTGTCGACCGGCCTGGTCGAGGCGCGTGACTTCGCCTCGGGTACGTCGAGCCGTTCGAGCAAGCTCATGCACGGCGGGCTGCGCTACCTCGAAATGCTCGACTTCCGCCTCGTGGCCGAGGCGCTCAAGGAGCGCGGGCTGAGCCTGCAGAAGCTCGCCCCGCACCTCGTGCGCGAGGTGCCGTTCATCTACCCGCTCACCCACCACGTGTGGGAGCGCTTCTACGCCGGGTCCGGCGTCGCGCTGTACGACGCCATGAGCAAGGCCTCCGGCTACGGCCAGGACGTGCCGCTGCACCGCCATCTCACGCGGCGCGGGGCGCGCAGGATCATGCCGGCGCTGCGTCGCGACGCGCTGGTCGGCGCGCTGCAGTACTACGACGGCCAGGTCGACGACGCTCGCCACACGATGTTCCTGTCCCGCACGGCCGCCGCCTACGGGGCGCACGTCGCGAGTCGCACCCGCGTGGTCTCGCTGCTGCGCGAGGGCGATCGCGTGACCGGCGCCCGGGTCAAGGACCTCGAGACCGACACCGAGTTCGACGTGCGCGCGCGTCAGGTCGTCAACTCGACGGGTGTGTGGACCGACGAGACCCAGAGCTTCGCGGGGGAGCGCGGCCAGTTCCACGTGCGCGCCTCCAAGGGGGTCCACCTCGTGGTGCCGCGCGACCGGATCCGTGGCGACTCCGGTCTCATCCTGCGCACCGAGAAGTCGGTGCTGTTCGTCATCCCGTGGGGCCGTCACTGGATCATCGGCACGACCGACACCGACTGGAATCTCGACCTGGCGCACCCCGCCGCCACCAAGGCCGATATCGACTACATCCTCGAGACCGTCAACACGGTGCTGGCCAACCCGCTCACCCACGAGGACATCGACGGCGTCTACGCCGGGCTGCGCCCCCTGCTGGCCGGCGAGA
>JALRCA010000113.1 GCA_023257515.1 Aeromicrobium sp.
GACGCGCAGGCCCCCGTCGGCGAGCTTGGGCGGCGGGCCGAGCTCGGTGTGCATGTGGCTCACGCGGAGACCTCCAGAAGATCGGACGCGGCGAGACCGCTGCGGACGATCTCGACCTCCGCGTCGGTGGCGGGCGCGAGCGGCGAGCGCACGAGCCGGTTGGTGAGCAGGCCCTGCAGCTCGAGGCCGGCCTTGCTCGCGATGGCGCCCTGCGTGTGCGTCATGATCGCCCGCACGGCGGGCAGCAGTCGGGTGTTGATGGCGCGCGCGGACGTGAGGTCACCAGCGTCGACGGCACGCACCATCTCGGCGTACTGGGCCGAGGCGAAGTGCGACGTGACGCCGACGACGCCGCTGGCGCCGACCGCCAGCCAACCCAGGTTGGCCGCGTCGTCGCCGGAGTAGATGCGGATACCGGTGTTCTCGATCAGCCAGGCACCGCGCTCCAGATCACCGACCGCGTCCTTGACCGCGACCACGAGCGGGTCCGCGACGAGCTGTTCGTAGGTGGACTCCGCGATCTGCACGCCGGTGCGGCCGGGGATGTCGTAGAGCATGACCGGGACGTCCTCGCCGGCTCGCGTCACCTGGACGACGTGCTCGACGATCCCGGCCTGCGGCGGCTTGCTGTAGTAGGGCGTGACGACCAGGAGCCCGTGCGCGCCGTTCTTGCGGGCGGACTGCGCGAGCTCGACGCTGTGACGCGTGTCGTTCGTGCCGACACCCGCCACGATCGTCGCGCGGTCACCGACGGCCTCGACGACGGCGGCCAGCAGACGGCCGTCCTCGTCGCCCGTCGTGGTGGGCGACTCCCCCGTCGTGCCACTGACCACGAGACCGTCGTTGCCGTGGTCGACGAGGTGGGTGGCCAGGCGCTGCGCCGCGTCGAGGTCAAGCTGCCGGTCGGCGGTGAACGGCGTGACCATCGCGGTCAGCACGCGACCGAACGGAGCGGCCTCGGAGGCGAGCGGGGATGTCATGGTCCGAGGCTATCGCGCACGACCGGCGCCGTCGTCGAGACCCGCGGCCCACTACGCTGCCGAGCGTGAGCCTCCCTGACGCCGGCTACGAGCTGGACCGAGCCACCGAGACCACCACCGACGCCGAAGGCGTCCGCCACCTGGAGCTGACCGCGGACTGGAACACCCCCAACGGCACCGCGAACGGCGGATACGTCCTCGCGATCCTGCTCCGTGCCGCCCTCGAGCACGCGGCCGACGCCGGCCTCTCGCACCCGGACCCGCTGACGGCAGCCGTCAGCTACTTCAAGCCGCCCTCGCCCGGTCCCGCCGCCGTGCACGTCGAGACGCTGCGGGCCGGCCGGCGGGTCTCGGTGCACGAGGTCGCGCTGCGCCAGCACGGCGTGACGATCGTCCAGGCCACGATCGGGCTGCACGACTGGGACCGCGCCGGCGATGCCCAGCACACGCCCCAGGCCGCGCCGGTGATCCCCGCTCCCGAGGACTGCGTCGACCTGGCCGCCGCCGTCCCTGCGGGGACGATCCCGATCATCGACCGCTACGAGGCACGCGCCGAGCGGATGCCCGGCTGGATGGAGGGCCGGCCGTCCGGCGTGCCCGAGGCGGTCGTCTGGGTACGACCGCGCGACGGCCGCCCGATCGACGCCCTCGCCGCAGCAGCCATCGTGGACGGCTACCCGCCGGTGACCACCGAGATCGGGCACATCGCCTCGGCCACGGTGCAGCTGACCGTGCACTTCCGTCGCCGCACCAGCACCACGTGGTCGCTGCTGCACGTCACGACGCGTCACGTGATCGACGGGTACCACGACGAGGACGTCGAGCTCTGGGACGACGAGGGGCGCCTCGTCGTGCAGAGCCGCCAGCTGGCGATCTTGAGCTGAACGCTCAGGCGCGCTCGTAGGTGACGACGTCGAAGGCGACGCGCTCGCCCTCGTGCTCGCCCACGTGGGGCACGCGACCGACCTCGCGCCAGCGCTCCCAGTCGATCGCGGGGAAGAACGTGTCGCCGTCGGGTGCGGCGGCGACGCGCGTGACCAGCAGGACGTCGACGAGGTCGCGCTCGAGCGCCTCGGCGTAGACCTGGGCTCCCCCGACCACGAACACCTCCGGATCCAGGGCCCGGGCCCGCTCCAGCGCCGCGTCGAGCGAGCCGGCGGACTCGACGCCCTCGGCCCGCCACTGCGGGTCGCGCGTGACGACGATCGTCGTGCGGCCGGGCAGCGGTCGCCCGATGGACTCGAACGTGGCCCGGCCCATGACCATCGGGTGGCCGAGGGTGACCCGCTTGAAGTGGGCGAGGTCCTCGGGCAGGCGCCAGGGCAGCCCGCCGTCGACGCCGATCACCCGGTTCGCCCCCATGGCCACGACGAGCGAGACGCTCATACGGCGATGGGTGCCTTGATGAGCGAGTGCGGGTCGTAGCCGGTGACCTTGATCGAGTCGAGCGTGAAGCCGTCGATGTCGGTGACCGAGGGGTCCAGCCAGAGCTCGGGCAGCGGCCGCGGGTCGCGCGTGAGCTGCTCGCGGGCCTGGTCGAGGTGGTTGAGGTAGAGGTGCGCGTCGCCGAGGGTGTGCACGAAGTCGCCGACCTGCAGACCGGCGACCTGCGCCACCATGTGGGTGAGCAGGGCGTAGGACGCGATGTTGAAGGGGACGCCGAGGAACACGTCGGCCGAGCGCTGGTAGAGCTGGCAGCTCAGGCGTCCGGGACCATCGGCCTGCGGCGCCACGTAGAACTGGAAGAACGCGTGGCACGGCGCGAGGGCCATGGCGTCGAGGTCGGCCACGTTCCACGCGCTCACGACGTGCCGACGCGAGTTCGGGTCGGTCTGCAACGCCGCGACGACGCGGGCCAGCTGGTCGATCGTCTCACCCGACGGCGTGGGCCACGAGCGCCACTGGTGACCGTAGACCGGGCCGAGGTCGCCGTTCTCGTCGGCCCACTCGTCCCAGATGGTGATGCCGTTCTCGCGCAGCCAGGACGTGTTGGTCTCGCCCGAGACGAACCAGAGCAGCTCACCGACCACCGACTTGAGGTGAATCTTCTTGGTCGTCACGAGGGGGAAGCCCTCGGTGAGGTCGAAGCGCATCTGGTGGCCGAAGACGCTGCGCGTGCCGGTGCCCGTGCGGTCGCCCTTCTCGATCCCCTCGTCGAGGATCCGCTGGACGAGGTCGAGGTACTGCTGCATGGGAAGCAGAGTACATCCGCCGGCCGACGGATCCGGTGTGCGAAACTCGGTGCCATGCCACGCGCCGACTACGACGCCACTCCTCGCGAGGTGCGCACGTTCGCCCTGCTCCAGGTGGGTCTCACGACCGGGTTCCTCGTGCTGCTGTACTTCGCGCTGGACGGGATCGACGCCGACGTGCCGAGCTGGTGGGTCATCGTCCTGCTGCTCCTGGCCGTCGCGGCCTCCGGATTCCTGGCCGAGCGCGTGTGGCTGCGGTCCGAACCGCTCGATCCCGACGAGGACCCCGAGGAGAACCAGGCGCTCGCCGTGGGGGTCTTCGCCTCCCAGACGGTGCGCAAGCTCTGGATCTGCAACGCCTCGATCGCCTTCTCGATCCTCGTCGCGTTCATCGGCAACCATGCGGCGTGGCCCCTCCTCATCGGCGGCGTGCCCGGACTGGCACTCATGGCCTGGGAGGTCTGGCCGAGCCTGCGCAACCTGTCGATGACCGAGGTCATCCTCGACGACGACGGCGCGACGTCCGGCCTCGTCGAGAGCTTCCGCGACTGGTGAGCGCCGACGTCAGCGCCCGGCTGGCATGGCCGGACGACGTGAGGGCCATCGCCGCGCTGCAGGCTGCGGCGTGGCACGAGCGGTACCGCGACGTCGTCGAGGACGAGGTCCTGGCCCAGGTGGACGCCACGACGCTCGCGCCCGGATGGGCCTCGCTCGTCGTGCGCCCCCCGGACGCGCGTGTCAGGGTCCTGGTCGCGCTCGAGCGCGCGACGGTGCGGGGGT
>JALRCA010000105.1 GCA_023257515.1 Aeromicrobium sp.
AGGTCGAGTGGCGCATCTCCTACGGCGAGCAGGGCGATGCCATGACGAACTTCGGCAACGGGTTCACGATGCGCCTGCGCCAGGCCATCCCCGTCCAAGAGGTCCAGGCCCCCAACCAGCCACCCGCCGTCATCTACTGACATCGCGAACAGCTGTGAGGATCGTGTCATGACCGAGGACCTGGGCCGACTGGAAGTCGTCGATGTTCGCGAGGTCTGGAGACACGAGGCGCTCGACTTCACCCGGTGGATGCTGAGCTCGGCGGACGTCCTGAGCGAGTCCCTGGGCATGGATCTCGAGCTCACGGCCGCAGAGCACCGAGTGGGCGGCTTCTCCCTCGACCTCATCGGCACGGACCGCACGACCGGTGGTGTCGTGATCGTGGAGAACCAGCTCGAGCAGACCGACCACGGACACCTCGGCCAGCTCCTCACCTACGCCGGCGGCACGGACCCGGCGACCATCGTCTGGTGCGCTCCGAGATTCCGCGACGAGCATCGCGCCGCGCTGGACTGGTTGAACGAGAACACCGGTGAAGGTCGACGGTTCTTCGGCATCGAGATCGCGGCCGTCCGCATCGACGACAGCCGACCGGCCCCGCTGTTCCGGGTCGTCGCCAAGCCGAACGACTGGACCAAGCAGGTCCACGTCGAGAAGACCGCCTCGCTGTCCGGGAAGGCTGCGGCCTACCGCGAGTTCTGGGGGCGCTTCCTCGAGCGGGTCCGCCATGAGCACCCGACCTGGACGACGGGCACGACACCTCCGACGACCTCGTGGATCACGCTTCCCTTCGGCATCTCGGGCATCAGCTATGGAGCGCTCTACACGCTGACGGGCCCGCGGGTCGAGCTCTACTTCGGCAGCCCCGACGCCGAGCGGAACCTCGCACGGTTCCACAGGTTCGTGGAGGCCCGCGCCAGGCTGGACGAGGAGTTCGGGTCGTCCGTGGTCTTCGACCCCATCCCCTCCAAGAAGGCCTGCCGCATCCGCGTCGACCACGGCAGCGCGGCTGACGTCCTCGACCCCGACAGCGACGAGACCCTCGACTGGTTCATCGCGACCCTGGATCGCTTCCGCCGAGTCACCCAGCAGATCAGGAACGACGTGGGCGACGACCTGCGCTGATCGCGCTCAGCCGTGGAGCAGCGTCCGCGGCTCCTGCCACGACAGCCGGGCACCGGCACGCGTGTCGATGACCACCTGGCTCGCCAGCACGCGGTGCCACGCCATCGCCAGGTCGTCGCGCGTCAGCCGGAGTCCGAGCGAGCCCAGCAGCACCAGCAGCTCGGCGTCGAACAGCAGCACGACGGCTGCCGGGTCCACCGCGACCAGGGGCGCGACCACGACCAGTCCCAACGCCCAGAGGCCGCGTCGCCCCACGCGGTCACGCCGGCGTCCCGTCCCCCGAGCCATGACCCGACCCTACTCCTCCCGAGGGCGGTGGTCCCGGGCCACCGCGGGCCGACATACTGCCCTCATGAGCGAGCGCATCTCGTCCTACACGCACGACGGTCTGACCTTCGACGTCGTCGACGGCGGGCCGATCGACGGCGAGGTGGTGGTGCTGCTGCACGGCTTCCCCGAGCGCGCGGACTCCTGGGACGCGGTCGCCCAACGCCTGCACGCCGCGGGGTACCGCACCCTCGCGCCGGACCAGCGCGGCTACTCCCCCTGCGCCCGCCCCAAGGGTCGTCGGGCCTACCGCGTGGAGCTGCTCGTCGACGACGTCGCCGCGCTCGTCGAGCAGTCCGGGGGCCCGGCCCACGTCGTCGGCCACGACTGGGGATCGATGGTGGCGTGGTCGCTGGCAGCCGCGCACCCCGACCTGGTCCGGACCCTGACGGCGGTCTCGGTGCCGCACCCGGCATCGTTCATGTACTCGCTCACCCACTCCAAGCAAGGCCTCAAGTCCTGGTACATGCTCGCGTTCCAGCTGCCGCTCCTGCCCGAGCGCGTCGCCGGCTGGAGGGGCGGGCCCGGTGAGCGTTGGATGCGGGCCGGTGGGATGAGCGGCGCCGACGTCGCTCGGTTCCAGCGCGACATCGTCTCCTACGGGGCGCTCACGGGCGCGCTCAACTGGTACCGGGCGATCCCGTTCTCGGACCGGTCCGCCGGCACGCGGATCCTGGCCCCCACGACGATGGTGTGGAGCGACGGCGATCTCTACGTCGGTCGTGACTCCCTCGCCGGCAACGAGCGCTTCGTCGAAGGTCCGTACGATCTCGTGGTGCTGCCGGGTGTCTCCCACTGGATCCCGACCCAGGCCCCCGACGCGCTTGTCGACGCGATCCTGACCCGCGTGCGCAGCGTCGACTGATCGAGCGCCTACTGACCGACCCGCCCGTCGATGCACTCGCGCAGCAGGTCGGCGTGGCCGAGGTGGCGCGCGTACTCCTCGACCATGTGCACGAGCAGGTCGCGGATGCTGACGACCTCGCCGGCGTGGTCCGGGATCGGCAGCTCGCGGCCGAAGTCGGCCTCCTCGACGGCGTCGAACCACTCCCGCGCCCGCCCGACCTGCAGCTCGTACGCGGACCACGCCTCGTCGACGCATTCCTGGGTGCCCACCGCCCCGTTGAAGTCGACGTCCGGGTCCTCGGGCGTGCGGAAGATCCGCGGTTCGTCGTGGCCGAGCGCGACGCGCCAGAACCACTGGTGCTCGACCCGGGCGAGGTGCCGCACGAGACCCAGCAGGCTCAGGGTGCTGGGCGGCACGCTGCGCGTCGCGAGCTGCTCGGGCGTCAGTCCCTCGCACTTCATGCGCAACGTCAGCCGGTAGTTCTCCAGGTACTCGGCGAGCGTCGCCTTCTCCCCCTGCGGGTTGCCGTACGTGCGGGGATCGCTCGCGTCATCGGTCCACATGTCGCTCATGGCCTCATCCCACCACGAGTCGCTCCCGGGTCGGGGCCCATGCCGTGCGAGGGCACGGCCACGGCGAGACGATGGAGCCATGAACGAACCCACGCAGGAGACCAACGACGCTGCCATGCAGGACGCGGTGCGCCAGCTCGAGGAAGCCCTCCAGGACCCGGAGATCGCGCAGACGTTCCAGGACGTGCGACGGCACCTGGGGTCGTTCACGTTCGATCCCGTCGGCACGCTCGACGAGGACTGACTCCCTGGGCAGCGTGGCCCACCCTGACGACCAGGCTCGCTGTCGTCGAGGCTGCGGACGAGGGTCGTGGTCCGGCCGGCGGTTACAGGGTTCCCAGCTCGATCATCAGCACGCCGCCCATGATCGTCGCGATGCCCGCGCCCATCAGGCCGGTCAGCGGTTCCCGGAACAGGACCTTCGAGGCCACCGCCGTGAGCGCCACACCTGCCGCGGCCCAGATCCCGTACGCCACGCCCAGGCCCATGCCCTCGCGCAGAGCCAGCGACAGCATGCCGAACGCGACGAGGTATCCCGCGGCGACCACGGCGTACATCGCCCGGCGCCCGTCGGTCGCGACCTTCAGGGAGACGGCGGCGACGACCTCCGTCGCGATGGCCAGCACCAGGTAGACCCATGCCATCAGACTGCCTCCGCCGAGGTGGTCGCGGCGCGCTGGGACCCGAGCTCGACCAGCAGCACGCCGACCATGACCAGACCCATGCCGACCGCCATGACGGGGGTGATCGTCTCGCCGAAGATGACGGCCGACGCGATCGCGGTCCCGGCCACCCCGAGCGCTCCCCAGATCCCGTAGGCCACACCCAGGGGGAGACCGCGCTGCAGCGCGAGGCTCAAGAAACCGAACGTCGCGACGTAGCCCAGCACCACTGCGCCGTAGAGCGACGGTCGGTCGAGGGCACCCTTGAGCGACAACGATCCAGTCACCTCGGTGACGATCGCCCCGAGCAGGAGCAGCCACCTCATGCCGCCACCCCCGCCAGCAGATCCTCCACGACCGCGAGCACCTGGGCGCGAGCGGACCGGTCCGGCCCGCCCGGGTGGCACGCCGACTCGAGCCAGGCGCCGTCGGCGATGAGCCGCACGGCCTCGAGCCGCGCCCGGTCGGCCGGGGACAGCTCGTCCGGGAGCCAGAGCCATCGCGCCATGCGAGCGGTCCAGCGCTCGAGCATGACGGCCCGAAGTCGCGGGTCGCTCAGCGCCGCCAGGTCGGCCAGGTCGAACGAGGACGTGAGTGCCCAGCGGGCGTAGGCGGCCAGCCGCTGCACCGGCCCCAGGTCCTCGGCCGCCGCCCCGGCCCGCCGCGTCAGCTCGACGTCGTACCCGTCGAGCACGTGGTCGACGAGCCCCTCGACCAGGTCGCGCCTGGTGGCGAAGTGATACATGAGGCCGGGCTTGGTGACTCCCGCCTTCTCGGCGGCCAGCTCGAGCGTGACGGCCTGGTGGGTGCGCCAGAGCTCGAGCCCTCCGTCGAGGATGCGGGTACGGGTCGTGGATGCCATGCCCGTACTTTACCATCCGGACGGTAAAGTTCACGCCAGCAGTCGTCGATAGATCAGGCGAGCGACCTCGTCGGGATCACGCGACCCGGCGCCGAGAGTCATCGTCTGGCCGGCCAGCCGCACCGACATCGCGATCGCCGTGCGCACGTCAGCCTCGTCCTCGGCGCAGAAGCCCCGGAAGATGTCGCGCAGGTAGGTGCCGCGCATGGCATCGACGCGATCGACGACGGTGGCGACGTGCGGGGCACGGCGCGCCCAGTCCCGCAGCCCGATCTCGGTGTCGATGCGGGTCGCCGGATCGTCCTGGCGCCCGATCACCGCGACGAGTCGGCGCAGACGGTCCCGCGGGTCCAGGTCCTGGGCCGACTCGACCTCTCGCACCACGTCGTCGGTGACGGCGCTCTCCCACCGCTCGACCATCGCGTCCAGCAGGTCGGCGCGACCCTCGAACGCCCCGTAGAAGCCGCCCTTGGTCACGCCGAGGTCGCGCGCGAGCACCTCGACGCGCACCTCGTCGACACCGTGCTCGGCCAGCGCGACGAGCCCGGCGTCGATCCATGCCGATCGCGGGGTCTTGGTGCGAGCCACGGTGACTCCTCTCTGTACGGCGCCGTACAAATCTACTACCATCGATTTGTACGCCACCGTATGCGAGGAGGGACCATGCGCAGCCGACTGCCTGATCACGTCCATCACGACCAGCCGTGGCAGATCCATGCGGTGGCCCCGGAGTTCGAGCTCGAGGACGTCTGGCGGGTGCGCACACCGGGCGCCGGGCCCGAGGACTTCGACGCCGCCGTCTCGGTGCTGCTGGGAGGCCGCGAGGACTCCGCTCGGGGCGCACTGCTCTCCCGCGCCCTGGTCTCGGCACGACGAGGGCTCGGCCGCGCCTTCGGGTGGGACGCCCCCGAGCACGGACTCGACACGTGGAGCCCGGCCGTCGCCGGTCGACTCGCTCCTCAGGAACGCGCCGAGTGGGACCGTGCGCAGATCGCACCGTTCTCCCGCGTCTTCTCGCGCGTCGACGAGGAGGCCCACGAGATGGCCAACGCCACCGTCCACGCGCTCATGCACCTGGGATGGGTCCGCGGGCCACGGGGCGACTACGAGCTCCACGTCGCCGCGTTGGTCAAGCCCCACGGACAGCTCGGCCGGACCTACATGCGCGCCATCGAGCCGTTCCGACTCCTGGTCGTCTGGCCGGCACTGATCCGCGCATGGGAACGGGCGTGGGCCGAGCGCGAGCACGTCGGCGGTGGATGCTCCCCGGTGTCAGGGTTGCCGCGCGAGAGCCGAGCTCGGCTGTCCCTGGCACCCGACTACGCCGACGTCTACACGATCACCACCGACGTCCGGGCGAGCCCACGCGAGTGGATGACCGCATGCTTCGAGGCCGGCATCCCTCGCTCGGACCGCGACCTGGTCTTCCGACGACTGCTCCGGCTGTCGGTCGAGCCCGACGGCACCCCCGGCACGATCGCCGGCTGGAGCGTCACGTCCGAGGACGACGACCACCTCTGCATGCGCGTCCTCGGACGAGGACTCGAGGTGAACCTCCTGATGGAGCGGGCCGCCGACGGCGTGCGCCTGACCACGGCACTGCGACACCGCTCCCGCGCCGGACAGGTCTCGTGGCAGCAGCTCAGCCGCGTGCACCGGAGCAAGATCCCGGGCGTCCTGCGCCGGGGCTCGGTGCTGCTGCGACGTCACTCACCGACCCTGGCTCCCGATTAGGCGCGCCTGGGAGCCTTTGGTAGAGTCAATCCTCGGCGCACGCTTGCACCCCTAGCTCAATTGGCAGAGCAGCTGACTCTTAATCAGCGGGTTCACGGTTCGAGTCCGTGGGGGTGTACTAGACGACGAAGCCGGGATCGCAGCCGCGGTCCCGGCTTCGTCGCGTCCGGCCACGATCGCGGCCGGATTCTTCCTCGCGCCACGTCGGTCCGGGATTCGGACAAGACGCTCCGTCGCGACTAGGCTGGACCCATCGGTCCTGCGGCGGCGTCGAGCCGCGGTCCGGTAGCGGGGCCGGCCTTGCCTCCAATCACCAGGGCCGGCCCCTTCTTCACGCCCGCGACGGCACGCGGTGAGGATGGGCCCATGGAGAACCTCAGGCTGAGACCCGGGTCCGTCGCGGACCGCGACCACGTGCTGGACCTCTTCGACCAGAACGTCGAGTGGCTGGTGGCGCGGGGGCAGGCGGAGCAGTGGGGCGAGACCCCGTGGTCGCGGTCCCCGGAGCGCCGGCAACAGGTCGAGGACATGCTGTCCTCCGGCTCGGTCCTGGTCGCCGAGGATCACGACGGTCGGGTCGGTGCGGTCAGCGTCGTGGCGGATCGACCGAGCAGCTACGTGCCGACGGTCGACGAGCCCGAGAGGTTCGTCCGCCTCCTGATCGTGTCGCCGCTGTGGCGGGGGCGCAACGCCGGAGGCCTGCTCCTCGATCGCGCGAAGCAGCAGACGGTGGCGGACGGCGTGGGCCTGCTCCGGGTCGACTGCTGGGCGGGGGCCGACGGCGCGCTCGTGGCGTACTACTCCGGGCAGGGATTCACGCCCGACCGCCTCGTGACCGTCAGGCCGGGCACCTCGGTCCAGGTCCTGACGTGGCGCCCTGGAGACGCGTCCGCGTGACGGTCAGGCGTGCTCGTGGCTGTGCGTGAGCGCGTCCAGGAACACATGGGCGACGTTCTCGTCGGACAGGCGGTAGCAGATCGACCGCCCGAGACGTTCGGACTCCACCAGACCCGCGGCGCGCAGGGTGCGCAGGTGCTGGGAGGCGAGCGGTTGCGAGATGCCGAGCTCGTCGACGAGGTCGCTGACGGTGCGGTTGCCCTCGCTCAAGGCATGGACGATGGCCGCCCGCACGGGCGTGGCCAGAGCCCCGAAGAGCTCGGCCACGGCCCCGTAGCGGTCGTCGAGGTCGCGTCGCGACGGTGCCGGGTGTCCATCGTCGTCACCTGGCACGATCGCTCACGCTCCTCGCTGCAGTCTCAGTGCTCGTCGTAGTGGTCGCCGTGCGGCGCGTGACGGTGCTCGCCGTGCACGTAGTCGACGTGGTCGCCGTGCTCGACCGTCTCATGCCCGCAGTCCGCGCCGTGCTCGTGGTCGTGGTCCTCGGCCGTGACGTGGGCGTCGACCTCGTGCTCGTCGTAGTGGCCCTCGTGCTGGTGGTGGACGTGTCCGTCGTGCAGGTAGTCGACATGGTCGCCGTGCTCGACCGAGGCGTGGCCGCAGTCGGCGCCGTGCTCGTGGGTGTGGTCCTCGTGGATCGCGTGCGTCATGGGGGTCCTTCGTCTGGCGGGAGCTGTCACCACATATAAACACATGCGCATGTATTTGTCTGATGAATCGGCCGCATCGTGCGTCACGACCACTCATGCGCCACAGTGGGACCGATCGAGGGGGACGAGTGGAACAGGCTGGATCGGGCGGCTCGTGGTGGACGCGCGGGCGCATCATCGCGACCGCGGCGGCGGCGACGGCCTTCGTCGTCGGCCTGACGGTCATCGCGGTCGGCGTCGTCGTGGCGGTGCGCGACCGTGAGCCCGACCCGCTGCAGCAACGCCTCGACGGACTGGTCGACCTGGGCTTCCCCGCCGCGATCGCGACCGTGACGACCGACGAGGGCGACCGCGCCATGGCCGCAGGCGTCGAGCAGCGCGGATCCGAGCACGACGCCGACCCGACCTCGTCGGTCCGCATCGGCAGCAACACCAAGATGTTCACGTCCGTCGCGATCCTCCAGCTCGTCGCGAAGGACCGCATCGACCTCGACGCGAGCGTCGACACCTACCTGCCGGACGTGCTGCGGCGGTCGGGCCTCGACGGGTCGCGCGTCACCGTGCGCCAGCTGCTGCAGCACACGAGCGGCCTGCCCGACTACGTGCGCAGGCTCCCGGCCAACCCGTTCTCGTTCCGCGACCGCTACCTCGCGCCGCGGGACCTGCTCGACCTGGCGGGCGTGCAGCGACCGACCGGCGCGCCGGGCGAGCGCTGGACCTACAGCAACACCAACTTCCTCGTCGCCGGGATGATCGCCGAGCGCGTGAGCGGACGACCGCTCCCCGAGCTGGTCAAGTCGACGATCATCAAGCCCCTGGGGCTGAGGCACACGCGCTTCCCCGGACCGGGCGACCGCACGATGGGCTCCCCCGCGCTCCACGGCTACGCGCGGACCGCCAAGGGCCGCCTCGGCGACATCACCACCGCCGACACCTCGTGGGCGTGGGCGGCGGGCCAGATGGTCTCGACCCCTGCGGACCTGAACCGGTTCATGCGGGCGCTGGTCGGTGGACGCGTGCTCCCCCGCGCCCAGCTGCAGGAGATGCAGCGCACCGTCGCCTCGACCGATCCGCGCTCCGGCACACGGTACGGGCTCGGGCTCATGGAGTACACGCTGTCGTGCGGCAAGCGGGCGTGGGGGCACGGCGGCGACGTGCCCGGCTACGAGACGCGGAACGCCGTCACCGAGGACGGCACGGCTGTCACGGTCGCGGTCTCGGCACTTCCGGCGGCGGTGGCGACGGGCAAGGAGCGCATCGCGGCGGCGAACGAGCGCGTCAACCAGGTCGTCGACGCCGAGCTCTGCACCCGCTGACCGGGCCGGACGTCCGTCATGTGGTACGCGTCACATTGCTGACGTACGGTGGACGGCATGTCACGCCCCGCTCGCACCGCCGTCGACGCCCTCTGGCTCTTCCTGGTGGGTCTCGGCGCGCTCGTGGTCCTGGCTCTGCTGACCTACCAACCCGGAGGTCCCGACTGGCCGCACGTGGTGGTCAACGGACTCGGCTGGTCCGTCGTCACGCTCAGCACCGTCATGTGGATGGCGGCTGCCGCCGACGCCGGACTGCTGAGGCTCCGCCGCCGCCTCTGACGATGCCGGCCCGAGAGGGGGGCGACCTACCAGCCGCGCGTCAGCTCGTCCGAGACGTCCCAGAGCCGTCCCGCCGCCACCGGGTCGAGCGCCCACGCCTTCACCCCGTGCGGATGGTCGACGAGGGACGCGTCGTCCGGGACCGTGTAGGCCTCGTTGCCGTCGTCGAGGTAGTGGCCACCCGTCGCGGCGAGCTCGGGGGCGACGGCCGCCACGATCGTCGTCGCCGCTCCCTGCTGGACCGACTTGTACCGGAAGACCCCGGCCGCCTCCGCGGCCTCGAGCGACGCCCTCTGTGCGGCCGTGAAGTGGCGCTGCAGACCGGTCGCGATCCCCCCGGGGTTGACGGCGTTGGCCACGATGCCGTCGTCCGCCCAGCGTCGCGTGGCCTCGACCGCGAACAGCGAGTTCGCCGTCTTGGACTGTGCGTAGGCGATCTGCGGGTCGTACGGGCGATGCACGAACTCCAGGTCGTCGAAGTCGATGCCGGCCCGCATGTGGGCCGTCGAGCTGAGGGCGACGACTCGTGCCCCGTGCACCGAGGCGGCCCCCTCGGCCAGGGCGGGGCGGAGCCCTCGCGCGAGCGCGTGGTGGCCGAGGTGGTTCGTGGCGAGCTGCAGCTCGTGTCCTTGCGCGGTCCGCTCGAGACCGGCGGTGACCACCCCCGCGTTGTTCACGAGCAGGTGCAGCGGGCCGTGCCACTCGTCCGTGAACGACGAGACGGACCGGGGATCGGCGAGGTCGAGCGGGCGCACCTCGGGGCGACGGCCGGTCGAGGTCGCGATGGCATCGGCGATCCCGTCACCCGCGCGGGCGTCGCGCACGGCCAGCACCACCGACGCGCCGGCCGAGACGAGTGCTCGCGCGGTCTCGGCACCGAGCCCGGACGAGGCGCCCGTGACGACGGCCCGCCGTCCCCCGAGGTCCACCCCGTCGAGGACGTCATCGGCGGTGGACTCGGCCGAGAAGCGGGTGCGGATCAGGGGCGACGGCATGTCGTCACTTTACATACTAAGCAGAAACTGTCTAGTACGTTCATCATGACGTACCGTGGCTGCATGCCCGTCGACCGCCGCGAAGCCGTCCTGGAGTCGGCACTCGAGACGTTCGCCCGCCACGGCTACCGCCGGACCTCGATGGAGGCCGTGGCGACGGCGGCCCGGATCTCGCGGCCGGGGCTCTACTTCCTCTTCGACTCCAAGGCCGTGCTGTTCCGCGAGGCCGCCGCCCACGTCCTCGGGCGCGACCTCGCGGCGATCGAGGAGATCCTCGGCGACGCCCACGCTCCTCTGGCCGACCGGCTGCTCGAGGCCTTCGACCGGTGGGCCGGCCGGTACGTCGGCCCGCTCGCCCAGGACGTCCCCGGCGTCCTGGCCGAGAACCCGGGACTCCTCGACGACACGGCCACGAACGCCCCGGCCGCCTTCGAGCGGCTCGTGACCGACGCCGTGAGCCCGCACGTCGTGACGCCCGGTGCGGCGGTCCGGACGCTTCTCAGCGTGTCAGTGGGCCTCAAGCACCAGGCCGCGGACCGCTCCGAGTACCGCGAGCGCTTCCGGGAGGCGCTCGAGGTCGTGCTGCCGTCGACGGAATAGGTGCAGCGCGCACCCGGTTGCGCGGTACATGAAGATCTTGCTGACCGGTGGGACCGGTTTCATCGGCTCGGCCGTGCTCCAACAGCTCCAGGACCGGGGCCACGACGTGGTAGCGGTGGTCCGCAGCGACGCCTCGGCCCGCACGGTGCAGGACGCCGGCGCCACGGCGGTCGTCGGCGACGTGACCGACCGCGCGTGGTTCACCGACCAGCTGCGGGAGGTGGACGGCGCCATCCACACCGCAGCACCCGCCGACGGCGCTGCCGCCTTCGACGACGCCGTGGTCGACGCGGTCGTCGAGGCGTTCTCCGGCACGGCGAAGCCCTACGTCCACACCGGCGGCATCTGGACCTACGGCTCGAACGACGCGATCACCGAGGACAGCCCGACCGACGCGCCCGCCCTGACCGCCTGGCGCTCCGAGCGGGAGAACCGGGTGCTCGGCTCGGACGTCGTGGCCTCGCTCGTGCAGCCCGGCATCGTCCACGGCCACGGGCAGGGCATCCCCGCCATCCTCGCCGGTGGCGACCGGGACGAGTCCGGGGCCTTGCTGGTCGTCGGCGACGGCTCGCAGCACTGGACCACGATCCACGTCGACGATCTCGCCGAGCTCTACGTCGCCGTGCTCGAGCAGGCGCCGGGTGGCGAGCGCTACCTCGGCGTCAGCGGCGACAACCCGACCGTGCGCGAGCTGGGCGAGGCCGTGGCCGGGTCCGTCGCACCGACGACGGTCGACCAGGTGCACGAACGCCTGGGCGAGGGCTTCGGCGACGCGCTCCTGCTCGACCAGCAGGCCTCGGGCGACAAGGCCCGCGAGGCGTTCGACTGGAAGCCCTCGCGCCCTTCGCTCGTCGAGGAGCTGCGCGGCGGCTACTCCGCCTGATGTGGATCGGGTGGCTGCGGGCCGACTTGCTGCTGGGCGACGTCCACTCCCTCAAGCAGAAGCGGTCCGTGGTCCGTCCCGTCGTCGCCGAGGTGCGGCGACGCCTCGAGGTCTCGGTGGCCGAGGTCGACCACCTCAACGCCTACCGTCGGACCGCGATCGGCGTCAGCCTGACGGCGGCTGACCGAGCACGCGTCGACGAGGTGCTCGACGTCGCCGAGCGGCTGCTCGCCTCGCGGCCCGAGGTCGAGCTGGTCGAGACGCAGCGTCGGATCCTGCGATGGGACGACGTGTAGCGCTACTCCCCCACCGCCCGCCCGGGACGGTGCTCGAAGATCAGGTGCGTCTCGGTGCCGGCGACCTGCGGCATGACGCTCAGCTCGTTGACCACCTCGCGCAGCGCGTCGGTGCCGGCGCACGCCACGTGCAGCAGGTAGTCGTAGGAGCCGGAGACGTAGAAGACGTTGATGACGTACGGCTTCTCGGTCATGATGCGCGCGAACCCCGGGATGGAGGCGCGCGCGTCGCGCCTCAACGACACGGCGATCATCGCCTCGATCGTGAGTCCGAGCGACGTCAGGTCGACGTCGGCGTGCACCCCGCGGATGACGCCGCGCTCCTGCAGCGACCGCACCCGGTTCAGGCACGTGGACGGCGCGATGCCGACACGGCGCGCCAGGTCGCTGTTGGGCATGCGGCCGTCGCGCTGCAGGAGCACGACGAGCTCGCGGTCGACCGGGTCGAGGCCTCGAACATCCTTCGGCGCCACGCTCTCCTCCTGTCGACGATCCGAATGATCCTCCGATCCTAGCCGTCTCGACAGAATGATCTGCACAAGTTCTTGCACTTCGACAGCGATTCGTTCACGGTTGCCGCATGCTGATCGGAGTACCGACCGAGGTCAAGAATCACGAGTACCGCGTCGCCCTGACGCCCGCCGGCGTGACGGAGCTGCTCGGCCACGGCCACCAGGTCGTCGTGCAGGCCGGAGCCGGGCTCGGCTCCTCGCTCACCGACGACGAGTACGTCGCCGCCGGCGCCCAGATCCTGGGGTCCGCCGACGAGGTGTGGGCCGCCGCCGAGATGATCATGAAGGTCAAGGAGCCGATCGAGCAGGAGTGGCACCGCATGCGGCGCGGCCAGATCCTCTTCACCTACCTGCACCTGGCCGCCGACGCCGAGTGCGCCCGGGCGATCCTCGACAGCGGCATCACCGCGATCGCCTACGAGACGGTGCAGCTGCGCGACGGCTCGCTGCCGCTGCTGGCCCCGATGTCCGAGGTCGCCGGTCGCCTGGCCACCCAGGTCGGGGCGTACCACCTGATGCGCCAGTCCGGCGGTCGCGGCGTGCTGATGGGCGGTGTCCCCGGCACCGCCCCCGCCAACGTCACCGTCATCGGCGGCGGCGTCTCCGGCACCCACGCGGCGACCATGGCGGTCGGCCTGGGCGCCGACGTCACGATCCTCGACCTGAGCGTGCCCCGCCTCCGCGAGCTCGACGCCCGGTTCGCCGGACGCGTCAAGACGATCCGTTCCAACCCGCTCGAGATCGAGCAGGCGGTCACGACCTCAGATCTCGTCGTCGGCGCGGTGCTCGTGCCGGGGGCCAAGGCACCGACGCTCGTGAGCAACGAGCTCGTCTCGCGCATGCGGCCCGGCTCGGTGCTCGTCGACATCGCGATCGACCAGGGCGGTTGCTTCGAGGACTCGCGTCCCACGACCCACGCCGACCCGACGTTCGCCGTGCACGACTCGGTCTTCTACTGCGTGGCCAACATGCCGGGTTCCGTCCCGCGCACCTCGACGTTCGCGTTGACGAACGTGACGATGCCGTACGCCGTCGCCATCGCGGACCGGGGCTGGCACGACGCGCTCGCCAGCGACGACGCCCTCGCGCCGGGGCTGAACGCGCACGACGGACGCCTGTACAACCGCTCGGTCGGCGAGGCGCTCGGCCTCGAGACCGCCGACCTGCTGCCGCTGCTCACCGCCTGACGAGCGCCCGGTGCGCGTGCCACCGCGTTGACCCGGTCGCGCCACCTCCGTAGCGTGCACGGTGCAACGACCTGTGGCACTCGGGCCGCGGGTCATGACGATCCTCGGGGGGATCCATGCGCATCGGACGTCGTCTCGCGGCCTTGACCGCACTCGGACTGGGACTCGTGGTGGCCACGGCTCCCGCAGCTCAGGCCGCGTACTACAACACCTACTCGGACATCGCGTCCACGCCGGACAGCAACGGCATCACCGCGACGCAGGGCTTCGCCGCGGGCGCGACCTACCTCTACTCGATCAAGACCTCGGGCGACGAGTCGCGCTCGCTCATCTACCGCGTCAATAAGGACACGGGCGCGAAGTCGATCATGAAGAACGGCTCCAGCGGCGGGTCCTACAACACGTGGCTCGGGCACGCGAACGACATGACGATCGTCGACATCGACGGCGCCCACCACTTCTTCGTCGTCACGCTGAACGACTCCGGGGCGCAGCTCGTGAAGGTTCGCTACGACGGCGACACCTACTACAAGGAGGGCACCTACGCGGTGACCATCGACGGGGCCCGCAAGGGCGTCTCGGGCATCAGCCGCGTCTCGACCAGCAGCACGGCGATCTCGTTCTTCTTCAAGAGCGGTCGCAGCGTCTACCGCGGGAGCCTGCCGCTGCGGGCCGACTCCGGCACCATCGCGCTCACGGAGGCCTTCGACCTGAAGGTGACCGGCGCACTGGTCAACGGTTCGACGGTCAGCGACATCGGGGACTTTGCGAACCAGGGCTTCTTCTACGACACGGCCAAGGACCTCGTCTACTACCCGCTCACGAAGGACAACCGCAGCATCGTGCTCGTCTACCGCGGCGTCACACCCTCGACGAGCGGCACCCTGACCTCCGCGACGGACCTGTCGTTCCGCATCACCTCGTCGATGTACTCCGACAAGTTCGAGATCGAGAGTGTCGGCACGAGCGGCGGCCGACTGTTCTTCAACACGAACCGGTCCGGCCCGAGCACCGGCGCCAACGACGGCGTCCACGCATTCAAGGGCTACGTCGCCTGAGTTCCCTAGGGTCGGGCCCATGGACTGGAAGCAACGCGTCGACCAGGTGTGGGCCCGACTCGACGACCTCGATCCCGACGAGGCGGTCCGCCAGGTCGCCGAGGCTGTCGAGGACGCGCCCGCAGCCGAGGCGCTCTTCGAGCGCGCCGGATCGTTCGACGCGACCGACCGACCCGCGCTCGCCGAGCCGCTGTACCGCGAGGCGATCGCTGCGGGACTGGCGGGTCGGACCCGGGCCATGGCGACGATCCAGCTGGCCAGCACCGTGCGGAACCTGGGCCGTCCGGGCGAGGCCGAGTCCCTGCTGGACGAGCTGCTGCGCACGGACGCCGCCGGGCTCGGGGACGCCGCCCAGGCATTCAGAGCGCTCGCCCTGGTCGACCTGGGGCGCGAGCGCGAGGCCACCCTCGGACCCCGAGCCCACACCCCTGTGGACGCGTCCGATCGTCGCGGGATGCCGTCCGCCGCCCCGAGCAGGTGTGGGCGTGCTCACGCGTCCATACTGTGGGGTAACCCTGATCCCGGCAGGAAAGAGCTGCAGCGTGCGCAATCCTCGAGCGTTCCTTCGTCCCCTGGCCGTCGGTGCCCCGGCGCCCGCCGCGGACATCCCGTTCCGCCCGTCGCGGATGGTCCACTTCTTCGACCCCAGCAACGAGAAGATGGCCGCCAAGGTGCCGGACATCGCCGCGAAGATCGACATCATCCTCGGCAACCTCGAGGACGCGGTGAAGACCGAGAAGAAGGAGGCCGCACGCCAGGGCCTCGTCGACATCGCGAAGGCCACAGACTTCGGGCAGACGCAGCTGTGGACCCGCGTCAACAGCCTCGACTCCCCCTGGGTGCTCGACGACCTGATCACGCTCGTCACCGAGATCGGCGACAAGCTCGACGTCATCATGGTCCCGAAGGTCGAGGGCGACTGGGACATCCACTACGTGGACCGCCTTCTCGCCCAGCTCGAGGCCAAGGCCGGCCTCGACAAGCCGATC
>JALRCA010000077.1 GCA_023257515.1 Aeromicrobium sp.
CGTCGGCGCTCGTGCGGGCGTGCTCCAGGACGCGCAGCAGCTCGTCGACCGTGTGCGGGCGGAAGGCGTTGAGGATGTCCGGCCGGTCGAAGGCGACGCGGACGGTGCCGTGCTCGACCGCGCGGTGGTAGGTCAGGTCGGTCAGGTCCTCGAAGCCCGGGACCTCGCGCCAGGCGGCGGGGTCGAAGGTGTCGGACACGCCGTCGAGAGCACTCATGGGCGTGAGGCTAGCGCTCGGCGTGTGCCCGGGTCGGGCGGACGGCGGCTGACAGAATTCACATACCGTCGGTATCTTGAACACATGGCGAAGAACTTCCACGGCAAGGTCCTGCTGATCACGGGCGCGGCGCGCGGCATCGGCGCCGGCGTGGCGCGGGCGTACGTCGCCCAGGGAGGGCGGGTGGCGCTGCTGGGTCTCGAGCCCGAGCGGCTGGCGGCGCTGAGCGACGAGCTCGGCGACGCTGCCGCTTGGTGGGAGGCCGACGCGCGCGACGGCGCGGCGATCCGCACCGCGGTCGACGCGGCCGCCGCCCACTTCGGTCGCATCGACCACGTCGTGGCCAACGCCGGCATCGCGTCCTACGGCACGGTGCGCCAGATCGACGACGAGTCGTTCGAGCGCGTCATCGACATCAACATCAACGGGGTCTACCGCACGCTGCACTCCGCGATCCCGCACCTGGAGAAGACCCGCGGCTACGCCCTGGTCATCGCCTCCCTCGCCTCGTTCAGCAACCTGGCAGGCCTCGCGTCGTACAACGCGAGCAAGGCCGCGGCCGAGTCGCTCGCTCTCGTGACGAAGCAGGAGGTCGCACACCTCGGCATCAGCGTCGGCGTGTGCCACCCGTCGTGGATCGACACCGACATCGTGCGCGGCGCCGAGGCCGACCTGCCGACCTTCAAGGTCATCCGCGGCAAGCTGCCGTTCCCCGCCAATGCGACGACGACGCTGCAGGAGTGCGTCGACGCGATCATCCACGGCCTGCGCCACCGCAAGACCCGCGTCTACGTGCGCCGCGGCGTGATCTTCGCCAACTGGCTCAAGCCGCTCGTGAACTCGCCGGTCGGCTGGGTCGTCGTCAAGCGGATCGCCAAGAAGCACGTACCCGATCTCGAGCGTGAGGTCGCGGCGCTCGGCCGCTTCCAGCACGCGCACGTGCCGCTCACCAAGCCACGACCCGCGCCGGCTCCCGACGCCGAGGCCGATCCGCGCTCCTAGGCCCTCGACTGGGCGGGGGAAACCGTCACTCGGCGCGGGAAGTTCACCGCGCCCAGTGACGGTTTACCCGGCCGGCCGGGTAAACCGCCACGCCCGCGGCCGGGCGGGCGGTCAGGACTGGACGGACGCGGCGAGGGAGGTCATGTGGCCGAGGCGGGCGACCTCGGAGGCGAGGAACTCCGGACCCCCGCGACGGCCCACGACCACGACGAACGTGCGTCCGCTGCGATCCTTGGCCGGCGAGGCCGCGAGCAGGGTGGAGTCCCAGGCGTCGACACCGTCGAGGGTCCGGGCGCTGCGGATCGCGAGCCACGACTCGGCCTCGGGGACCAGCTCGGGCGCCGCACCGCTGGCGAACATGGTCGTCGGCGCGCCGTCCTCGCGCCGCAGGGCGAGCGCCCAGTCGACCCGGAACGTCGGCGGCACGACGGCCACGAGGTGCTCGATCGCACGCTCCGGCTCGGCCGTGAAGGTCTCGACGGCCTCCAGGTCCATGCTCAGGTTGGCGCCGGCGTTGTAGCGCGAGATCCAGTGCACCCGCACCCCGTCGAGCTGGTGGCACGCCGTGATGAGCGCGTCGGGCATGACGCCCGCCGGCAGCTCGAGCAGCACGTCGTCGACCGCGACACCGTCGGAGCGGTGCTCGACGATCTCGATCGCCTCGATGTCGGCCCGCGCGCCACCGAGGGCCGTCGCGAGCATGCCGAGGGAGCCCGGCACGTCGGGCAGCTCGACGCGGAGCAGGAACGCCATGGCGCCATACCACCACACTGCTGTTTCAGTTGCGTGTCACCAGTACCGTGACGGGCGTGAACGCCGCCGTGCCCGACGCCCAGTCCACCACCGACAACCAGCGCCGGATGCGGACGATCTTCCGCGTCGTGGCCTTCGCCGAGGCCGTCTCGTGGGGGTTGCTGCTCGTCGCGATGTTCTTCAAGTGGGTGGTCCAGGACGATCCGCACGCCGGGCTCGAGGGTGGCGTCCCGATCGCCGGACCGATCCACGGCGTCATCTTCATCGCCTACGTCGCGGTGTGCTTCGTCGCGTGGATCCACTTCCGGTGGACGCCCAGGACCCTCGTCCTCGCGCTGGCCTGCAGCATCCCGCCGTTCTTCACGGCGATCTTCGAGGTCGTCGCGGACCGCCGCGGCCTCCTGGGCCGCCCGTCCCGACGACCCTGACCCACGCCTCGGACCGAGGATGCCCCCTCCTGCCTGGGGGGCTAAGGTCGAGGAGACCGACTTCCACCGGAGGAACTCACCATGGCGTTGCGCAAGAAGAAGACCGTCCGCGACCAGGTCGAGGATCGTCTCGACGACTTCCTGACGCAGGTCTCCGACCGTGCGCCCGAGGTGCGCGACCGTCTGCTCGACTCGCTCGAGACCGGCATCGCGGAGCTTCGTGCGCAGCTGTCCGAGCACGGCCCCGAGGTCGCCGCGAAGGCCAAGAAGGCCGCCAAGACCGGCGTCTCCGAGGCTCGCGACCGCTACCCGGCCGTGCGCGACGCGGTCCTCGACCGCGTGCCGGAGCTGTCGGAGGAGACCTACGACAAGCTGCCGCCGAAGGTGGCCGAGAAGCTGCCCGACGAGGTCAAGCCCAAGAAGAAGAAGCGTCTGCGCAAGGTCGTGCTGGTGGGCCTCGTCGCCGGCGCCGGCGCCGCCGCCTTCTCGAGCCTGCGCCGCGGGCAGAACCCGCCGCCCCCGCCGTCGCCGTACCCGGCCCCCACGCCGAGCCCGTCGCCGAGCAGCTCGGCCACGAAGCCCGACCCGGTCAAGCTGAGCGACCCGGAGCCCGAGACCAAGGTCGAGGCCAAGCCGGCCCCGTCGCCGGCCCCCGGCACGCAGGCCGAGGCTCAGCCCGAGGCGCCCAAGGGCGCTCCGACCGCCGCCGAGGTCGTCGAGGAGTCCGACCCCAAGGCCTGATCACGTCTTGACGACGGCCCGGTCCCCGCTCGGGGCCGGGCCGTCGTCGTGCCCGGCGCCTCTCAGAGGTCTGCGACGAACGCGCGCAGCTCCGCGGTCAGGTCGTGTGGCACCTCGAGCGCCGCGAAGTGCCCGCCTCGTGGCATCCGCGTGTAGCGGACCACGTCAGCCTGGCGCTCGCACCACTCCCGCGGCGAGGGAGCCTCCCGCGGGAAGATCGCGACCCCGGTCGGGACCTCGACCCGCGCGGTCTCGCCGCCCCACGTGGAGGACTCGGCGTGGTACGTGTCGGCCGCGCTGGCCGCGGTGTTGGTCAGCCAGTAGAGGCTCAGGTTCACGAGCAGCTCGTGGCGGCCGCCGAACGCCCCGTCGACGTCGTGCCTCTCGGCCCCCGTCTCGATCAGCCCGAGCATGAAGGCGGCCATGCCGATCGGCGAGTCGGCCAGTGCCGGCCCGACGATCTGCGGCTTGGTCGACTGCACCATCGCGTACGCACCCTCGCGGTACCACCAGCCCTGGATGTAGTCGGCGTACTCCCGCTCGGCCTCGGTCAGGTCCTGCTCCTGGCCGGTCGGATAGCTCACGTTCGTGAGGAACAACCCGTGCAGCCGGTCGGCGTGACGCCGGCCCAGAGCGAGCCCCACGTTCGTGCCGACGTCGCCCCCGGCCACGACGAAGCGCTCGTGCCCGAGCTCGGTCATGAGTCCTGCGACCAGGTCGGCAGTGTCGTCAGCGTTCGCAGCGGTATGGCCGGAGAACCCGAATCCGGGCAGCGACGGCACCACGACGTGGAACGCCGGACCCTCGCCCTCGGGCTCGGCCAGCAGCGGGACCACGTGCCGGTACCGGAACGCGGTGTCGGGCCAGCCGTGCAGCAGCACGATCGGTACCGCGTCGGGCCGAGGGCTCCGCACGTGGATGCTGTGCAGCGTCGCGCCGCCCACCTCGACGAGCACCTGGTCGAGCGTGTTGAGCTCGGCCTCGGCGGACCGCCAGTCCAGGTCGGCCCAGTCGGTGGCCAGGTCATGCAGGTAGGCCGGCGACGGACCGCGCTCGAAGTCCTCGTTCGGTGCCACCTGGGAGAATCGTGTGGCTCGAAGCCGGGCCTTCAGGTCCTCGACGTCCTGGTCGTCGATCGCGACGCGGAACGGTGTGACGCTCATGGTGAATCCCCTCGATCGGTGTGTGTCTCCGACGCTACGACCAGTTCCGGCTATTTCTTGACCGGAACTCTCGCCGTTCGCGGCCCCGAGCAGAACGAAGGATTCTGCTTCCCGCACGACCGTGCATGCGAGAAGCAGAATCCTTCGTCGCTGACCGCGCGGTAGCGGCGGACGTTCCGCTGCGGAACACTGACCCCATGCGATCGATCTGGCGCGGCTCCATCAGCTTCGGGCTGGTGAACGTGCCCATCCGCGTCTACAGCGCCACCCAGAACCACGACGTGTCGCTGCACCAGGTCCACGGCGAGGACGGCGGCCGGATCCGCTACCAGCGCAAGTGCGAGGTGTGCGGCAAGGTCGTGCCCTACGAGGACATCGCCAAGGCCTACGACGACGGCGAGAACACCGTCATCCTGACCGACGAGGACTTCGCGCAGCTGCCGGCGGAGTCGGCCAAGGAGATCGAGGTCGTGGAATTCGTGCCGGCCGACCAGATCGACCCGATCCGGCTCGACAAGGCGTACTACCTCGAGCCCGACAAGTCCTCGCTCAAGCCCTACACGCTCCTGCGGCGCGCGCTCGAGGACACCGACCGGGCCGCCGTGGTGCGCTTCGCGCTGCGCCAGAAGACCCGCCTGGCGGTCCTGCGCATCCGCGACAAGACGCTCCTGCTGCAGACGATGCTGTGGGACGACGAGATCCGCTCCGCCGAGTTCGACGTGCTCGACGAGGTGCCGCGCATCAGCAAGAAGGAGCGCGAGATGGCGGCGCAGCTCGTCGACTCGCTCGCGGGCAACTTCGACCCCACGGAGTTCACCGACGACTACCAGGAGCAGCTGCGGACACTCGTCGAGGCCAAGCTCGAGCAGGGCGACACGATCGACACCGCGGCCACGTTCGGCGAGACCGACGAGGACGAGGGCGGCGACAAGGCCGAGGTCGTCGACCTGATGGAGGCGCTGCGTCGCAGCGTCGACAAGAGCAAGAAGAAGCGCAGCTCGAGCGGGTCGGGACAGAAGGCCCGCAAGAAGGCCTGACGTGGCGAGGTCGCAGGGCGAGCTCGTCGAGATCGGCGGGCACCGGATGCGCCTCACGCACCCGGACAAGGTGCTCTACCCGGAGACGGGCACCACGAAGGCCGACGTCATCGGCTACTACGTGCAGATCGCGCCGTTCATGCTGCCGCACGTCGCCGGCCGTCCCGCCACCCGCAAGCGCTGGGTCGACGGCGTCGACGGCTCGGCGGGGGTGCCGGGCCGTGGGCGGCAACAGGGCACAGTCTTCTTCGAGAAGAACCTGCCCGACTCCGCCCCCTCGTGGATCCGGCGCACGTCGATCCAGCACAAGAGCGGGCGCAACACCTATCCCGTGATCGACAGCGTCGCGGCGCTCGCGTGGATGGGGCAACAGGCGGCGCTCGAGCTGCACGTGCCGCAGTGGCGCGTCGGTGCGCACGGCAAGCAGCTCGACCCCGACCGGTTCGTGCTCGACCTCGACCCCGGTCCGGGCGCCGGCCTGCCGGAGTGCGTCGAGGTCGCCCACCGGGCCCGCGAGCTGCTCGGCGAGCTGGGGCTCGAGGCGTTCCCGGTCACGAGCGGCAGCAAGGGCCTGCACCTGTACGCCGGTCTCGAGCCTTCGACAGGCTCAGGGAACGGGACCCGTCACGACGCCGACTACGTCAACGCGTTCGCCAAGCAGTTCGCGCAGGCCCTCGAGTCCGAGCTGCCCGACCTGGTGGTCAGCTCCCAGAAGAAGTCGCTGCGCGGCGGCAAGGTGCTGGCGGACTGGAGCCAGAACAACCGCAACAAGACGACCATCGCCCCCTACTCGCTGCGCGGCCGCGCACAGCCGACCGTGGCGGTGCCGCGCACGTGGGACGAGCTCGACGACCCCGACCTGCGCCACCTGACGCTCGACGAGGTCCTCGAGCGGATGGCCGAGCGCGACGACCCCCTCGCGCCACTGGGTGTCGAGGTCGCGGGCGAGGAGTCCGACGACGTCCCGGACAAGTTGACGATCTACCGGTCCAAGCGTGATGCGTCCAAGACGCCCGAGCCGGTCCCCGACGCCGGCGGGGGTGCCGGGTCACGGGCGGCAGAGGGCACAGCGTTCGTCATCCAGGAGCACCACGCGACGCGGCTGCACCACGACTTCCGCCTCGAGCGCGACGGCGTGCTGGTGTCGTGGGCGGTGCCGAAGGGCGTGCCACCGACGACCCGCAAGAACCACCTGGCGGTGCCGACCGAGGACCACCCGATGGAGTACGCCTCGTTCGAGGGCGAGATCCCGAAGGGTGAGTACGGCGGCGGCACCGTCACGATCTGGGACGCCGGCACCTACGAGACCGAGAAGTGGCGCGACGACGAGGTCATCGTCGTGCTGCACGGTCGCGGCGACGGCGGGCTGCAGGACATCGACGAGGGTCGTCCGGTCAAGGTCGCGCTCATCCGCACCGGCGACAACTGGCTCATGCACCGCATGGAGCTCGACGGGACGAAGAAGAAGACCCCGACCCGCCCCCGCAGCGCGCCGAGTCGTCCCACGCCGGTCGAGACGCCCGAGCGTCCGGAGCTGGACCGGATCGAGCCGATGCTGGCCAAGGCCGGCGCCCCCACGGACGTCGACGACGAGGACGACTGGGCGTTCGAGATGAAGTGGGACGGCGTGCGCGTCGTCGCCTACGTCGACGGTCCGGCCGTCGAGCTCCGCGGCCGCAGCGGACGCGACATGACCGCGACCTACCCCGAGGTCGTGGAGGCCCTCGCCGGGCTCGAGCTGCCCGGGGCGGTCGTCGACGGCGAGGTCGTGGCCATCGACGACGACGGAGCTCCGTCGTTCTCACGCCTGCAGGAGCGGATGCTGCTCACCAAGCCGCGCGACGTCGCGGCGGCCCGCCGCCGGGTCGAGGTGACCTTCCTGGCCTTCGACGTGCTGCGCCTCGACGGCCACGGCCTCGCCAACACGCCCTACGAGGACCGCCGCGCCCTGCTGCAGGAGCTGGACCTGGACGTCGATCACGTCAGCACGCCCGAGGCCTTCACCGGGTCCCTGGCGGAGGCGATGGACGCGAGCCTGGAGCTTCGGCTCGAGGGGGTCGTGGCGAAGCGCCGTTCGAGCCGCTACCTGTCGGGCAGGCGGTCGTCGTCTTGGCTCAAGCTCAAGCACCAACGCATGCAGGAGGTCGTGGTCGTGGGCTGGCGTCCCGGCAAGGGCGAGCGCGCCGGCGGCATCGGCTCCCTGCTCGTCGCGGTGCACGACGACGGCGAGCTCGTCTACGTCGGACGCGTCGGGTCGGGGCTCCGCGACGCGGACCTGCGTCGCCTGGAGTCGCTGCTGAGACCCCTCGAGCGCAGGACGGCGCCGGTCGAGGTGGAGCGCGACGTCGCACGCGAGGCGCACTGGGTGACACCCCGTGTCGTCGGTGAGGTGTCGTACGGCGAGATGACCGGATCGGGCCACCTGCGCCACCCCGTCTGGCGGGGGCTACGAGCGGACCGGGAGCCCGCCGACGCGGTGCGCGAGACGGACTCCTGACACCGGATCGAAACAGGTCAGCGCTGGACCGGGGGCCCTCGGTGCATGAGACTGCTTCCGATGTCCCACGGGGGGACACGGCCGGTCGATCCCGGTCGACGAGAGGACACAGCTCTTGAGAAACATCTCCGCACGCCGTCGCGCGGCCACGACCATCCTGGTCGGCACCGCCGCGATGGCGCTCATCCTGTCCAGCGGTCCGGCGCAGGCGGCGCCGTCCGATCCGAGCCCCAAGGTCGATCCCGCGCCGGCTGCCGCACACGCGACCGGCGAGGTCAAGGCCAAGAAGCGCGACAACCTCGGCAGCCACGACCGTGAGCTGCTCGCCGAGGCCCGCGACAAGGGTCAGAAGCGCATCTCCGTGATGCTCGCGACCGACCGCAAGGCGACCGCCTCGGTCGTGTCGTCGCTCAAGGCGCAGGGCGCCTGGATCGGGACGGTCGACGACAAGCTCGGCTACGTCCGCGCCAGCGTCCCGACCACGAAGGTCGAGAAGGTCGCCGCTCTGTCCCGCGTGGCAGCCGCCGACGTCGACGAGACCATCCCGCTGGAGGACCCGAAGCAGGGCAAGGCCTCGACCGCGGGTTCGGTCACGGCGGCCGGCCCCGGTGCCTCGACCGCCGACTCGAACCCGTACATGCCGACCCGCGAGACAGGCTCGGTCGCGTTCAAGGCGAAGTACCCCACGTACGACGGCCGCGGAGTCACGATCGGCGTCATCGACTCGGGCGTGGACCTGGACCACCCGGCCCTGCAGAAGACCACGACCGGGCAGCGCAAGATCGTCGACTGGGTCACCGGCACCGATCCCGTGCTCGACGACGACGCCACGTGGCGCCCCATGCTCACCGAGGTGAGTGGTCCGACGTTCACCTACCAGGGAGCGGAGTGGACGGCCCCGGACGACGGCGACTACCTCGTCAACCGCTTCTCGGAGTCGATCACGAAGGGCAGCGAGCCCGGAGGCGACGTCAACCGCGACGGTGACACGACCGACGTGTTCGGGGTGCTCTACGACCCCGAGACGAACGACATCTGGGTCGACTCCGACCAGGACAAGACGTTCACCGCGGACGAGAAGATGCGTCCCTACAAGGAGAACTTCGACGTCGGCCACTTCGGCACCGACGACGAGAGCACCGACGTCGTCGAGTCGATGCCGTTCACGGTGGAGTTCCGCAAGGACGTGAGCCTCGCTCCCTACGGCCTCGACGGCACCGCCGACTTCGTCAACATCGGCATCGTCGAGGACGCCCACGGCAGTCACGTCGCCGGCATCGCCGCCGGCAACTCGCTGTTCGGCGGCGCCGTGGACGGACAGGCGCCCGGCGCCAAGATCGTCTCGACCCGCGCCTGCACGTGGGGCGGCGGCTGCACCGCGGCCGCGCTGCTCGACGGCATGGTCGACCTGGTCAAGAATCGCAAGGTCGACGTCGTCAACATGTCGATCGGCGGCCTGCCGGCACTCAACGACGCCAACAACGCGCGTGCCACGATCTACGACCGTCTGATCGACGACACCGGTGTCCAGCTGTTCATCTCGGCCGGCAACAGCGGTCCGGGAACGAACACGATCGGCGATCCGTCGGTCGCGAACAAGGTCATGTCGGTCGCCTCGTCGATCAGCAAGGACACGTGGAGGTCGAACTACGGCTCCTCGGTCTCGACCGCGCTGAACCTGCACCCGTTCTCGTCACGCGGTCCGACGGAGGCGGGCGACTTCAAGCCGAACATCGCGGCGCCGGGCTCGGCGGTCTCGACCGTGCCACGCTGGCTCAAGCAGGCCGACCTGGCCGAGGCCGGGTACACGCTGCCGATCGGCTACGCCATGTTCAACGGCACGTCGATGGCGTCGCCGCAGGCTGCCGGCTCCGCAGCCCTGCTGCTGTCCGGCACGTACGCCCGCAAGATCCCGACGACGTCGAAGCAGCTCCGTGATGCGATCTCGAGCTCGGCGAAGCGGATCCCGAACGTCCCGACCATCGGTCAGGGTGCGGGCGTCGTCGACGTCCCGGGCGCGTTCCACCTGCTCAACACGACGACGAACCGCGCCGCGGAGTGGACGACGGACGCACCGGTCTGCTCGCCGCTGTCGGAGTTCCTGAAGACCCCGAACCGGGGCCTCGGCGTCTACAACCGCTGCACCGCGAGCGAGGGTGGCCACACGATCGGCAAGACGAAGACCTACGCCGTCAAGGTCACCAAGACCTCGGGCACGACCGCCTCACGACGCCACACGGTCCGGATCGTCGGCAACGACGGCACGTTCTCGGCGCCGACGAGCGTCGTGATCGGTGGCGGCAAGGCCTCGACGATCTCGGTCAAGGCCACGACGAGGAGCGCCGGGGTGCACTCCGCGATCCTCGAGATCGACAACCCGTCGACCTCGGTCGTCGACCACCGGGTCATGCTCACGGTCGTTCAGTCGCAGGACCTGGCCGCGCCGAGCTTCTCGAAGAACATCACCGGCACGGCGACGCGCAACGCCACGAAGTCGTACTTCGTGACGGTGCCCGAGGGCGCCAAGGCGCTGCAGGTCAACCTGAGCCGGATCGCGACGAGCAGCCAGACGCGGTTCATCGCGATCAACCCGTACGGCGTCCCGGTGGACTCCACGGCGACGGTCGACTGCTACACCAACTACAGCGACGCCAAGACGTGCAACCCGTTGTCGCGGGCGTACACCGACCCGCTGCCGGGTGTGTGGGAGATCGAGCTGGAGTCGCGGCGCACGTCGCCGTTCCTCGACAACCCGTTCTCGCTCACCGCGGCGGTGCAGGGCGTCACGATCGACCCCGCCAAGCAGACGATCGAGTCCGCGACCCCCGGCGAGCCGGCTCCGGTCTCGTGGAAGGTCACGAACCCCTACGGCCCGACCCAGGTCACGACCAAGGGCGGCGCGCTCGGCAGCGCGGTCTCGAAGCGCCGCACGATCGCCGACGGCGCCTCGCAGTCGTACGAGGTGACGGTGCCGGAGGGTGCATCGGAGCTGACCGCGACGATCGGCAACCCGTCCGACGTCGGGTCCGACCTGGACCTCGCGATCGAGGACGCGGACGGTGAGGTCCTGGGCACGTCGGCCGACGGCGACTCCGAGGAGTCGGTGACGCTCAAGGCGCCGGCACCGGGGACCTACACGGTCGTCGTCGACGGGTACGCGGTGCCCTCCGGGTCGACCGAGTACGACTACCTGGACGTGTTCACGTCGTCGGCCCTCGGCACGCTCGACGTGCCGAGCACCCCGGTCGACCTGGACCGCAACGAGTCGACCGAGGTCGAGGGCTCGCTGACCGCCAAGACGGCCGCCGGCGAGGGTCGCCAGCTGTTCGGTCGCCTGTCGGTGCTGTCGGAAGAGGGTGCCGTGCTCGGCACCGCCGACGTGATCGTCGGCTCCGTCACGGACGGTGACGCCGCGCAGTAGTCGCAGCACGACGACCCTTCGACAAGCTCAGGGATCCATCGGCGCCCTGCCCCTGGACCCTGAGCTTGTCGAAGGGCGACGTCCCTTCGACAGGCTCAGGGAACCGGGGTGGGCTGGCTCAGGGACCGGGGCGGGGCGTCTCAGTCGCCGACGGAGACGACCTCGACGACGCGGAGCACGGGGCCCTGCTGGCAGACGGTCGCCGCCTCCTTGTCGGCGACCGCGGAGACCTCGGCCTCGTCGCCGGGGGCGAGCGAACCGATCTCGCCCACGAGCACGTAGACGCCGGACGTCGTGCGCAGCAGCAGGCACTCCCCCAGGTCGCGCGTGCCGGAGACCGTGCCGACGTAGCGGGACGGACGCTTGCCCGGCGTGAGGGTCGGGTCCGGCACCTCGGAGCTGTCCGAGGTCGGCGTCCGGGACGGGACCTTCGGATCCGGGGCCGGCCCGCCGGAGCACGCCGCCAGCGCGAGCAGCAACGCGGCGATCGTCGTCACCGTCCGGGTCGTCCGCATGTCCCCATCAAACCCCCGACGTCAAGCGGGACCTCGACCCTCGTGTGAGGATGCCGTGTGGCCACCGCCTATCACCGCCTCGCCCGCGAGCACCCCGACTACGCCTGGTGGAGGCTGCCCGTCGCCGGGGTGACCGGTGTCGCGGCCTACGTCGGGGTCCTGATCGGGCTGTTCCTCGCGGCCCTGGTGGTCGCCGCGGTCACCGGGCATGCCGAGGACTTCCTGCAGTGGGCCGAGGAGAGCGAGACCGTCAGCGCCTCGAACCCGGCGCTCCTCGCCTTCGAGCTGATCGGCCTGGTCGTGCTGATCCCGTGCGTCCTGCTCCCGGTGCTCATGACCGGCCCGCGGCCGGCCGGCTACATCTCCTCCGTCGCCGGTCGCCTGCGCTGGCGCTGGCTCGCCTGGACGGGACTCGCCGCCGTCGTCGTCTACGGCACCTCGATCGGCGGGCTCGTCATGCTGAGCGAGGACTCGATCGCCCCTCGCTTCGACGGCGCACGCACCATCGCCCTGCTGGTCGTGGTGGTCCTCCTCGTGCCCCTGCAGGCTGCGGGCGAGGAGTACGTCTTCCGTGGCTACCTGATGCAGCTCATCGGGTCGTGGACGCGTTTCGCGATCATCCCGGTGGTCGTGACCACACCCCTGTTCGCCCTCGGCCACACGTACGGCCTGTGGGGACTCGTCGACGTCGGGGTGTTCGGCCTGACGGCGGCCGTCCTGGTGATCAGGACGGGCGGACTGGAGGCGGCGATCGCGGCGCACGCCGCCAACAACGTCACGCTGTTCGCGCTCGAGGCGGTCGGCTCGATCTCGACCGACGGAGCGGGCGCCGGCCCGCTCGACGTCCTGCCGACGGTGGGCACCTCGATCGTGTTCGTGGGCGTCGTCGAGGTCATGGTGCGCAGGCTCGGCATCGCCCGCACCCGCGACCCGCTGCCGCCGAAGCCTCCGAGGCCGGCCTACGTGCCGCCGACGTGGCAGGGGTGGCAGCCGGCTCCGTACCCGCAGCAGCACCCCGGCCCGTGGGCCCAGCAACCGTGGACTCAGCAACAGTGGGCCCAGCAGCCGTGGACTCAGCAGCCCGCTCCTCGAGCGTGGTCGTCGCCGCCGGAGCCGGCGTGGCAGCCACCCCGGCTCGCCGAGGGCACACCCGAGTACCCCGGCGAGATCGCCGAGGACTGGGGCGAGCCGGAGCGCGCGGAGTCCGCGCCGAGCTGAATCAGGTTGCCGGCTCGGTCCCGGTCTCCGGGTCGACACCGCCCAAGGTGATCTGCGGCAGCGAGAGCTCCTCCGGGACCTCCAGCGGGTCGACCTCGGGCTCCAACGGGGCCTCGGGATCGCTCGGCACGTCGGGGTCGGGTCCGGTCGGGCTGAGCGGCGGCTCCGGGCTCGCCTCGGGGTCGGCGGGCTCCAGCGGGTCGGGGTCGGGTGCGATCGTCATGGTCACCACCTCCTGGTGCTTCGACCGTCGCACCGTTGCGGGCGTCCTGCATCCCGACGTGTCGGTCCGGCGGCCTAGCATCGGGGCGTGAGCGAAGCGGTGGAGGGCGACGACGGACTGCCCCGCACGCCCTGGGCCTACGGCGACCCCCTCCTGCTGGACTACTACGACACCGAGTGGGGTCGACCCGTCACCGACGAGACTGGCTTGTTCGAGCGCGTGAGCCTCGAGGCGTTCCAGTCCGGGCTGTCCTGGCTCGTGATCCTGCGCAAGCGTGAGGCATTCCGGCGGGCGTTCGCGGGGTTCGACCCCGAGATCGTCGCCGGCTTCGGGTCGGCCGACGAGCAACGGCTCCTGGCCGACGCAGGCATCGTGCGCAACGTCGCCAAGATCCAGGCCACCGTCGCGAACGCCCGGGCCACGCTCGACCTGCGCGACGACGGCGGGCTCGCGCGGCTCGTCTGGTCGTTCCGGCCCGAGCGGACCCCGGTGCCCCGGGTGCTGGCCGACGTGCCGACCACCTCACCGGAGTCGGTCGCCCTCAGCAAGGAGCTGCGCCGCCGCGGGTTCCGGTTCGTCGGACCCACGACGGCGCACGCGCTGATGGAGGCGGTCGGTCTCGTGGACACCCACCTCGTCGGCAGCCACCGACGGGGCGTCTCCGGGTTGTGGAACCCGGACGGCACCTCCGCCGGCGACCCCGACCTGGGCTGAGCGGGCCCCGGACCGCCCGACCGACCGTCCCAACACTCGCGAGCTCCACCCGCGGGCGTGGGTCAGATGTTGACGGTGCTCATGTCGCCGTAGCGGTCGCCGGCGACGGCGTCGCGCGGCACGGCCCGCTCGAGCTCGACCAGGTCGTCCTCGGTCAGGGTCACGTCGAGCGCCCCGACGTTCTCCTCGAGGTACTTCACGCGCTTGGTGCCCGGGATCGGTGCGACGCCGAGGCCGTGGCGCGGACCCTGCGCGAGGACCCACGCGAGGGCGACCTGGCCCGCGGTGGCACCCAGCCGCTCGGCGGCGGCCTTGACGTTCTCGACGAGCTGCAGGTTCGCATCGAGCGCCTCGCCCTCGAATCGTGGGAACCGGCCGGTCGCGCGCGAGTCGTCGGAGTCCAGGCTCTCGCGCGTCACGGCGCCCGTGAGCAGGCCGCGGCCGAGCGGCGAGTACGGGACCAGCCCGATGCCGAGCTCGACGAGCACCGGCAGGATCTCGTCCTCGAGGTCACGTGTGAACAGGGAGTACTCGCTCTGCAGGGCGGCGATGGGGTGGACGGCATGCGCACGGCGGATCGTCCCGGCCGCGGCCTCGGACAGTCCGAGGTGCTTGACCTTCCCCGCCTCGACGAGCTCGGCCATCGCCCCGACGGTCTCCTCGATCGGGACGTCGGGGTCGACGCGGTGCTGGTAGTACAGGTCGATGTGGTCGACGCCGAGTCGCCTCAGGGACGCATCGGCCGCGGCGCGGACGTAGTCGGGGCGGCCGTTGATGCCGACCCACGAGCCGTCCTCGCGGCGCTCGTTGCCGAACTTGGTCGCGAGCTGGACCTCGTCGCGGCGGTCGGCGATCGCGGCCCCGAGGAGCAGCTCGTTGGTGAACGGTCCGTACATGTCGGCGGTGTCGAGGAACGTGACGCCGAGGTCGAGCGCACGATGGATCGTGCGTGTGGCCTCCGCCTCGTCCCGGGTGCCGTAGAACTCCGACATCCCCATGCAGCCGAGGCCGAGCGCCGAGACGCCGAGGGAGTCGCCGAGGGTCGTGGTGCTGATCGATGTGGTCATGTCACCCACTGAACCCCTTCGAGTGCGCTCGAAGTCAAGCGCTGACGACAGCTCGTTCCTCGGCCCGGGACTCATAGATGCCGATCTTGCGGTCGATCGCCCCCAGGTGCTCGGTCACGCGCGCGAGCTCCTCCACCACCCGGCGGCGGTGGGCGTGCAGCAGCGCGAGCCGGTCGGCCTCGGTGGTCTCGCCCGAGCGCACGAGCTCGGCGTAGCGACGCACGTCCCTGATCGGCATTCCGGTGGCTCGCAGGCACGTGACGAGGTGGATCCAGTCGAGGTGGGCCTGGTCGTAGCGGCGCCGTCCGGAGCTGTCGCGCTCGACGGGACGCAGCAGCAGGCCGTCCCGCTCGTAGTAGCGCAACGTGTGGGCCGTGAGGCCGGTGCGGTCCGCGGCCTCGGCGATCGAGTGGCTCATCGGACCAGCATCACACTTCGAGTGCACTCCAAGTCAAGACGAGAGCGAGACACACGTCACACGAGATGCCGTAACCCTGGTGGCGCCGCGTCGTTGAACTGGGCAGGACCGACACCTCCCTCCCTCCCGTCGGTCCACCGCACGACGTAGACCCGGCCCGTGGCTCCCTCCCGGCCGGGTCTCGTCATGTCCGGGCCGTGTGCCTGGCCGACGCGAAGAGCCGCAGGGCCGTGCCCGAGGCGAACGCCTCGCGGGTCGCCTCGTCGGGCAGCTCGAGCAGGAACGCCTCGATGTCGGCGCGGCTCGGACGCTGGAACGGGTAGTCGGTCGAGAACAGGATCCGGTCGGGCCCGACGATGCTCAGCGCGTGGCGGAGCATCGCGGGATCGAGCATGCCGGACGCGGTCAGCCAGACGTTCCCCCGCAGGTACTCGGTGATGGTGCGATCGAGACGGGCGGCTCGCGCGACGCCGTCG
>JALRCA010000085.1 GCA_023257515.1 Aeromicrobium sp.
CGAGGTGTCCAGCGGCACGTGGCCGAGCACGGGGACGTCGTACCCGAAGCGGGCCGAGAGGGTCTCCGCGACCCGCTGGCCGCCGCCGGAGCCGAAGACCTCGAGCCGGTGCTCGCGACCCTCCTCGGTGCAGTGCGGGCAGGGGAGGTAGCTCATGTTCTCCACGACGCCGACGACCCGCTGGTGCATCATCGAGGCCATCGTGCCGGCGCGCTCGGCGACCTGGGCGGCGGCCGGCTGCGGCGTCGTGACGACGACGACCTCGGCGTTCGCCAGGTGCTGGCCGAGGCTGATCGCCATGTCACCCGTGCCGGGCGGCAGGTCGAGCAGGAGTGCGTCGAGGTCGCCCCAGTAGACGTCGCTCAGCATCTGCACGAGAGCACGGTCGAGCATGGGTCCGCGCCACGCGACCACCTGGTCCTTGCGGGGCTTGAGCATGCCGATGCTCATGGCCTTGACGTCGTGCTCCGCGCCGGCCACGGGCACCGGGACGGGCATGATCATGTCCTCGACCTGGGTCGGGCGCAGGTCGCCCACGCCCAGCATGTCGGGGATGGAGTGGCCGTAGATGTCGGCGTCGACCACGCCGACCTTGAGGCCGCGGCGCGCCATGGCGACGGCGAGGTTCACCGTGACCGACGACTTGCCGACACCGCCCTTGCCGGACGCGATCGCGTAGACCTTCGTGAGCGAACCCGCCTGCGCGAACGGGATGTCGCGCTCGGTCCGGCCGCCGCGCAGCAGCTCCTGCATCGACTTGCGCTGCTCGTCGCTCATGACGCCCATGTCGACCGCGACGTCGGCCTCGGGGGCGACGGTCTTGACCGCGGCGGTGACGTCGCGGTTCAAGGTGTCCTTCAGCGGGCACCCGGCGACGGTGAGCAGGATGCGCACGGTGACGTGCGGGGCCTCGTCCGTGCCGGCGATCGTGATGGTGTCGACCATGCCGAGCTCGGTGATGGGGCGCTTGATCTCGGGGTCGTTGACGCCCGCGAGCGCCTCGCGGACGCTGTCCTCGCTGATCACTGGCATGGCGCCATCGTACGTGGGGGCCCGCAGCAGGACGCCTGTGAGGCGAGGCTCACCCGCGCCGCGAGGCCCACGTCACGCGCCGTGCGGGTCGTCCTCGTCGGGCTCGGGCTCCTCCTGGAGCTGCTCGACGAGCCCGCGCAGCTCGCCGCGGATGAAGTCGCGGGTCGCGACCTCGCCGATACCGAGGCGCAGGCTCGCGACCTCGCGCGCCAGGAACTCCATGTCGGCGTGCGACTGGGCGGTGGCGTCGCGATCCTGCTCCTGCTGCACGCGATCGCGCGCCTCCTGGCGGTTCTGCGCGAGCAGGATGAGCGGGGCGGCGTAGGACGCCTGCAGCGACAGGATGAGCGTGAGGAAGATGAACGGGTACTCGTCCCACCGCGGACGGTCGGGGCCGTAGGGCACGTTCCAGACGATCCAGACCGCGATGAACAGCGTCATCCAGAGCAGGAACTGGGCGGTGCCCATGAATCGGGCGAACGACTCGGCGAACCGGCCGAACCGGTCGGAGTCGCCGCTGCGACGGGGGCGCAGGGAGCGGCGGCGGTCGCGCGGCTGGTCGAGCCGCATGCGCGAGGAGCTGTCGGCCACGGTCAACCCCTCGTCGTCGGGATCGTCACCGCCGGGAGCTCACCGGTGTCGTCGGAGCCGCGCTCTCTCCACCCCTCGGGCAGCAGGTGGTCGAGCACGTCGTCGATCGTGACCGCGCCGAGCAGGTGGTTGTCCTCGTCGACCACGGGCAGCGCGACCATGTCGTAGGACGCGAGCAGGTTCGCGACGTGCTCGAGGCTCGCGACCGGACGCGGCCACTCGATGTCGTTGTCGGCGAGGGTGCCGACGAGCGTGGACGGCGGCTCGCGGAGCAGGGCCTGGAAGTGCACGACACCCAGGAAGCGACCGGTCGGCGTCTCGACGGGGGGTCGGCACACGTAGACCATCGAGGCGAGCGCCGGTCCGATGTCGGGGTCGCGCACGCGGGCCAGTGCCTCCGCGAGGGTGGCGTCGGGCGGCAGGATGACGGGGTCGGTCGTCATCATGCCGCCGGCGGTGCGGTCCTCGTAGACGAGCAGGCGGCGCACGTCCTCGGCGTCGTCGGGCTCCATGAGCGCGAGCAGCTTCTCCGACGTCGCGGGCGTCAGCTCGCCCAGCAGGTCGGCGGCGTCGTCGGGGTCCATCTCGCCGAGCACGTCGGCGGCGCGGCCGGGATCGAGCACGCCGAGGATCTCGACCTGGAAGGCGTCGGGGAGCTCCTCCATGACGTCGGCGAGCCGCTCGTCGCCCAGCTCGGCCACGACCTCGCGGCGACGCTTCGGCGAGAGGTCGAGCAGGGCGTTCGCGACGTCGGCCGGACGCATCTCGTCGAACGTCGCGAGCAGGTGCGTCGCGCCCTGGACCGCCTTGTCGTCGACGAGGCCGGTGACCTCGTCCCACTCGACGACCTGGGTCTGCCCCCGGCGGCCGAAGCGTTTGGCGCTCTCGTGCACCGCCACCTGGGCGAGGTACCAGTCGTGGCGTGGGTCCTGCTCCATCGCGAGGTCGTAGACCGTGCCGCGTCGTTCGTCCGGCAGTGCGACGTTGCGGTCGAACAGCTCGTGGATCGCGAGCGTCTCGTGGCGTCGCTTCTCGAACTTGCGAAGGTTCAGGACGCCGGTCGTGATGATCTGGCCGGAGTCGAGCGACGTGACACGGGTGATGGGCAGGAAGACCCGCCGTCGGCCCAGGACCTCGACGACCAGACCGACGACGCGCGGGCGCTGGCGAGCCGAGCGGATCGCGACGACGACGTCGCGCAGCTTGCCCACCTGGTCGCCCGCGGGGTCGAAGACGGCCTGCCCGACGATGCGGGACAGGAACACGCGTCCGGGGCTCGAGCTCACAAGGCGCAGCCTACCGGCGGCTCAGGGCGCACCGACCCGGGCGGCGGACGAGGCGTCACGCCGCAGGATCGAGACCACGAGACCCAGACCGACGGCCGAGCAGACGGCGAACAGGCCGAACGCCGTCGTGAGCTCCGTCGCCGCGGCCGGGGCGACGCCGACGTGCTGCGCCAGACCCGCGGACGCCGAGCCGACGAGGATCACGCCCAGCGCCAGTGCGAGCTGCTGCATCGTGCTGAGGAGCGCGCCGCTGAGTCCCGCGGCCTCGTCGGGCACCTCGGCCAGCACGAGCGAGACGAGGGGCGAGAAGACGAGCCCCTGGCTCGCCCCGAGCAGGACGAGCCACGGCTGCAGGAGCCAGGGTGTCTGCGGCCCCCACTGCACCCACGTGGTCGCCGCAGCGCCGAGGAGGAGGACCGTCATGGCGGCGAACCCGACGACGCTGGTGCGGTGACCCAGTCGGCGCGTCGCGCTCCCGAGCGCGAGCGAGACCACCACGAAGGCGACGGCGAACGGACCGAGTGCCGAGCCGGCCCCGAACGGGCTCAGTCCGAGACCGCCCTCGAGCGTGCGGGTGAACACGAACAGCATGCCGCCGAACCCGCCGAAGTAGACCGCGACGGCCACGAGCCCGAGACGCAGCGGGCGCAGCGACACGATCGAGGGCGGCAGCAGGGGGACGCGTCCGGCGCGTTCGACGCGTCCCTGCTGTGCCCACAGCACGAACGCGAGACCCAGCCCCAGGGCCGCCACGGCCTCGTTCCACCAGGGCCAGCCCCACGTCGGACCGAACGTCAGGGGGACGACGAGGCACAGCACGACGAGGCCGAGGGAGACGGTGCCGACCAGGTCGACGTCCGCCGGCCGGTTCGAGCGGCTCGGGGGCATGGATGTGGCGAGCGCGACGCTCACGACGCCGACGACGGCGCACGTCACGAAGGTCAGACGCCAGCCCGTCCCCGGGCTCGCGGTCCCGAGGAGGAGCCCGCCCCCCAGCTGTCCGGCCGCGAGGCCGACGCCCGCGGAGGCACCGAAGAGCATCACGCCTCGGGCGCGCCGCACGCCGTGACTGGTGGCCTGGACGGTACCCAGCACCTGGGGCGTGCAGAGGGCCGCCCCGGCGCCCTGGACCAGCCTGATGGCCGCGAGCGTGCTCGCGTCCGGTGCCGCCGCGGCCGCGGCGGCCGCGGCGGTGACCAGGCCCATGCCGAGGGCGAAGGTCCGCCGACGGCCGTACCGGTCGCCGAGCCGTCCGCCGAGCACGAGCAGGACCGCGAACGGCACGCTGTAGGCGGCGATGACGATCTCGACCTGGGTCGGCGACGCGCCCAGGTCGCGGGCGATGGATGGTGAGGCGACGCTCGCGGAGTTGAAGGCGTAGGTTCCGACGAACGGGCCGAGAAGGGGCCCGGCGAAGCGCGCCAGGGACGGTCCCTCGGTCCGGGCGGAGGGGAGCGGGTCGGCGGTCGTGGGCATGCCGTCAGCCTGACGTCGGTCACGGAGGGCAACCAGCCGCTGCTCATCCTGGTACCGGTACCACCATGGACAGCGAGCGGGATCGGTCGATACTGAGGACATGAGCGTGTCGCACGAGGAGCTCGCCCAGTTCCTGCGCAGTCGTCGTGAGCGTCTGCGTCCGGCCGACGTGGGGCTCCCCGACACCGGACGCCGACGGACCCCGGGGCTGCGCCGCGAGGAGGTCGCCCATCTCGCCGGGGTCGGGATCACCTGGTACACGTGGCTCGAGCAGGGCCGTCCTGCGCATCCGTCGGAGCAGGTCGTCAGGGCGCTGGCCACGGCGTTGCGACTCGCGCCCCACGAGGCGGCCCACCTGCAGCGTCTGGCCGGGCACCCCGTCATGGGCGATCTCGAGCTCGCCTTCACGCCCGACCACCAGGAGATGCTCGACCAGCTCATGCCGTTGCCGGCCGTCATCCAGACGGCGCGCTTCGACTTCGTGGCCTACAACCGCGCGTACCGGTTCCTGATCGGTGATCTCGACGTCCCCGGACCGGGAGGCACGAACTGCATCGGCCGGTTCTTCCTCGACCCGGACTGGCGGGAGAGGTACCACGACCGCGAGTCGATGGGCGCGGACCTCGCCTCGCGACTCAGGGCGTCGTACGGCGCCCACGTCGACGACCCGGACTGGAACGCCTTCATCGAGGACCTCGCGCGACGGTCGCCGGACTTCGCCCGTCTGTGGGACCGCGGCGAGGTGGGCCGCGAGAGCGGTCTCGTCAAGCGGGTCACCCACCCGCTCGTCGGGGACCTGCGCACCCGGACGACCAACATGTGGCTCGACGAGGTGCACGGCAACCGCTTCATGGTCTTCGTGCCCGTCGACGACGTCACGAGGACACGACTCGAGCAGCTCGACCGGCTGACGGCCGAGGTGTCGACGGTGCGCACGGGCACGCAGTAGGCGTCCGCCGCCTCCGCAGGTGGTCCTCAGGCCTGCGCGGCAGCCTTCGTCCCAGCGGCGGTCCGGGGCACGGTCGTGACGGGAGTCGACGCCGTCTCCTCGCGGGCGGCGAGGTCGCGCACGAACGTGCCGATCTCCTCGATCGCCGCGCGGCTCTCGGGCACCCACGACGCGGCGGCCTGGAAGACGTGGACCTGGCGGTCCCACACCTGCAGGTCGCACGGCACGCCGGCCTGCACGAGACGGTTGGCCATGAGCTCGGCGTCGGCGAGCAAGATCTCGCGCGAGCCGATCTGGATCAGGGTCGGCGGCAGGTCGTCGACCGGCATGTTGACCGGGCAGACGCGCTGGCCGTTGATGCCTCGCCGCGTGTCCATGCGCAGCGACACCTCGGTGAACCGCTCGAGCGCCTTGAGCGGGAAGGTCTGGCAGCGGTCGGCGTTGCGGTGCGCCGCCTTGTGCGAGGAGTCGACGTCGAGCAGCGGCGAGAGCGCCACGACACCGGCGGGGCGGCCGAGGTCGGCGTCCATGACCGCACGGGCGACGCTGAAGGCCAGGTAGCCGCCGGCCGAGTCGCCTGCGATCGTGATGTCCTCGGCGCGGTAGCCCTGGTCGAGCAGCCACCGGAAGCCCACGACCCCGTCGGCGACGGACTCCGCGATGGGCTCGTACGGCATCTGTCGGTAGCCCACGTTGAGCACGGGCTGCTCCGACGCGTACGAGATGCGCGAGACGAGGCGACGGTGCGTGTTGAGGCCGCACGTCAGGAACGCGCCGCCGTGGAAGTAGAGGATCGCCTTCTGGTTGCCGTCGTGGATGTCGTCGACACCCTTGGCGCGCAGCCACTCCGCCGGGCAGCCGTCGAGCTGGACGTGGCGCCAGCTGGTGCCCTCGTGGACGGGGAGCAGGCGCGCGGCGTGCTCGAGAAGGTTCGGCGGGAACACGTCGAAGGGCAGGTGCGCCCACAGCCCGAGGAGCGGGCGCACCGTGTGGCGCAGCCCGAGACCCAGCAGCCTGGACTGCACGCTGGCCCCTCGGAAGACCCGTGGCTCCGTGGCCACGGTGAGACGAGTTCCCATGTCGACTCTCCTGATCGGTCGGGCGGCGTTAACCTGCCGGTGACGAATATGTCACACCTGGTGACTTGCGCCACACGAGATCGTTAGCGTACGTGACCTGCCGCTCCGCTTTGGGGGAATCGCCGATGTCGTACATGCCGCCCACCGACTCGATGTTCCTGCTGGCCGAGAGTCGTGAGCACCCCATGCACGTGGGCGGTCTGCAGCTCTTCGAGCCGCCGGAGGACGCCGACGAGAACTGGGTGCGAGACCTCATCGCCACCTTCCGCGGCAACGACGACGTCAGCCCCACGTTCCGCAAGCGTCCGGCCGAGCCGGTGGGAACGCTCGGCAACACGTGGTGGACCTACGACGACACGATCGACTTCGACTACCACGTGCGGCACTCGGCCGTGCCGCGTCCCGGCCGCATCCGCGAGCTGCTGCAGCTCGTCTCGCGCTGGCACGGCTCGCTGCTGGACCGGCACCGTCCGATGTGGGAGGCCCACGCGGTCGAGGGGCTCACGGACGGTCGGATCGCGGTCTACTCCAAGGTCCACCACTCGATGGTCGACGGAGTGTCCGCGCTGCGCCTCATGCAGCGTGCGCTGAGCGAGGACCCCGAGCGCCGCGACTGCGTGCCGCCGTGGCTGCTGCCGTCGAGGCAGCGCAGCGGTGGGCGTCGTTCGGGCCTCGACCCGCTCGGCCTCCTGCGCGGCGGGCTCGACGTCGCGCAGGACGTCGCCGGGCTGCTGCCGGCGACCCTGCGCATCGGCAACGAGATCCTGCGCGAGGGTGACGTCACGTTGCCTCGCGCGCCCAAGACGATGCTCAACGGCCCGGTCGGCGGTGCGCGACGCTTCGCCGCGCAGTCGTGGGAGATCGAGCGGATCAAGCGCGTCGCCAAGTCGTCGGCGACCACGATGAACGACGTCGTGCTCGCGATGGTCTCCGGTGCGCTGCGCGGCTACCTGCTGGAGCAGCACGCCCTGCCCGACGAGCCGATGACCGCCATGGTGCCCGTCTCGCTCGCCCTGCGCGCCGAGTCGGCGGGCAAGGCCGACGCCCCCTCTGGCAACTCGGTCGGGGTCATCGTGGTGAACCTGGCCACCGACCGGGAGAGCGGACCGACGCGCCTGGAGGAGATCGCCTACTCGTCCAAGAAGGCCAAGAAGCTCATGGGCGGGCTCTCGCCGACGCAGATCCTGGCGTTCTCGGCGGTCCAGATGCTGCCGCTCGCGATGTCGCCGGTGCCGGGGTTCGTCAAGTACACGCACCCGCCGTTCAACGTCGTGGTCTCGAACGTGCCGGGCCCGACCAAGCCGTTGTACTTCAACGGCGCCCGGCTGGACGGCCTGTACCCGGTCTCGATCGTGCTGGACGGCCAGGCGGTCAACATCACGCTCTGCAGTCGCGACAACTACCTCGACTTCGGCATCATCGGCTGCCGCACGTCCGTCCCGCACCTGCAGCGCCTGCTGACGCACCTCGAGGACTCCCTCGCCGAGCTCGAGGCCGCCTGGGGCTGATCGACGACCCGTCCCTCCAGCCCCACCGGCACCCGCAGGGCCACCGACTCGGCGGACGGTGACGGGCCGGGCGGACGGGGACGGTGACAGACTGTCGCGGTGAATGCGCTGCTCGCCGTCGTGGCCGTGCTCGGGGTGTCGGCGTCGGGACCGCTCATGGCCGCGACGAACGCGCCGGTGCTGGCGATCGCCTTCTGGCGCAACGCGGCGGCGACCGTGGTGCTGGCGCCGGTCGCCGCCGTGCGGTCGCGAGCCGAGCTCCGGGCGCTCGACGCGCGTCACCTGTCGCTCACGTTGGCGGCCGGCGTCTTCCTGGCCGGTCACTTCGCCACGTGGGTGGGATCGCTCCAGCTCACGTCGGTGGCCGCCGCGACGGCGCTCGTCACGACCCAGCTCGTCTGGGTCGTGCTCCTGGACCGATGGCGCGGTCAGCCCGTCGCCGCCCGGGTGCTGGTGGGCTGCGCGGTCTCGGTCGTCGGTGTCCTCGTCGTCTCGGGCGTCGACTTCGCGGTCTCGACGCGGGCCCTGGTCGGCGACGGCCTCGCCGTCCTGGGTGGCCTGTTCGCCGCGATGTACCTCGTGGCGGGGGAGCGCGTCCGCACCCGGCTGTCCACCACGGCCTACACGACCGTCTGCTACGGCACGTGCGCCCTCGTGCTGCTCCTCGCCTCCCTCGCCGCCGGCGTCGACCTCGTGGGCCTCGACGCCAGGGACTGGCTGCTCATCGGGGCCGTCACGGTGTGCGCGCAGCTCCTCGGTCACTCCCTCATCAACCATCTGCTCGCGGTCATGAGCCCCCTCGTCATCTCCCTGCTCCTGCTGCTCGAGGTACCGGGGGCCGCGCTGCTGGCCGCCGTCGCCCTCGGGCAGTCGCCGCCCGCCGGGGTGTACGCAGGACTCGCGCTGGTGCTCGCCGGACTCGTGGTCGTCGTGCTCAGCCGACGACCCGCCGACCAGCAGCCGCTCGAGGTCTGAGATTGGCCCCGTGCCGTCCCTCACACGGGCGGGGCTCGCCGGGTGACCGGGGCTACTTGTCGGTACAGTCGGCCCGTCACCCCGCCAGCCAAGGAGGCAGTTTCATGGGCCGACTCGCTCAGACCGAGGGACTCGACGAGGAGCAGCAGGAGATCCTCAAGGTCGTCAAGCAGTTCGTCGAGAAGGAGATCATCCCGGTCGCCCAGGAGCTCGAGCACGCCGACGAGTACCCCACCGAGATCATCGAGGGGCTCAAGGAGCTGGGCATCTTCGGCCTCACGATCCCCGAGGAGTTCGGCGGGCTCGGCCAGTCGCTGCTGACCTACGCGCTGGTGGTCGAGGAGATCGCCCGCGGCTGGATGAGCGTCTCCGGCGTCATCAACACGCACTTCATCGTCGCCTACCTGCTGCAGCAGCACGGCACCGACGAGCAGAAGCAGAAGTACCTGCCCAAGATGGCGACCGGCGAGGTCCGCGGCGCGTTCTCGATGTCCGAGCCGGGTCTCGGCTCCGACGTCTCGGCCGTCTCGACCAAGGCCACCAAGACCGATGACGGCTACTCGATCACCGGTCAGAAGATGTGGCTGACCAACGGCGGCACGTCCACGCTCGTCGCGCTGCTGTGCAAGACCGACGAGGGCGCCGACTCGGTCTACAAGAACATGACGACGTTCCTGGTCGAGAAGGAGCCGGGCTTCGGCGAGACCGCCCAGGGCGTCACGGTCCCGGGCAAGCTCGAGAAGATGGGCTACAAGGGCGTCGAGACGACCGAGCTGATCCTCGAGGACCACAAGATCTCGGCGGACCAGATCCTCGGCGGCGAGCCCGGCAAGGGCTTCTTCCAGATGATGGACGGCGTCGAGGTCGGTCGCGTCAACGTCGCCGCCCGCGCGTGCGGCCTGGCGATCCGCGGCTTCGAGCTCGGCATCGCCTACGCCCAGCAGCGCAAGACCTTCGGCAAGCAGATCGCCGACCACCAGGCGGTCCTGTTCCGGCTCGCCGAGATGGCCACCAAGGTCGAGACGATCCACGCGATGATGGTGCGCGCCGCCCGCCTCAAGGACACCGGCAAGCGCATGGACGTCGAGGCCGGCATGGCCAAGATGCTCGCCTCGGAGTACGCCAACGAGGTCGTCGAGGACTCCTTCCGGATCCACGGCGGTTACGGCTACTCCAAGGAGTACGAGGTCGAGCGCCTCATGCGCGAGGTCAAGTTCATGCTCATCGGTGAGGGCACGTCCGACATCCAGAAGATGATCATCGGGCGCAGCCTCCTCAAGGACTACAAGCTCTGACATGAGCACGCGCGAGGACGTCACCTTCACGTCGCAGGGCACCCGGATCGGTGCCTGGCTCTACCGGCCCGACGGGAGCGTTGACGTCCCCATGCTGGTCATGGCGCACGGCCTCGGCGGTGTCCGCGAGATGCGTCTCGACGCGTTCGCGGAGCGGTTCGTGGAGGCCGGCTACGCGTGCCTGGTCTTCGACTACCGCCACTTCGGGGCGAGCGACGGCGAGCCGCGCCAGCTGCTCTCCGTCACGCGGCAGCGCCAGGACTGGCGCGCCGCGGTCGACTTCGCCCGGACGATCGAGGGCGTCGACGCCGAGCGGGTCGTGCTGTGGGGGTCGTCGTTCTCCGGCGGTCACGTGATCTCGGTCGGGGCGAGCGACCCGCGGGTCGCGGCCGTCGTGTCGCAGTGCCCGTACACCGACGGACTCGCCTCGACGCTCGCCGTGCCGCCCTTGACCTCCGTGCGGGTCACGCTGCGAGCGGTCCGCGACCTCGTGGGGTCGTGGCTGCGGCGCAAGCCGGTCCTCGTGCCCCTCGCCGGGCACCCGGGCGAGGTCGCCCTCATGTCTGCGCCCGACGCCTATCCCGGCTACGTCTCGATCGCACCCGAGCAGGGCACGTTCCGCAACGAGGTCGCGGCGCGCGTGGCGCTCGAGATCGCGTTCGGCCGTCCCGGTCGTCGGGCCAAGGCGCTCGGCTGCCCGGCGCTGTTCGTCGTGTGCGACCGCGACACCGTCGCCCCGGCGCGGGCCACCCGGCGCCACGTGGCCAGGGCGCCGCAGGGCGAGATCATCTCGCGCGACACCGGCCACTTCGACATCTACGTCGGTGACGAGTTCGAGCGGACGGTGCGCGACGAGCTGGAGTTCCTGCGGCGGGTCGTGCCGGTCGGGGGCCGGTCCGCCTGAGACGGACGAGCGGCTTGGCGGCCCGCTCCTAGACTGGAGGCATGCCTCCCGTGAACTCCGGGCTCTTCGAGCTCGAGTACCCGCAGTCGCTCGGTGTCTACGACGACTACGCCGCCGCCCAGAAGGCGGTCGACTTCCTCTCCGACGAGGGCTTCCCGGTCCAGAACGTGCTGATCGTCGGCACCGACCTGCGTCAGGTCGAGCGCGTCACGGGGCGGCTCACCACCGGTCGCGTCGCCGGCGCGGGCGCGGCGTCGGGTGCCTGGCTCGGCCTGCTGATCGGTCTCCTGCTCGGGATCTTCAGCGACGGCAGCGCCTGGTTGACGACGGTCCTCGGCGGCGTCGCGCTGGGCCTCGCGTTCGGCGTCGTGTGGGTGCTGCTCGGCTACGCCGCCACGCGCGGCCAGCGCGACTTCAGCTCCGTCACCAAGGTCGTCGCGACCCGGTACGAGGTGCTCGTCGAGCACAAGTTCCTCGCCCAGGGCAAGGAGCTCCTCGCGAAGCTGCCAGGGGCCACGCAGAACCCGTTCGCCTGACCCAGGCGTGGTCCGCGCCCACGTCCGCACACCCCCTGACCTGCGACGGGACGCGGTCCGCGATGATGACCTCGGCATCGGCGAGCGATCGAGGAGATCCATGACCAAGACGAACCCGGGCAACTACTTCGAGGACTTCACCATCGGCCAGGTGATCGAGCACGCGACCCCGCGCACGATCACCGAGGGCGACCGTGCCCTCTACGGAGCGATCTACCCCTCGCGGTTCGCGATCGCGTCGTCCGCCGAGTTCGCCGCCTCCGTCGGCCTGTCTCCCGCGCCGGTCGAGGACCTCGTGGCGTTCCACGTCGCGTTCGGCAAGACCGTGCCGGACATCTCGCTCAACGCGGTCGCCAACCTGGGCTACGCGGAGTGCCGCTTCCACCGTCCGGTGGTGCCCGGTGACACGTTGCGCACGTCGTCGGAGGTCATCGGTCTCAAGCAGAACTCCAACGGCCGCACGGGCGTGGTCTACGTCCGCTCGACCGCCACGAACCAGCGCGGCGAGATCGCGCTCGACTGGGTGCGCTGGGTCATGGTCCACAAGCGCGACAGCGAGTCGCCGGCGCCCGAGCCGGTCGTGCCTCAGCTCGCCGACGCCGTCGCCGCCTCCGACCTCGTCGTGCCCGAGGGTCTCGACTTCTCCGACTACGACGTCGCGGCGGCCGGCGAGCCGCACCGTCTCGGCGACTACACCGTCGGCGAGACGATCGACCACGTTGACGGCGTCACCCTCACCGACGCCGAGCACATGCTCGCGACCCGGCTGTGGCAGAACACCGCCAAGGTGCACTTCAACACCGAGGCGCGTCCCGACGGTCGCCGCCTCGTGTACGGCGGCCACGTCATCTCCCTCGCTCGTGCGCTGTCGTTCAACGGCCTGGCCAACGCCCAGCTCGTCGCGGCGATCAACGCCGGATCGCACGTCGCCCCGGCCTTCGCCGGAGACACGATCTACGCCTGGTCCGAGGTGCTCGACGTGGCCGAGCTCGACGCGCCCGGCGTCGGCGCGCTCCGCCTGCGCCTCGTGGCCACGAAGGGCCGCGACGAGTCCACGACGCTGCGTGGCGAGGACGGCCGCTACGTCGACGGGGTCCTGCTCGACCTCGACTACTGGGCCCTGGTCCCGCGCTGACATGGGTGCCAGCACGCTGTACCTGGTCCGTCACGGCGAGACGCAGTGGAGTCGCGACGGCCGCCACACCTCGACGACCGACGTGCCGCTCACCCCGTCAGGTGAGCAGACCGCCCGGGCGCTCGCCCCGACGCTCGCCCGGGAGTGCTTCGACCTCGTGCTCACGAGCCCGCGCCGACGGGCCCGGCACACCGCCGAGCTCGCTGGGTTCGCCGATGCGCAGGACGAGCCGGACCTGGCGGAGTGGGACTACGGCGACTACGAGGGCATCACGACCCCCGAGATCCGCGAGACCGTCCCCGGCTGGTCCATCTGGACGCATCCGGTGCCGGGCGGCGAGTCGGCGGACGAGGTCACGACGCGCCTGGACCGAGTCGTGGAGCGCGTGCGGTCCCTCGAGGGTTCCGTGCTGGTCTTCGCCCACGGTCACAGCCTGCGTGCGCTGACGGCGCGCTGGCTCGGCCTCGACGTCTCCGAGGGCCGGCACTTCCTGCTCGACACCGCCACGGTCTCCGTGCTGGGCGACGACCGGGGGCAGTCGGTCGTCGTGCGGTGGAACGTCGCCGCCCGAGGAGACTGAACCGTGAGGCGGGCGGCGTCGTAGCCTGTGGGCGTGAGGATCGACCTGCACGCCCACACCACCCGCTCGGACGGCACGGACACGCCGGCGGAGATGGTCCGCAGCGCCGCCCAGGTGGCCGGTCTCGACGTCGTGGCGATCACCGACCACGACGCGACGACCGGCTGGGACGAGGCGCAGGCCGAGGCCGACCTCGTGGGCATCAGGCTCGTGCGGGGCATCGAGATCTCGACGCGGTTCCGTGGCGAGAGCGTGCACCTGCTGGGCTATGCCTTCGACCCGGACCACGAGCCGCTGGTCGGTGAGCTGCAGCGTGTCCTCGGCGGCCGTGACGACCGTCTCCCGCAGATCCTGGCCAAGCTCGCCGAGCACGGCGTCGACATCACGCTCGAGGACGTCGCTGCCCAGTCCGGCGACGCCGCCGCGTCGGGACGACCCCACATCGCTGACGCCATGGTGGCCAAGGGCTACCTGGGGCACCGCGACGAGGCGTTCCGTGGCTGGCTCAACGCGTCCGGACGCGCCTTCGTCGACCGCTACGCGGCTCCGTTGGTGCGGGCGATCGAGCTGCTCAAGGAGGCGGGCGGCCAGGCCGTCGTGGCACACCCCTGGTCACGGGGGAGCGATCGCGTGCTCGACCTCGCGGCCTTCGCCGAGCTCCAGGAGGTAGGTCTCGACGGGATCGAGGTGGACCACAACGACCACGACGAGCGAGCCCGCACCGGGCTGCGCGCGATCGCCGCGGAGCTGGGGCTCGTCGTCACCGGCTCGAGCGACTACCACGGCACGGGCAAGTCGTCGGCGTTCCGCCTCGGCGCGAACCTGACCGACCCGGAGCAGTACCACCGCCTTCTCGGCTGACCCCACCCGCTGAGTGGGACGATCCCGGGCGGAATCCCCGTGATTCCGCCCGGGATCGTCACGCTCAGCGGGGGCTTGACCCGGTGTTTGAGCGAGTGCTTAAATGGCGTTGGTCAGAGTTTTGAGCAGTTGCTCAACGATGGGAGATTCCATGAACCCGGTCCACCTGTTCGGGTCCCTGCTGCTGCGGGGACTGGGGCTCGGCGCCCTGGGCGGTGCAGGCTTCGGATTCGTCTTCATGGCGAGCTCGGTCTGGCCCGGCGTCCAGCGTGGAGACAGCAGCCTCGGGTACGCGGTCCTGACGTCGGTCGTCCTCGGGTTGATGCTGGGCGCGGTCATCGGCGGAGCACTCGGCCTCGTCTCCGGTGTGATCGCCTGGGCGGTCGTGATGGCCGGCGTGCCGCAGCCCGCGGTGGGCGCGGCGGTCGCGGGCGTCCTGGCTCTCGCGGTCCTGTTGGTGGGGACCGGTGGAGTGGTCGATGTCTACTACGCCTCGCCGGTCCTGCTGATCGCGTGGGCGATGACGCAGTGGGGAGTCCAGCGCGCCTGTCGACGCGCCTCCCGGGACGACGCAACGGCCGGGAGGAGCGCCCGATGAGCGCCACGCGCACCCGGCGGGGGATCCACGTCGAGGCCAGCCTCACGGCCGACGTCGAGCGCGTCTGGGCCCTCACGCAGACGCCGGAACGCCACGAGCGGTGGGACGTCCGGTTCGGACGCATCCGGCCCACGGCCGACGGTCGCTTCCGCTACCGCCGCTTCGGCGTCAGCGGCACGGGTGAGCACTCCGGCGAACGGCGGCGCGACGACGGGTCGGCCACCTCGGCGCTCCGGTTCGCCTGCTCCAACCCGCTGTCGCCCATCGAGGAGGGTTCGGGCTACTGGCGCTACCGTCCGCTCGACGGCGGCGGCACCGAGTTCAGCACGGGCTACGACTACCGCTCGCGCTACCCGCGGGTCGACCGCGTCTTCCGTCCGCTCATGGCGTGGGGGACAGCCTGGTCGTTCGACCGCCTGCGGCTGTGGGCCGACCGCGGCCTGCCGCCCGAGCTCACCGCGTCCCTGGCCGTGGCCGACGCCGCCCTGCGCCTCGTCGCGGTCGTCCTGGCCGCCGTGCTCGTGGGCGGGGCGTCGGGGATCGCCGTGGCGATCCTGCTCGGCTTCGCGGCTCTGCGTCTGCCGGCCCTGCCGTGGGCGCCGTCGGCGCGTCGCACGACCTGGAGCACGGGAGACCTCCGATGACCTCGATCTTCGCCCACGCCCTCGGCTCCGACTTCGACAACCTCCACCCACGTCTGCAGGAGCGCTTCGGCGTGGGCGTCGCGGACCGACGCGCCTGCATCGGACGCGGCACGATGGACCGCATCTGGCGTGGCCGCGCCGTCGTCGCACCGTTCCTGCGCCTCGGGGCGCACCGCAACCTGCTGTTCCCCGAGACCGGGGCCGACGTGCCGTTCACGATCGAGAACTACCCCTACGTCGACGGCCACGGCCGCGAGACCGTCACGTTCGTGCGCACCTTCGAGGTCGCGCCCGGTCGGCGGCGGCGGTTCGACGCGACGATGGTGCTCGATCCCGAGCGTCAGGTCGTCGTGGACTACCTCGGCACCCACCAGCACGTCGCCGCCGACCTGGACCTGTCGGTGGACGAGCGTGGTGGGCTGCGCATCGACTCCGACGTCATGCGGCTGCACGAGGGCCCGGTGAGCGTCGACCTCCCGCCGTGGGTCAGCGGACGCGCATCCGTGCGCGAGCACTGGGACGACGAGGCCGGGTGCTTCCGGATCCGCGTCGAGGTGCACCATGGGCTCGTCGGGCCGGTGTTCGGCTACCACGGCCGGTTCACGGCCCAGTACGTCGACGCCACCGACGTGCCCGCCGCCGTCCGCCCCTACCGTGAGGAGATCCGTGTCTGACGCCCGGTCCGTCGCCACGAAGCGGACCCTGGTCGCGGCGACGATGCAGGTCATCCGCGAGCAGGGCATCGGCGCGATCTCGGCGCGCTCGATCGCCACCGCCGGAAGCGTCAACCAGGCGCTGGTCTTCTACCACTTCGGCAGCGTCGAGGGACTGGTCGCGCAGGCGTGCCTGGAGTCGACCGCCGAGCGGGTCGCGCTGCTGGAGCCGCGGCTCGCGGCGGTCACCACGTTCGGAGGGCTCGTGGAGGTCGCCGGCCGGCTGCACGCCGAGGAGCGCGAGGCCGGCAACGTCACGGTGCTGGCGCAGGTCCTGGCCGGCTCGCACGCGAACCCGACGCTGGCCGAGGCCGTCGGTCGGTCGCTCGCCCTCTGGAACGAACAGGTGCGGGCCACGCTCCAGCGGCTCCTGGCCGGGTCGCCCGTCGCCGAGGTCCTCGACGCCGACGCGCTGACCGACCTGGTCAGCGCGACGTTCGTGGGACTCGAGCTCATGGAGCCGACGCGCTCCCGCGAGGACGTCGTCTCGGGTGCGCTCGCCGGCATCGGTCGCCTGGCGGCCGCCCTCGACGACCTCGGTCCGGTCTCCCGCCGCGCCCTGCGATCCGTCCTCCGCTCCACGCCCTGACCCCGCGCCCCCTCACCCGCTGAGTGTGACGATTCCGGGCGGAATCGGTCGTCCGACGCCCGAGATCGTCACACTCAGCGGGTGGGGGAGCCTGAGCTGGGGGGAGGGTCAGTGGGAGGTGAGGAACGGCAGCCAGGCGTCCGCGAGGCCCTGCGGGTTCTGGACGCCGGGGGAGTGCTCGGCGTCGATCAGACGGACCGTCGTGCCCAGGCGCTCGGCCATCGATTCCTGGACGGCGTACGGCCACGCGTCGTCGCGCTCGCCACGACCCACCCAGACAGGCAGCCCGGACGCGGCCACCTGGTCGAGCCGGTCGGGCGCGTCGATGAGGTGCTGCGTGATCTCGCGCAGCGAGGTGCGGTCGTTGCGGGTGAACCGTTCGGCGAGGAACGCCTCGATGTCGGCCGGCTCGGTGCCGAATCCTGCGCCCCGGACCGCGTTCTGGACCTCGGCGAGCGGGACCCCGGCGTCGATGGCGGCGACCATGCGGTCGAGCGGCCGGGCGGGCGAGGAGCCGAGCGCCGCCGGCCCGGTGCACAGGAGGCTCAGGCTCCGCCACGCCGCGACGTCGGCGATGACCGCGGACTGGGCGACCAGGCCGCCGAACGAGTGGCCCAGCAGGTGACTGGGTGCGTCGCTCGCGGACCGGGCGACCGCCACGGCGTCGGCGCCGAACCCGTCGAGGGAGTAGTCCGCGTCGGACGAGCCCGGCGTCTCGTACTGACCGCGCTGGTCGTAGGCCGTGACGTCGAACCCGGCGGCCGCCACGAGCGGCAGGACCTGCGTGAAGTCCTCCTTGCTGCCCGTCCAGCCCGGCACGAGCAGCACGTGCGCCCGTGGGACCTCGACCCGCACGACGTGCGCGGCGAACGACCCGCGCGGCGTCTCGATCGTGGTCCGATCGACCCCGTCGGGGACCTCGAGGGTCTGGGGCGTGCTCATCGCCCGCGCTTGGCCGCGCGCGCGACCAGCGCGGTCGGGGCGTGGCGCGCGAGCGTGGCGAGCACCTTGTAGCGCTTGCTGGGGATGGAGAGCGAGCGACCCTTGTCGAGGTCGTGCAGCGCGTCTCGCACGAGACGGTCGGACGAGAGCCACATCCAGCGCGGCACGCCCGAGACGTCCATGTCGCCGCGCTGGTGGAACTCGGTCCGCACGAATCCAGGGCACAGCGCCATGACCCGGACGCCGGCCGAGGCGTACTGCCAGTCGGCCCACTGCGAGAGATTCACGAGCCACGCCTTGTGCGCCGAGTAGGCACCGCGCGGCGTGAACGCGGCGACGCTCGCGACGTTGACGACCTGCCCGTGACCGCGGCCGGTCATCGACTTGATCGCGACGTCCATCAGGTGCATCGGCGCACGGACCAGCAGGTCGAGCTGGCGGTCCTCGTCGGCGATGTCGGTCGTGCCGAACCAGCCCGCGAGTGAGGCGCCCGCGTTGTTCACGAGCAGGTCGACGGGCTTCGACGTGCTCGCCAGGGCGTCCTCGGTGGCCGCGAGGCCCGCCGGGTCGGTGAGGTCGGCGGCGACGACGTCGACCTCGACGCCGTGCTCGGTCCGCAGCTCCTCGGCGATCGACTCCAGCCGGCGCGCGTCGCGCGCGACCAGCACGAGATCGTCGCCGCGGGCGGCGAGGGCGTGGGCGAAGGCGTTGCCGATGCCGGCGGTCGGTCCGGTGACGAGGGCTCTGGTCATGGATGCCAGCATCCCACGCATCCGTCGGGTGGCATGATGTGCCCGTGGCTCAGAAGCGTGGGACGACGACCATCGCGGTCGTGAATCAGAAGGGTGGCGTCGGCAAGACGACCACCGTGGCGTCCCTCGGTGCTGCCCTGCTCGAGCTCGGGCAACGCGTGCTGCTGGTCGACCTCGACCCGCAGGGCGGACTGACGTTCTCGCTCGGTGTCGATCCCGAGGACGTCGACGTCACGGTCGGCGAGGTCCTGCTCGGCAAGGCCAAGCCCGACGACGCGATCGTGGTGACCGACGACGGCATGCACCTGCTGCCCAGCAACATCACGGTCACGCAGGCCGAGGAGGCCCTCGTCAACCGCACGGGTCGCGAGCAGCGTCTCCGCGTCGCGCTCGACAAGGTGGCCGACGACTACGACTGGATCCTCATCGACTGCCCGCCGACCCTCGGCGTCCTGACGGTCGGAGCGCTGTCGGCCGCGCAGCAGGTGCTCATCCCCCTGCAGGCCGAGACGCTGTCGCACCGCGGGGTCGGCCAGCTGCTCGACACCGTCCACGACGTCAAGCAGTTCATCAACTCCGAGCTCGAGGTCCTCGGCGTCCTGCCGACGATGTACGACGGTCGGACGAACCACGCGCGCGCTGTCCTGGCCGCGATCGAGGAGACCTACGGGCTGCCGGTCGTCGAGCCCGCGATCCCGAAGACGATCCGCTTCGCGGAGGCGCCCGCCGTGGGACGCAGCATCCTCGGCACGAGCAAGGCCCACAAGGGCGCCGAGGCCTACCGCGCGGTCGCGGCATCGCTCCTGGCCTGACGTGCGGGGCGGCACGCCGCTGCGCCACCGATCCCGCGCGCGTCGATATCATGGGCCCGTGCCTTCCCAGCCCGTCCACCGTGCGCCCCGCCGCAGCGCGACGCTGCGTGCGGAGCGGCTCGAGCGTCGGCGACGTCAGCGTCGCCGTCTCGGGGCACTCACGGGTTCCCTCGCGGCGACCGTCGTGATCGGGACGGCCACGCTCGTCTCGGCGGTGCAGGGCGGGTCCGCCGATGCCCGGACGTCCGAGCCGGCGGGAGGGCCGGGCATCGTCGACGCGAGCCTGGCCGAGCCGGCGCGCACGGTCGCGGCGGCGGTCGACGCGAAGACCGAGGCGAGCCGCACCAGGGCCGAGGCGACGCGCGAGCTCGCCGCCGCCAAGGCCGACACGACGGTGCCGGCCCGCTCAGGCGACGGCCGCCGCATCGTGTTCAGCGAGTCCCGCCAGCGTGTGTGGCTCATCGAGGCCGGCGGCAAGGTCACCCGCACCTACCCGGTCTCGGGCAGCAAGTACGACAACCTCGATCCCGGCACGTACGCCGTGCAGTCGCGCACGGAGCAGGCCACGGCCTTCGACTACTCCGGCACCATGCGGTACTTCGTCAGGTTCACGACCGGACGCAACGCCCCCATCGGCTTCCACAGCGTGCCCATCGACAACGACGGAAGACTCGAGCAGACCAAGGCCCAGCTCGGCACGGCGCTGTCGTCCGGATGCGTGCGCCAGTGGGCCGACGACGCCAAGGCTCTGTGGGACTGGGCACCGGTCGGCACCAAGGTCGTCGTCACCGCCTGACGGCGCACGCCCCGTCACATGACGAAGGGCGTCACCGGAACAGGTCCGGTGACGCCCTTCGTCTCGTGCGCGAAGCGGTCTCAGTCGCTCGACGTCGACGCCTGGGGAGCGGTCGGCTCGCCGCTGCGAGTGCGACGGCGGCGCCGGTTGCGGTTCCGGTTGCGGCTCGAGCCCTCGCCCGCGGGCTTCTGCTCGCCGGCCTCGGAGCGCGCACCCTGCTGGCCGCCCGAGCGCTGTCCGCCCTGGCTGCGACCGCCGCGACCACCCTGACCACCGCGACCACCCTGGCCACCACGACCGCCGCGGTCGCCGTCCTTCGTGGGCTCCTTGGGCGACGGCGGCTTGAGCCGACCCTTGGCATCCTTCGGGATCCCGAGGTCGTGGAACAGGTGCTCCGACGTCGAGTACGTCTCCTGCGGCTCGGCGAACGGCAGGTCGAGCTCGGCGTTGATGAGCTTCCACTTGGTGAGGTCGGCCCAGTCGACGAACGTGACCGCGATGCCCGACAGGCCTGCGCGGCCCGTGCGGCCGATGCGGTGCACGTAGGTCTTGTGGTCGTCGGGGCTCGTCCAGTTGATGACGTGGGAGATGCCGGCGACGTCGATGCCGCGCGCCGCCACGTCGGTCGCGACGAGGATCGTGACCTTGCCGTCGCGGAACTTCTGCAGCGCCCGCTCGCGCGCGGCCTGCGCCATGTCGCCGTGCAGCGGCGAGGCGGGGAACCCGCGGTCGGCCAGGTCGTCCGCCACGCGCTGCGCCTGGCGCTTGGTGCGCGTGAAGACGATGATCTGCCCGGCGTCCTCGGCCTGCAGGATGCGCGCGACGATCTCGGGCTTGTCGAGCTCGTGCGCCTGGAACACGAACTGCGCCGTCGTGGGGACGGTGCTGCTCTCGTCCTGCGACTCCGCGCGGATGTTCATGGGGTGGCGCATGTGCTTGCGGGCCAGCGAGACGATCGCGCTCGGCATCGTGGCCGAGAACAGCATCGTCTGGCGGGTCTCGGGCGTCTTGGCCAGGATCGACTCGACGTCGGGCAGGAAGCCGAGGTCGAGCATCTCGTCGGCCTCGTCGAGGACGAGTGACTTGACGTGCGAGAGGTCGAGCGCACGACGGTTGGCCAGGTCGAGGATGCGACCCGGTGTGCCGACGACGATGTCGACGCCCCGCTCGAGAGCCTCGAGCTGGGGCTCGTAGCCGACGCCGCCGTAGATCGTGACGTTGCGCGTGCCACGCAGCTTGGATGCGGTCTCGATGTCCTTGGCGACCTGCAGCGCGAGCTCACGGGTCGGTGCGACGACGAGCGCCTGGGGCTTGCCGGGTGCGGAGAGCTCGCCGTAGTCGGCGTCGTGCGGGGCGACCGTCCGCTGGATGACGGGGATCGAGAACGCCAGCGTCTTGCCGGTACCGGTGCGCGCCTGGCCGATCAGGTCGGTGCCCATGAGGGCGACCGAGAGAGTCATCTCCTGGATGGGGAACGGTGAGGTGATGCCGACGGACTCGAGCGCGTCGGCGATCTCGGGCATCACGCCCAGATCTTTGAAGGTAGTCAGGGGTCTTCTCGAATTCTTCAGACTCGTGGATTTCCTCCCCCATGGTATGCCGCGGTGCCCGCGATCCGGGGCGCGCCCCGCGCTACGCTCCCAGCATGGCCGACGAGACCCGCACCCCTTCTGCCCTCGACGACCCCGAGTACCGCACCGGCATCGTGGAGCTGCTCGGTGTGCTGGCGTACGGCGAGATCAGTGCCTGCCAGCGTCTCGTCGAGGACGCCATGATGGCGCCGGACCTGCGCAGCAAGGTCGAGGTCGCCGCGATGGCGAATGCGGAGTTCGGGCACTACCAGCAGCTGCAGGACCGCCTGGTCGAGCTGGGCGAGGACCCGTTCGCCGCGATGGAGCCGTTCGCGCCCACGTTCGATGAGTTCCACCGCAAGACGCGGCCGGCCGACTACTTCGAGGGTCTCGTCAAGGCCTACGTCGGCGACGGGCTGGCCGCGGACTTCTACCGCGAGGTCTCGGCCTACCTGGACCCTTCGACGCGTGAGCTCGTCATCGAGACGATGAGCGGCACGGGCCACTCGGACTTCGTGGTCGAGACGATCCGGGCCGCGATCGAGGCCGACCACCGCCTGGGTGGCCGTCTCGCGCTGTGGGGGCGTCGGCTCATGGGCGAGGCGCTCAGCCAGGCGCAGCGCCTCGTGGCCGAGCGCGACGCGCTGGCGGCCGTCGTGGTCGGCGGCGTCGACAGTCCCGGGCTCGACCTCGCGGCGATCGGGCGCATGTTCACCCGCATCACCGAGGCCCACACCGAGCGCATGGAGAGGCTCGGCCTCGACGCCTGAGCTCGTTCCGGGTCAGTCGCCGGCGACGAGCCCGAAGCCGACCTTGCGGCCGGTGTCGGCCGTGAAGTACAGGTAGGCGACCTTCTCGGCGGGGACCGCGACGGTGCGGCCCTTCTCGTCGGTCAGGCTGAAGACGGTCTCGTCCTTGAGCGCGGTCTGCAGCAGGTTCAGCACGTCGTCGGGCTGCGCGTCGGTCTCGACGGACAGCTCGCGGGCGGCGTTCTGCACGCCGATCTTGACCTCCATGGTCACTCTTCTCCTCGGGGGTTGACGTCGTCCTTGGGGAATCCGCCGATCCCACGCCAGGCGAGGTTACCGACCAGCCGGACGGCGTCCTCCTTGTCGAGCGCGGACTCGTTGGTGAGCCAGTTGCGGGCACCGGTGTGGCCCATGCCGACCAGGCCCAGGGCGAGCAGGTGCGCGTGCTCCTGCGGCAGGCCGGTGTCCTCGGAGATGACCTCGGCGATCGCGGCGGCCGACTCGTTGATGACACGATCGACCTGTGCGCGGACCGTCGGGTCGTTGGTCAGGTCGGACTCGAAGACCAGCCGGAAGGCGGCGCCCTGGTCGGCCACGTACGTGAACCACAGGTCGATCGTGGCTCGCACGCGGCGGCGGTTGTCGGTCGTGGAGGCGAGCGCCCCACGCACCCCGGAGACGACCTCGTCGCACGAGCTCTGGATGAGCGCGAGGTACAGGTCGAGCTTGCCGGGGAAGTGCTGGTAGACGACGGGCTTGGACACACCCGCGCGCTCGGCGATCTCGTCCATCGAGGCGGCGTGGTAACCCTGCTCCACGAACACCTCGAGCGCGACGTCGAGCAGCTGCGCGCGACGCGCGTTGCGGGGGAGGCGGCCCGATCGTGGCCGCGAGGGGATCGTCTCGCTCACGCGGGTCAGCCTAGTCGCGCGACCCACGGGCGGGTCGGGCGCGTCGGCGCGGCCCTCTCACCCGCGGCGTCCGGTGGCCGCGATGCCGAACTCGCTGGGTGGGTCGAGTCGCTGGAACAGACGCTGGAGCACCGGGCTCTGGGTCGACCAGTACGTGAACAGGTCGACGTCGTCGAACAGCTCCTCCAGGGCTCCTGCGAGCGCGAGCTCGTCGACCCCGTCGCGCACGACGTGGTACTCGACGAGGTCGGACTCCTCGGTCTCGGACCACTCGCCCCGGAGGCGACGCCACCGCGTCGCGAGACCGCGTCGCACCTCGCCCTGGGCGAGTCGCCACACGAAGTACGTGCCGCGGTCGAGGATGCGGGTGAGCCAGCTCCGGCGCGGGTAGTAGGTCGGGTCCTGCGCACAGTAGAACCAGCCGTGAGGTCGGATCATCGTGGCGAGCCGCCGCGCGAACGAGACGTAGTCGGGGATGTGGTGCATGAGGGCGATGCAGCTCACGGCGTCGAACGTGCGGTCCAGGTCGAACACGGACTCGCCGCTGGTGTCGTAGTAGACCTCGACCGCGTCGACGTCCGCGTAGCGCGAGGTGAGCAGCTCCGCGCTCGCGGCGCTCGCCTCGGTGACCGTCACGCGCGCACCCGCCGCGATCAGGGCGTCGGTGAACGTGCCGTGACCCGCGCCGATCTCGAGCACGTGGCACGAGCCGTCGCGCTCGATCGTCGCCCGGACGAGCTGGGCGAGCCGGTCCTCGACCATGTGCCGGAGCCGGTCGTGGCGCAGGTGGGGCGAGCCCTTGACGTAGTCGTGGCCGACGCCGTGCGCGGTGTCCTGCGAGGCGACGACCTTGGAGCGTTCGAGTGCCATGCGGAGTCCCCTGACCGGTTCGAGGCGTACGCCACAGTAACGCCACCCGCACCTCAGGGTTACGGGGCGGTGCGGGCGCGGGACGAACGGCCGTTGTCCACGGTGTGAACGGGCGCGACCGCATCCTGGACCGTCCGGGAACAATGGACGGCGGTACGGGTGTTGTCACCCGTGCCGGACGAACCGACCTGCCGAAGGAGCCCACCGTGGTCGCGCCCCTCGTGGAACCCGCCGACGAGCTGACGATCGACGAGGTCCGTCGATACAGCCGTCACCTGATCATCCCCGACGTGGGCATGACCGGTCAGAAGCGACTCAAGAACGCGAAGGTGCTCGTGATCGGTGCTGGCGGCCTCGGCAGCCCGGCGCTGCTCTACCTCGCCGCCGCGGGCGTGGGCACGCTCGGCATCATCGACGACGACGTCGTCGACGAGTCGAACCTGCAGCGTCAGATCATCCACGGGCAGTCCGACATCGACCACGTCAATATCGGCCCCTACATCCGCAACACGCTGACGATCGACAAGAACTCGTCGCGTGAAGAAGCGCTGTTCGACGTCTACCGCGTGATGCGTCCCGGTGAACCGCCGACGATCGATACGGCAGAAGCGA
>JALRCA010000151.1 GCA_023257515.1 Aeromicrobium sp.
CGCCGCAGCAGCGAGCGCAGCGTGTAGTACTGCCGGAAGAACGCATGGAACCCGCGGCTCATCGTGCGCCCTCCCCCGTCGGCGCCTGCCTCGTCGAGCGGCCACGCCCGCACGCGTCCACCGAGCTGCTCGCACGCCTCCAGGAGCGTCACCCGCACCCCGCGCTCGGCCAGCACGACCGCGGCCCCGAGACCGGCGATCCCGCCGCCGACCACGACGACGTGCCGCGGCTCCTGCAGCCGGGCGCTCCCCGGCGCGGCCGCGTGCAGGACGGCGTGGCGGTCACGCCCCGGCGGGATGCGTCGGCCCATGCGTCAGAGGGGCTTGCGGGCGAGGACGGTGTGCAGGATCCCGTGCTGCCAGCCGCCGGCGGTCGACCACGTGACGTCGGTCAGCCCGGCCCGCTCGAGCCGGGCCTGCAGCTCGGCGGTGGAGTCGTTCTCGAGCACGCTGCGCCAGAGGTAGCGGTAGATGGAGGGGTTGCCGCGCACCGCGACGGACAGCGGCGTGACCACGCCCCAGCAGACCGCGCTCCACACCGCCTGCGCCGCCGGGGAGCCCTTCACGTGGTAGTCCTGCAGCGCGATCCAGCCGCCCGGACGGACCTGGTCGGCGATCGCCGCGACCGTGGCGTCGCGCTGGTCGACCGGCACGTTGCGCAGCAGGTAGGCGCCGAACGCGCCGTCGGCGGGGCCGTCGAGGTGCAGGCGCGCGACGTCGGGCAGGTCCTGCGCGAGGGCCTGGACGAAGCTGACGCCGTCGGGCCAGGTCTTCTCCTGCGCCTCGGCGAGCATGCCGGCGGAGGCGTCGAGCCCGACGATGCGCGCCTCGCGGCCGGCAGCCTCGACGAGGGCCTGCGTGGAGAGCCCGGAGCCGCAGCCCAGGTCCCACAGGGTCGGCCACGTCTCGCGGCGGGGCAGCCGGGCCACGAGCTGGCGCGCCGCGTCCCGCAGGGCGCCGTGGTAGCCCGGGTTCAGGGCGGTGAGCAGGTCGTAGCGTGGGGCTGCGCGGTCGAACTCGTCCGCGAGCCGGGTCCCAGGTGTCGGCACGTCAGCAGCCTACGGGCGAACCAGCCGGGCCGCCGGGCCTGGCAACGGGACGGGGCCCGACTCCCCCGAGGAGAGCCGGGCCCCGTGACCGGAGGGATGCCGTGATCAGCTGGCCGGCGGCATGAGCACCGAGTCGATCAGGTACACCGTGGCGTTGGCGGTCTTGACGCCACCGCAGATCACGGCGGAGTTGCCGTTGACCTTGATGTTGTCGCCGGAGCCGGTGACCTCGAGCTCGGGGCCCGCGACCGTCTTGTGCTTGCCGTCGATGTCGGACGGGGCGATCTGGCCCTCGATGACGTGGTAGGTCAGGACCTTCTTGAGGGTGTCGGCGCCCGCGGGGGTGCCGAGCGTCTTGACCGTGTCGGCCGGGAGCTTCTTGAAGGCGTCGTCGACCGGCGCGAAGACGGTGAACTCGCCGCCGTTCAGCGTGCTGACGAGGTTGACGTCCTTGTTGAGCTTGCCCGAGACGGCCTGCACGAGGGTCTTGAGCAGCGGGTTGTTGCTGGCCGCCGTGGCGACCGGGTCCTGGGCCATGCCCTCGACCGAGCCGGCGCCGTCCGGGACCTGCTTGGCGTAGTCGGCGCAGCCGGGGCCGACGAGGTCGCTGCCGGCGTCCATCGAGTCGGACGACGAGCTGCTCTCGCTGCTCGACTTGTCCGAGCTGCTGCTGTCGTCGCTGGAGCCGCAGGCTGCCGTGAACAGCGACAGCGACGCGACCGCCGTGATCGCCAGAGCGCGGCTCTTGGTGGTCGTACGCATGGGATTTCTCCTTCGGTCTGTGTCCACGACGCCTCGTCGGCGTCGCCTTTCACGGGTGATTCGGGCCACGTGGGGCCCCGGATGGGTCTGATCGGGAATTTTTCTCAGGTCCTTCGTTCGTGACTCGTGAGTAGGTGCCGCACGGGCCTAATGTGCCCGCATGGGAGCCACCGAGGGAGTCTCGTTCCCCACCGACAGCACGACCGCGACCGCTCGCACCATCGTGGCGGACGCCCTGCGCAAGGCCGACCCGGTGGGGGCACGTGGCGCCGAGCACGAGACCGCGTGGCGGCGTGGCTACCTGCTGCACCTGCGGCGCGCGGTCGAGGCGGGCGTCGGCGACGCCGCTGCCGCGCACACCATCGCGGCCGACGGCCTGCGCAGCGCGCATCGGCAGATGCGCTTCGCGGACCTGGCCCTGCCGGAGGCGATCGAGACCGCGCGACGCCAGCAGGTGCTCTCGACCACCACCGTCCGTGGCACCGCCGAGCCGGAGACCGAGCTGAGCCTGCCGTACCGCGGCGAGCGGCTCAGGGGATCGGCGCTGACACGCCAGCTCGAGGACTGGGTCGGCCGTGGCGTCGTCACCCGCTCGTGCGCCGACGCGGTCGAGCGCGTCCAGCAGAACCCCGAGTGGCTGCGCCTCGAGGGAGACGTCGTCACGGTCCTCGGTGCCGGTGCCGAGATGGGTCCGTTCCAGGCGCTGAGCCGGTGGGGTGCCACGATCGCCGCACTCGACCTGCCGCGCGACGACGTGCAGACACGGGTGCGCGAGATCGCCTCGGCCGGCGCGGGCGTCACGCACCTGCCGAGCCGCATCGTGACCGACGCGCAGGCCGACGACGGCGCCGACCTGGTCGCGGAGCTGCCCGCCGTGGCCGACTGGCTCGACCACCTCGAGGGCCGGCTCGTGCTCGGCAACTACTGCTACGCCGACGGCGCCAAGCACGTCCTCGTGTCGATGGCCGCGGACGCCCTGGCGCAGCACCTGACCCGCCACCGCCCCGACACCGCGCTGTCGTTCCTCGCGACCCCGACCGACGTGTTCGCCGTCCCCGGCGACGAGGTGGCGATGGCCGAGGAGGCCTACGGACGCGGACGGTTGGCGCGGGCGACGCGCAGCTTGGTGCGTGCCGTCTCCGGCGGCCGGCTGCTCCAGCGCAACTACCCGCCCGGCGCCGACCCGGGGATCTGCGACGCGCTCGTGCCGCAGCAGGGGCCCAACTACGCGCTCGCCAAGCGGCTGCAGCGCTGGCGCGCCACGACGGCGCGCCACGAGGGCTCGCTCGTCTCGCTCAACGTCGCGCCCGCCACGCGCACCCGGTCGGTCGTCAAGAACAAGGCACTCGCCGCCGCGTATGCCGGCGCCCACCGCTTCGGCGTCGAGGTGTTCGACCCGGCGACGTCGAACACGCTCATGGCCGCGCTGCTCGTCCACGACCTGCGGGCCGGACGGCCCCCGGCCGACGAGCCCTGGCAGGACGAGGCCCACGGCGCCGCGCACGGCGGCCTGTGGACCGCGGCCTACCACCCCCGCAGCGCGCTGGGTCTGGCCGCCGTCCTGGGCGTGGGCTCGCTCCTCACCTAGCCTGGCGGCCGGTGGCCGTACGTCAGGCGCTTGTACTCCGGGTGACGCTCGAGCCAGGCGAGGACGAACGGGCACAGCACGATGATCGACCTCGTGCTGTGCTCCGCGATGTCGTCGAGGGCGTGACGGGCCAGCGCAGAGCCGACGCCGCGGCCCTCGAAGGCCGCCGGCACCTCGGTGTGGCTGATCACGGCGATCTCGTCGGTGAGCTGGTACTCGAGGTACCCGGCCAGGCCACCGTCGATGCGGGCCTCGTAGCGGTGCTGGGCGGTGTCGTTCGTCAGGGCGACGTCGGCGGCGGTCATCGAGAGTCTCTCTCCTAGAGGATCGTCGCGGTCTCGGTCAGCGGGGCCCGCGTCGTGCGGAAGCCGTTGGCCGGGTGGTCGGGGTCCGGGTGCCCGAACGCGATGCCGCACACGACCTGACGGTCGTCGTCGAGGTCGCACCAGTCGCGCAGGAGCTCCGAGCGCATGGCGAGGGCCGCCTGCGCGCACGCGCCCAGGCCGAGTGCCTCGGCCGCGAGCAGGAAGCTCTGCACGTACAGGCCACAGTCGATCGCGCCGTAGACGCCGAGCGAGCGCGACGTCGTGACGATCGCGACGTGCGGCGCGCCGAAGAACTCGAAGTTGCGCATCGTCTGCGCGGCCGAGCCGGCGCGGTCCCCCTGCTCCACGCCGACCGCCTCGTAGAGCGCCCAGCCCGACTCCCGTCGTCGGTCGCGGTAGCGCCCCTCGTAGGACTCGGGGAACGGCAGGTCGGAGCCGTAGCGCTCGTCGGCGGCCATGTCGGCCTGCAGCCGCTGGGTCTCGTCTCCCGTGGTGACGACGACGTGCCACGGCTGCGTGTTGCACCAGGACGGCGTGAGGCGCGCGGCGGACAGCAGCCGTCCGATCGTGGCGTCGTCGACCGGCTCGGGCCGGTATCCCCGGCAGCTGCGACGCGACGCGAGGAGGTGCTCGAGAGCGTCGATCCCGGACGTGCTGGTCGTGGGTTCGGTCATGGTCGGCTCCATTCCCCGAGCAGTGCCTGCAGGGCGGCGATGAGGGCGAGCGGCTGGTCCAGCATGACGTGGTGGCCCGAGTCGGGCACGAGGGTGACCGGCACGTGGCCGCCCAGGACCGACGCGACCGTCTCGGTGATGTCGACGGTGGCCATGCCACGCTCGCCGCGCACGAGCGCGACGCGGCACGAGGCCGCGGCGAGCGCCTCGGGCTCCATGCGCGAGCTCAGGAAGATGGCGGGGTCGAACTTCCAGCTCCACCCGCCCTCGACCTCGCGCACCGACTGCCCGGCGATGTGGTCGCGCACGAACTCCAGCGTGACGTCGTCCTCGGGCAACGTGCGGAACCTCGCCAGGACGGCGGCGCGGTCCGGGTGGACCTTGTGGGGCGGGAGGCTGGGGTTGGACTCGAGCCAGGTCCGGGCCTCGACGGACATCTCGCGCACGGGGGAGTCGATGGCGACCGCGCCGCCCAGCACGGAGCCGTGGTCCCGGGCGGCGGTCAGGGTCACGAAGCCGCCCATGCTGTGGCCGACGAGCGCCGGCGGCACCGCGGAGTCCTGCAGCTCGGCCACCGCGACGACCTCGTCCGCCCATCGCTCGAGCGTGTACCCGGCGGCGTGGTCGCTGTCGCCATGGCCCGACAGGTCGATCGCGACGACGCGTCGCGTGTCGGCGAGGTAGGGGCCGACGTGGTCCCACCATCCGGCGTGCGCCGCGCCGCCGTGGACCAGCACGACGGCCGGGAGGCCGACCTCGCCCCACGAGCGGTAGGCGACGCGGCGGCCCTCGACCCTCGTCACGTGGTGCTCGGGGGCGTGCTCCAACGCGGTCGTGAACCACGCGGGCGCCCCGCCCACGCCGGTCG
>JALRCA010000108.1 GCA_023257515.1 Aeromicrobium sp.
GCTGCGGCAAGACCACCAGCGCCCGCATCCTGGCGCGCGCCCTGAACTGCGAGCAGGCGCCGGTCTCCGACCCGTGCGGGGAGTGCCAGAGCTGCCGCGACCTCGCGAGAGGCGGCCCGGGCAGCGTCGACGTCATCGAGATCGACGCCGCGAGCCACGGCGGTGTCGACGACGCCCGCGACCTGCGCGAGCGCGCGTTCTTCGCGCCCGTCAGCAGCCGCTACAAGGTCTACATCATCGACGAGGCCCACATGGTCTCGCCGCAGGGCTTCAACGCACTGCTCAAGCTCGTCGAGGAGCCCCCGCCCCACCTCAAGTTCATCTTCGCCACGACCGAGCCCGACAAGGTCATCGGCACCATCAGGTCGCGCACGCACCACTACCCGTTCCGCCTCGTGCCGCCCAAGACGCTCGGCGACTACCTGCAGCACCTGTGCCAGAGCGAGGGCGTGGCGCTGCAGCCCACGGCCCTGCCGCTCGTCGTCCGCGCCGGCGCCGGCTCGGTCCGCGACACGCTGAGCGTCCTCGACCAGCTGCTCGGCGGCGCCGGCCCCGAGGGCGTCACCTACGACCTCGCCGTCCAGCTCCTGGGCTACACGCCCGACTCGCTGCTCGACGAGGCCATCGACGCCTTCGCAGCCGACGACGGTGGCACGGTGTTCGGCGTCGTCGACAAGGTCATCGAGTCCGGCCAGGACCCGCGACGCTTCGCCGAGGACCTGCTGCAGCGCCTGCGCGACCTGGTCGTCATCAAGGCGGTCCCGGACGCTGTCGGGACCGGGCTGCTCGAGGTCCCGGGCGACCGCGCCGAGCGCCTCGGCTCGCAGGCCGCCGGGTTCGGTCCGTCGGAGCTGACACGGGCCGCCGACATCGTCAACGCCGCACTGGTGGAGTTCCGGGGGGCGACGGCTCCGCGTCTGCTGCTCGAGATCATGTGCGCCCGCATCCTGGTACCCGGCGCCGACCACGCCGCCGAGGGCTTCGCTGCCCGCCTCGACCGCATCGAGAAGCGCCTCACGATGGGTGGTCCCGCTCCAACTCGGCCGGCTGAGCCGACACCGACGGCTGAGTCCGTCGAAGCCCCGACCCCGGCCCCGGCGGCTGAGCCTGTCGAAGCCCCGGCCCCGGTGGCTGAGCCTGTCGAAGCCTCGGCCACGGGCCAGCTGGGCATCGCCGACGTGCGGCGCATCTGGCCCGAGGTGCTCGAGGTCGTCAAGGACCTGCGCCGCTTCACGTGGATCATGCTGAGCCAGAACGCCCAGGTCGTCGGCGTCGAGGGGTCGACGCTCACGATCGCCCTCGTCAACGCGGGGGCGCGCGACTCCTTCGTCAACAGCGGTTCACCGGGCTACGTGCAGCAGGCGCTCGAGCGCGTCGTCGGCGGTCAGTGGCGCATCGACGCCATCGTCGATCCCAGCGCCGGGCAGTCGACGCCCGAGCCGGCCCCGGCGTCGGCGCCGACCGCGCCGTCCAAGCCCCGCGGTGCCGCAGCCCCGGCCTCCGTGCGCGAGGCCATGGAGTCCGGCCCGCCGCCGGAGCCGGAGGACCCCGACGCGTCGGCCCACCGCGACGACCCGGTGCTCGAGCCCGACCCGGACCCGGAGGCCCTGCTCTCGCGCGAGCTGGGCGCCAAGATCATTGACGAGAGCTGACCCGACCCGGGTCCGCCTCGAGATCGACCTCGACCCGCTCGAGGTGCTGCTGCGGCTGCGTCACCGCGAGCGGCTCGTGGCCCTCCTGGGCGCGTGGCACCACGGCGAGGCACTGATCGCGTTCGACCCCGTGCACGTGGCCGACGACCCGTTCGCCGACGTCGTGCACGTGCCGCCCTCGGGCCAGGACAGCGCCTGGGGCCGTTGGATCGGCGTGTGGGGCTACCGCCTCGGCCGACGGATCGAGTCGATCGGTGAGCCGTCCGACCGCCCGGTGCCGCAGCCGGACCATCGCATCGGCTTCTACGACCGCGTCCTGCGGCGCACCGACGGGGTCTGGTGGCTCGAGACGTCGGGTCGGGCCGACGCCGCCGACGTGCTCGCCGACCTGGAGCGGCCGGCGGCTCCCGTGGCGCACGCCGTCGGCCGGTTCGTCATGACCCCGAGTCCCGACGAGCACCGCGCGGCGGTCGCTCGCGCCGTCGAGCACGTGCACGCGGGCGACATCTTCCAGGTCAACCTGTGCGCACGCCTCGAGGCCCCCTTCGAGGGCGACCCGCTGTCGGCGTTCTGCGCCGGTGTCCGCGCGCTGCGTCCCGCCTACGCGGCGTTCGTCGACTCGCCCGAGGGTGCCGTGGTCAGCCTGTCGCCCGAGCTGTTCCTGCGCCGCACCGGCCGCGAGGTCCTGACCTCGCCGATCAAGGGCACCGCGCCGTTGTCGGCCGATCCCGACGCGCTTACGTCGTCGGCCAAGGACCGCGCCGAGAACGTCATGATCGTCGACCTGATGCGCAACGACCTGGGCCGCGTCGCCGCGCCCGGCAGCGTGCACGTGCCGGCGCTGGTGCGGGCCGAGCGCCACGCGGTCTGGCACCTCGTCTCCGACGTCGTCGCGCACCTCGCCCCCGGCGTCGACGACACCGACCTGCTGCGGGCCACGTTCCCGCCGGGCTCCGTGACCGGGGCCCCCAAGGTGCGGGCCATGCAGATCGCGGCGGACCTGGAGCCGACGGCCCGCGAGACCTACACCGGGGCGATCGGACACGTCAGCCCCGGCAGCGGACTCGAGCTCAACGTCGCGATCCGCACGTTCGAGATCGCGGACGGCCGCATCTGGCTCGGTGTCGGCGGAGGCATCGTGGCCGACTCGACATCCGAGGCGGAGTACGTGGAGTGCCTCGTCAAGGCCGCACCGCTCGTGGACGCGGTCGGTGGCACGCTCGCGGAACGGCCCGCGCCGCAGGATGTGACGCCGGCGCCGGCACCTGGTCCGCGGGTCTCGGGGCACGGGGTCTTCACTACCGTGCTCGTCGAGGACGGCCACGCCCGCGACCTCGAGGCCCACGTGGCGCGACTCGATGCGAGCGTCCGCGCGGTCCACGGCCGGACGGTGCGGGCGGGGCTCGAGGACGCCGTGCGGCGCCGGACCGCCGGCTCGGCCGGGCTCCAGCGGCTGCGCATCGACGCGGTCCCGCGTGCCGGCGACGTCGAGGTCACCCTCGACCTGGGGCCAGTGCCGCCGGCACGCGGAGTCTGGAGGCTCGAGCCCCGGGTGGTCGAGGGAGGCTGGGGCGCCCACAAGTGGATCGACCGCGCGGGCCTCGAGCCGGGTCCGGGTGCCGACGACGTGCTGCTCCTCGACGCCGACGGGTCGGTGCTCGAGACCGGCAAGGCATCGCTGTTCGTCGTCCACGACGACGGCGTGCACACTCCGGCGCTCGACGGACGTCTGCTTCCGGGCACGGCGCGGGCACGGACGATCGATCGACTCGTCACGCTCGGCATCCCCGTCCACCAGCGGCGGCTCGTGACTGCCGACGTGACGCGTGCCTCCGAGGTGCTGGCCACCAACGCCTTGCGGGGCGTCGTGCCGGTCGAGGCGGTCGACGGACTCGGTTCGTGGCCCGTCCCCGGGCCCATCGCGCGACTGCTCGCCTCCAGCGCCCCGACCCGGCCGCGGACTCGGCGACGGGCGGAGGCGCGGGTGCTGTTCGTCGACAACTACGACTCCTTCGTGTTCAACCTCGTCCAGTACGTCCGTGAGCTCGGGGCCGTCGCCGAGGTCGTGCGCAACGACGAGGTGAGCGTCGACGAGCTCGCGGCGGGCGGCTTCAGCCACGTCGTCATCTCGCCCGGTCCGGGCACCCCCGCCGATGCCGGGATCAGTGTCGACCTGGTCCGTCGGCTCGGCCCCACGACGCCCACGCTCGGGGTGTGCCTGGGCCACCAGGCGATCGCCGAGGCCTACGGAGCCCGCGTCGTGCGGGCACTCGAGCCGGTCCACGGCAAGCCGTCCCTCGTCCACCACGACGGACTCGGTGTTCACGCGGGCCTGCCCACGCCGCTCGTGGTCGCGCGCTACCACTCCCTGGTCGCCGACGAGTCCACGCTGCCCCGCGACCTGCTCGTCACGAGCCGCACGGCCTCCGGGGTCGTGATGGGCCTGCGTCACGCGTCGCACCCGGTCGAGGGCGTGCAGTGGCATCCCGAGTCGATCCTCACGGCACGAGGGCACGAGCTCCTGGCGACGTTCCTGGAAGATCCACCGGTCGGCGCCGAGCGCCGGTAGGCTGCTGCGCGTGCGCCGACCGCTCGCCCTCCTCGCGCTGGCCGCCTTCGTGGCGTTCGACGTCTTCCTGGTGACCGTGGCGGTCCGTCACGTGGGCGCCGCCCCGCCTCGCAGCGACATCCAGCAGGTCGGGGCCAGCGCCTCGCCGAGCAGCGGTCGCGAGGTCAGCGAGCAGGTCGCCTTCGAGTTCAAGCCGGCCCAGGCCGGGCTGCTGTCCGTCTCGAACCGCGGGACCGTCATCACGGCGGTCCGCGGGACGTGCCGCGGCAAGTCGGGCGTCGTGCGCACCGCGTCGGCCGACTCCGATCTCGAGACCCGCGACGTCGGCGTCCGGCAGGTGCTCGCCGTCCGGGCGACGAACGATCGCCTGGTCGTCGTCGGCACCAACGACACGTGCGGTGCCGTGCAGCGCAGCTCGACCGACGGCGGCCGCACGTGGGTCGACGACCCCGAGGTCGAGCTCTGGCACCCCTCTGCGAGCAACGTCCGCGAGGTGGTCGCGCCCGGCGGCACCGGCTCGCCTCCCGGGTGCACGATCATCTCGCTGAGCCAGGTCGGCGCGGACTTCGGCCGCGTCGTGTGCGCCGACGGCAAGCTGTTCGGCAGCGGCAACTCCGGTCGTTCGTGGGTGCTGCTGGGCCGGCTCGACAATGCGCGCGTCATCGCGTTCACCTCGTTCAACGACGGCTACGCCTTGGCCCGCTACCAGGGCTGCGCTGCTAACGCGTTCACGACCGACGACAGCGGACGCACGTGGAAGCCGGGCGGCTGCATCACCGGTGACCCGGCTCGCGCGATCGCCGCCAACGACACCGGGCTCACGGCCGTGGTCGGCACCCCCACGTCGCTGTTCGTGAGCCGCGACAAGGGTGAGGGCTGGAAGCAGCGCTAGGCACCCGGCTGACACGTGGTCAGCGCGGGCGGCGACGGACGCCGCACCAGACCAGGCACGCGATGGCGACGATCACGCCGTAGAGGCTGCGACTACCGGACTCGACGAGGGTCACGACCATCGCCGGCACCAGGAGTGCGTTGAGCCCGCTCCGCGCCCGGAGCCCGACGACGCGCACGTACGCGACGGTGCAGGTCAGGTAGATGATGACGAACACGGCGCTGCTCGCTGCCAGGGCGGGCACGATGAGGTCCGGCCGCGTCGTGAGCAGGACGAGGGACACGCCGAAGAGGATGGCCAGGAGCGCGGCCCGAGCGAGGCCTCCACGGGCGAGACCCGCCGGCAGTCGTCCGTCCCGCGCGGCTCCCGCGACGAGGTGGTCCACGCCGCGGACCCACGCCGCTGCGTTGATGAGCATCGCGGCGAGTGCCACGACGGCGACGCCGACCTGGACGCCACGGTTCGTCGCGAGCTGGAGGAGTCCGGTCACCGGGTCGACCGATCCCTGCTCGACGGTGGCCGCGATGGTCAGGGTGAGACCGAGGGCGAACGCCCCGTAGACGGTCAGGGCGACGGTGCTGACGGCGAGGAAGTCCCTGGCCGGCCGGCGGAGCTCGCGTCCCAGGAACGTCAGGTTCTCGAACCCGACGAACGCCCAGAAGGCCAGCAGGACGCCTGGCAGCACGTGCCCCCAGTCCTGGTGGTCCGGCACGACGTCGATCGAGTGCGTCGCGCGTCCCGCCCCCGACACGATGAGCACGACCCCCGTGACGACGAGGACGGTGCTGCCCGCGAGCTGCACGCCCCGACCCACCTGACCGCCGAGCAGGTTGGCCACGAGCGCGACGGCGAGGATCGCCGTCGCCGCCGCAGGAGCGACCCCCGCGACGGAGGCTCCGTCCTCGACGTAGCGACCGGCCACGACGCACCCGGCCGGCAGGCCGATCACGACGACGAAGAGGAACATCAGTGGCATGGCCGACCCGACCCACGGCCGAAGCCCCCGGCTCACCAACGTCTGGATGGCGTCGCCGTCGCCGGACATCCCCATCGCGTCGCGGAACATCAACAGCATCGGAAGGCATGCGGCTGCGGCCAGGACCCAGACCAGGGCGCTCGCCGTGCCGGACTCGGAGTACACGGCCGACGGCAGGCTCAGGATGCCGGAGCCGGCGATGGAGCCGAAGGCCAGGGGCACCGCGGAGATCCGGGTCAGACCGGCCGGTCGCGTTGTCGTCATGGCGGCATTGAACTAACATGACAACATGTTGTCAAATATCGAGCGCGCGAAGGTCGATGCGTACCGGATCCTCATGGCCCAGGTGTACGAGCTGGCTGCTGTGAGTCGACGCGACAGCGAGTCGATCGCGGCGGGCCGCGGTGCCACGGTCACCCAGTGGCACACGATGAGCGTCCTCTCGGACGGGACGACGGCGACCGTGCCGCAGGTGGCGGCCCGCCTGGGCGTCACGCGTCAGGCCGTGCAGCGCGTGGCCGACCAGCTGCTCGAGCGCGGTCATCTGCAACGGATCGCCAACCCGCACCACGACTCCTCGCCCCTCTTGCAGCTGACGCCGTCGGGTGAGGAGATCCTGAAGCGGCTCTGGGAGGACAGCGACGGACCGCGCGCCCGGATGCTCCGGGATGTCGAGGCGAGGCGCATGGATGAGGCGGCGGCCACGCTCCAGGACCTGCTGGTCGCCTTGAAGGACGACGGGCGGCGGTGACCTCAGGACGGCTCGCGCAGACCGGCGCGGCCGTCCCGCACCCACGTGATCGCGTCGATCCCGTGCCGCTCACGCGTGGTGCCCGCGCCCTCGTGGACGTCGCCCACGGGCACGCCGACGGCAGCCATGGTGGTCACCTGCCAGTGTCGAGGGACGTCGAGCTCGGTGGTCAGGGATCCGCGGTCGAACGCCCGGAACTGATGGACAGCCAGCCCCATGGCATGCGCCTGGAAGGTCAGGTGGGCGAGGGCCTGGCCGAGGTCGTAGGCCGCGAACTCCGTGTACTCCAGGTCCGTGTCCTCCACGAGGTGCTGCGACAGGTTGGCCAGCAGCAGGCTCGCGTCCGGCGCCCAGCGGCCCGAGCTGCGCGCGAGATGGCGCACGAGTCGGTCGTGGACGGCGTCGCCGCGGCGCCCGACCGCGAAGGCCCACGGCTGGGCGTTGCCGGCTGAGGGTGCGCGCCCCGCCGCCCGCAGCAGGACGTCCACCTGGTCGTCGGTGACGACGTGCTCAGGGTCGAAGCGCATCGGGCTGAACCGCGTCGCCGCGAAGCGGGTCAGGGGCGCGTCCTCGCCCGTCACGAGCCGCAGGCGCTCGCGAACCGGCGGGTGCCGGGGGACTTCGCGACGCCGGGGGTCACGTCGAGCACGGGGCGGCCGCGCTGGTCGCGACCTGTGGTCGAGTCGACGACCACCGTGATGCTCTGACCGGGCTTGAGGACCATCGGCACGCGCACGAACGGGCGGCCGCCGAAGGCGGACTGGCTCACCAGGCGGCGCTTGCCGTTGATGGTGAGCTCCGAGACGTCCGAGCCGACGGGCAGCGCGATCTGCACGCCGATGCGCTGGGTTCCCACACGACTGTGCTTGCCCGTGCCGGCGATGTACGAGGGCAGCTGGGCTGCGTCGGCCGGCGCGGTCGAGCGGAACGTCGCCGTGGTGCGCAGCCGCTGACGGCCGTCGGCGGAGCAGGACTGTGCGTGGACTGAGCTGGTCTGGCGCAGGTAGTACTGCATCTTCGACGAGGTGGCGTCGTTGACGTAGACGCCCACACGCGGAGACGTGCCGTCGTCACGCAGTCGACCGCTCAGGGCGGTCGGCTCGATCTCGGCCTGCTCGTCCTCGCGGGGGAACCACATCAGGATGCGGTGCTCCTCGACCGCCTGGTCGAGTCCGCTCAGCACCTTGCGCGGATCGCCGCGGCCGTCGAGCACCTGGGTGAAGATGCGGCGTGCGGCGTCGGCGAAGAACGCGTCCTGTGCGGCGGGGTCCTCGTAGCGGGCGTAGACCTGGTTGAGCAGGATCTCGACCGCGTTCTCGCTCGTCAGACGGGTGTCGTCGCCGACGCGCACGGCGCCGGTCCCCCGCAGGGCGTACGACAGCGCGACGGGGTCGAGCGAGATGACGCCGTCGATCTTCGCGCTCGTGCTGCGCTGGACCATGGCCCGCGCGATCGCGGCCGAGCGCGGGAAGCTGGGCAGCAGGTTCACGTCGCGGATGTCGGTGCCGATCGTGGTGCCGAAGGTGTTGCGCTCGTCCTTCGTCAGGCGGGCGACCGGCTTGGCGAAGATCTTGACGTCGTCCTTGCTGAAGTCGGTGTCGAACGTGAGGCGGCCGTCGTTCGCGCGGACGATCGCCATGGCGCCGGGGATGCCACCGGTCGCGCGGGCCTCGGCGTTGTTCTGGAAGAGCAGCAGGTAGGTGCGTCGGCCGTCGCTCCCGAGCAGCTCGGGGGCGAGTCGCAGGGCACGAGCCGCGGAGCTCGAGGCCTCCTGGGCGGTCGCGACCTTGCCCTGCAGGTCGGACACGGGGCCCCGCACGGCCGAGAGCAGATCGTCGGTGTCGACGGCGTCCAGGCGCTTGCGGTTCTCGGTCAGGACGTCGGCCGAGGTGGTCACGGGCCGGCGGATCGAGCTGAAGGCCTTGAGGTCGAATCGACCGTCCCGGGGCTTGAACAGGTCGGCGTCGATGGCCCGCGAGGTCGAGACGAGCGGTGGCATGGCCCGGTCCGCGATGTCGTCGACGCTGCGGGCCGAGACCTGGACGGCGTCGACGCTGCTGCCGACGAACGGCAGGACCTTGGCGACCGACCACAGCGGTCCGCTCGTGCTGTCGACGGCGGTCTGGGTGGATCGTTGGAGGCCGGTCAGCGAGGCGCGGGCGCCCTTGGTGTCGCCGGAGGTCAGCTGCTGCTGCAGGCGCTCGGCCTGGGTGGTCGCGTCGTCGAGGGCCGTCCGGGCCGACGAGATGTCGCGGGCCAGCAGGATGCCGCAGACGCCGAGACCGACGACCACGACACCGAGCACGATCCACGTCGCCCGACGTCGACGCAGCGGCGTGCGTCGCGGGGCGCTACGGGACGACGTCCGACGACGGCCACCGTTCTGCGACATGCAGAGAACCTCCGGTCACGCGAACGGACGCCGTCGCAGTGCGAGACTGCGACGGCGTCCGTGTGCTGGTGTGTCAGGCGCGACGGCGGGCGACCACGAAGCCGCCACCGGCGATCACGAGGGCTGCGCCGGCGACGAGCAGCCACAGGTTGCCGCCACCGGTGTTCGGCAGCACGCCGTTGCTGTCGGCGTTGTCGGCGTCGTCAGCCGCACCGGCGACCGTGATGGTGAACGGCGTGCCGTCCGTCTGCGGAACCTCGCCGAGGCTCGCGGCCGAGTAGCTGGCCGTGCTGGCCGACTCGCTCGAGCTGGAGCCCGAGGCCGACGGGGTCGTGCCGTCGTCGTAGTTGCAGACGAGCGCGCCGGTGTACTTGCCCGGCTCGGTCGGCGCCTTGAAGGTGAACGAGAACGTCGTGCCGCTGCCGCTCGCGCTCTGGCCGACGAACGTCGCCGTCCAGTCGCAGTCGACGCCGCCGAAGTCGCCGCTCAGGGTGAACGAGGCGCCGGGGGCGACGACGCCATCGAGGCCGGAGCCACCGGTGAAGCCGAACTCGGGGTCGGGGTAGGCCTGGGCGGGCGATGCGACCAGGGTCACGAGGCCGGCCAGGAGGGCCACGATGGCCAGGCGGGTCTTCTTCATGTCAGTGCTCCACGGAGTGCTTGAGGGGTGGTGAGGAGTGGGCCGAGTGCCACCCCATGTTCCGAACAGTAGGCCATTTCTGAGGAGATTGTTGAGTCAATCTCATAATTCACGTGCGTGAAACACGTGTGGTCAGGCGTCCGCCCGACGTTCACCGCGGCGACGGGGCTTCTCGGCGACCCGCTCGGCGACCCGCTCGCCCGCCGGATCGACGAGCGGGGAGTCCTCGGTCGGGGCGTAGCCGTAGCCGTACCCGTAGCCGTACCCGTAGCCGCCGCCCTTGGAAGGCACCATGTTGAACAGGGTCGCGAGGGGCTTGGCGCCGACGCCCTGCAGACGATCGACCGCGCCGGCGACCTCGTCCCGCGTGGTCTTGCCGTGCCGGACGACCAGGACGGCGCCGTCGGCGATCGAGGCGAGCAGTGCGGCGTCGGTGACGGGCAGCAGCGGCGGCGCGTCGATCAGCACGACGTCGTAGGTGTTGCGCAGCTGCTCGATGACGGTGCGCATGGTGCGCGACTGCAGCAGCTCCGCGGGGTTCGGGGGCGTCCGACCGCTGCTCAGGACGTCGAAGCCCAGGTCGGCGGTCTCCTGGATCGCGTCCTCCAGGGGGATCTGGTTGACGATGACGTTGGTCAGGCCGACCGCCTCGACGATGTTCAGGTACGTGCTGATGCGCGGGCGTCGCATGTCGGCCTCGATGACGACGACGCGCTGGTTGCCCTGAGCCAGGGCGATCGCCAGGTTGCAGGTCGTGATGCTCTTGCCCTCGCCGGGCAGGGCGCTCGTCACGACGAAGACCTTGTCCTGCTGGTCGGGGTCGATGAACTGCAGGTTGGTGCGCAGCACGCGGAACGCCTCGGCCCGCGGTGCGTAGGTGTCGCCCTGGCTGATGAGCGGAGCGGTGTCGAAGTCGGACTCGAACGGGATGCCGCCGATGACCGGGGCGCCGACGAGCTCCTCGAGGTGGCGGGAGGAGCGCACCGACGTGTCGAGCGTCTCACGCAGGACGGCGATGCCGGCACCGAGCAGCAGGCCCAGCACCGCGCCGAGGCCGAGGTTGCGCAGCGGCTGCGGGGACACGGGGTTCTGCGGCCGGTCGGCCTGCTCGATGACCGTGGCCTTGATGGTGGCCTCGTCCTTGCCCGGGGGCGTCTCGAGCTCGCTCACGTAGCCGACGAACACCTCGGCCACGGTGCGCGCGATCTGCTGGGCGCGCTCGGGGGAGGGGTCGGTCACGTTGATCGTCAGGATGACGGTGTCGAGCTGGGCGCTCGCCGTGATGTGGCTCTGGAGCTCGCGCGGGGTCTCGTCGAGGTCGAGCCGGTCGATGACGCGGGTCGCGATCTCGTTCTTGGTGACCATGTCCGCGTAGGACTTGACCCGCTGCAGCGAGAACTGGCTGCCCTGGAACGCCTGGGAGTCGTCGTCGGCGCTCGACGTCGAGATGAACAGACCCGTCGAGGACTCGTACTGCGGCGTGGAGCGCCACGTGAGCAGTGCGGCCAGCGCGATCACGGCCAGGGTCACGGACGCGATCAGCAACCACCGCTGCTTCACGATGGCGATGTAGTCACGCAGGTCCACGCGGTTCTCCCGAGGATGGTGGGGTGTTCCGGGGTGAGTCTAGGTGGACGGGAGCGGATGCGGGGACGGATCAGGCCAGCGAGTCGACGTGGACGGTGAGCTGCGTGTGCCAGTCGCCGCCGTCGAGGGCCTCGAGCACGGCGTCCGCGCGGGAGCCCGAGCTGCTGCTGCGCAGGGTGTCGAGCATGTACTGGACGGCGACGTCGAGACTCACCGACTCGCCCTCGGCCAGGACGTCGCCGTCCTGGCGGATGCGGTATCGGGTCATGACCAGGGAGGTTAGGCCCGTCCGGGCACCGGCATGACGGTTTCCCGCAATCCGAACAGGAATTCGTGCCGGATCCGTCGGTCGTTCACGTCAGCAGACCGAGCAGGTACTGGCCGTAGCCGCTCTTGCGCAGCGGCTCGGCGTGGGCGCGCAGGTCGTCGTCGCTGAGGTAGCCGAGGCGCCAGCCGATCTCCTCGGGGGCGCTGATCTTGAGGCCCTGGCGGTTCTCGATCGAGCGCACGAAGTTGCCGGCGTCGTTGAGCGAGTCGAACGAGCCGGTGTCGAGCCAGGCGGTGCCGCGCTCGAGCACCTGCACGTGCAGCCGACCCTGCTCGAGGTAGATCTGGTTGATGTCGGTGATCTCGAGCTCACCGCGCGCCGAGGGCTTCAGGTCGCGGGCGTACTCGATGACGTCGTTGTCGTAGAAGTACAGGCCGGGCACGGCGTACGGGCTGCGCGGCTTCTCGGGCTTCTCCTCGAGCGAGATGGCGCGCCCGTCGTCGTCGAACTCCACGACGCCGTAGATCGTGGGGTCGGCGACCTGGTAGCCGAACACCGCGGCACCGTCGAGGTCCTCGAACCGGCGCAGCTGGGAGCCGAGGCCCGTGCCGTAGAAGATGTTGTCGCCGAGCACGAGTGCGGAGCTGTCGTCGCCGATGTGGTCGGCGCCGATGATGAACGCCTGCGCGAGCCCGTCGGGGGAAGGCTGCTGGGCGTAGGTGATCGAGATGCCGAACTGCGACCCGTCACCGAGCAGCCGCGCGAACCCCTCCGCCTCGTGGGGGGTCGTGATGATCAGCACGTCTCGGATCCCCGCCAGCATCAACGTCGAGAGCGGGTAGTAGATCATCGGCTTGTCGTACACCGGCACGAGCTGCTTGCTGATGCCGAGGGTGATCGGGTGCATGCGGGTGCCCGTGCCGCCCGCGAGGATGATCCCACGCATGGTCAGAGCCTAGGAGAAGCCGTGCTCGGGTGGGGAGCCTGACGGGTAACCTCCGTCTCATGCGATCCATCCTGGTCACGGGAGGCGCCGGGTTCATCGGCTCCAACTTCGTCCACCACGTGGTCCGGCACACCGATCTGCACGTCACGGTGCTCGACAAGCTCACCTACGCCGGCAACCGTGCGTCGCTCGAGGGCCTGCCGGAGGACCGGGTGGAGCTCGTGGTCGGCGACGTCGCCGACGCCGCGCTCGTCGACGAGCTGGCGCCCCGCCACGACGCGATCGTCCACTACGCCGCGGAGTCCCACAACGACAACTCGTTGCGCGACCCGCGGCCGTTCGTCGACACCAACATCGTCGGCACCTACACGCTGCTCGAGGCGGCCCGCCGGCACGGCACGCGGCTGCACCACATCTCGACCGACGAGGTCTACGGCGACCTCGAGCTCGACGACCCGGAGCGGTTCACCGAGTCGACGCCCTACAACCCGTCGAGTCCTTACTCCTCGACCAAGGCGGGCTCGGACCTGCTGGTGCGCGCGTGGGTGCGCTCGTTCGGGATCGAGGCGACGATCAGCAACTGCTCGAACAACTACGGGCCCCGCCAGCACGTCGAGAAGTTCATCCCGCGGCAGGTCACGAACGTGCTCGACGGCCTGCGCCCGAAGCTCTACGGGGCCGGGTTGAACGTGCGGGACTGGATCCACGCCGACGACCACAGCGACGCGGTGCTGACGATCCTGGACCGCGGCGTCGCGGGGGAGACGTACCTGATCGGTGCGGACGGGGAGCGCAACAATCTGCAGGTCGTGCAGCTGGTGCTGCGCCTGCTGGGCCGTGCCGAGGACGACTTCGACCACGTCGTCGACCGCCCGGGTCACGACCTGCGCTACGCGATCGACTCGACGAAGCTCCGCACCGAGCTCGGGTGGAAGCCCACGTTCTCGGACTTCGAGTCCGGCCTCGCCGATACGATCGACTGGTACCGCCAGAACGAGGCCTGGTGGCGTCCCCAGAAGGCGGCCGTCGAGGCCGCCTACGCCGCCCAGGGCCAGTAGGTCGACCTCAGGCGGCAGCGCGGACGCTGCCGTCGGCGAGCATCCAGCGGATGATGCCGAGTGACTTGAGGATGTGATGTCGTCGGCACTTGGGCCACAGGTTGAAGGCTGCGGTCGGCCCGTCTGGGAACGATTGTCGATGGTCCATGTCGCACTCGTCGGCGGGGACCAGGCACCCGGGTGCCCGGCAGGTGCCGTCGCGGAACTCGAGGGCCTTGCGGAGCAGCTCGGGGGCGAAGCGCCCGACGTACTCGTGGGCGAGCAGGTCGCCCCTCTTGGGGTCGATGAGCATCCGGTGCCAGAACGAGTTGTCCGCGGCAATCTCGGCGATCCAGCCGGCCGGGACCGCCCAGGAGTCGTCTGAGGCGACAGCGAACGCGTCGGTGACGCCCGCGAGCATCTCGGCGTCGACCATGACGGCGATCTGCGACTCGATGGTGGCCTCGGCTGCGTCGCTGGTGGTGAGCCAGGAGACGAACAGGTCGGCCTGGCGCTGGGCCAGCGTGCGGGGGTCGTCGGATCCCAGGGCCTGTGCCTGGCGACGGAGCCGCTTGGCGATGGCTGCGGCGGCGTGGGATGGCACGTAGGCCTGGATCCAGCTCATGCCGTCGTCGCCGTGGTCGACCGAGACGTTGCGGTGCTCCCGCTCGTGCTCCGCCCGCTCCACGGCGAGATCGGCCTCGGCCGACTGCACGAAGGCGCGGAGCCACCGCTTGAGCTCGGGACCCGTGTGCGTGGAGGCGAACGCCCCGACCCGGCTGTCGAGGAGCCGGTAGGACTCCTCGCGCTCGAGCCGGCTGATGGTCGTGGAGATCTGCTGCGCCCGGGCAGCGTCGATGTCGCCCTCGAGGAATGCGGCCCACGTGAGCGGAGCATGGTCACGCAGCTGCGACGCGACGTGGACCATGGTCTGCGCCTGACGTTCGGTCCGACCGGTGGCCTGGGCGATCTCGAGCGGGACGACGCGTTCGGCCGCCTGACGCCGCACGCCCGACTCCCGGCCGGCCTTGGCCAGCTCCTGGTCGTGGAAGCGCAGGGCGAGCTCGTGCTCGGCGGCCTCCGCGCGGGCGCGGGCTCGCATGACGAGCGTCAGCTCCTCGCACCGCACGGAATCGATCATGTGTTCAATCTATCCGGGACCTCCGACACTCCTGCGACGACCACCGCTCCGCTAGGATGAAACCAGGAAATTCGTTGTCGTTCCAGGGGAAATCATGATTCACAAGGTCACGCGTCACGTCCGCACCGTCGAGGACGTCCTCGACCTGATGGACGGCCTGTTCGAGGCCGATGCCGACCGCTGGACGGCGGCCCACGGAGGGTCCTGGTGGGACGGTTTCTACGCCGATCGCGATCGTCCGGTGCCGTTCTTCGTCGACAAGCCGGACCAGAACCTCGTCGACCTGCTCGAGCGAGGGACGCTCCATCCGGGCCGAGCACTGGACCTGGGCTGCGGTCCCGGCCGCAACGCGCTGTACCTCGCCCAGCACGGCTTCGACGTCGATGCGATCGACCTGTCGACCGAGGCCGTCGACTGGGCGCGCGAGCGCGCCGACCAGCTCGACCTTCCCGTCCGGTTCCAGGTCGGCGACGCGTTCACCCCCGACGGCATCGACTCGCTCGATGGCCCCTATGACCTGGTCTACGACTCCGGCTGCCTGCACCACCTGGCGCCTCACCGTCGGGTCGCCTACCTCCGGCTGCTGGAGCGGCACCTCGCCCCCGGCGGCCACGTCGTCATCGTGTGCTTCGCCCGCGGCGAGATGGGGTCGGAGCTCGACGACGGCGATCTCTACCTGCACGGTGGGCTGGAGGGCGGACTGTCCTTCGACGAGTCCGACCTGCGCTGGCTCCTGCAGGACCTCGACGTGCTCGAGGTGCGCCCCATGGTCGACCAGCCGGCCGACTCGGCCACGTTCGGCGAGCCGTTCCTGCTCACGGTGCTGGCGCGTCGGCCGTGACGCGGTTGTGCCTCAGGCGATGCTGATGTCGACCTGGTCCGGGTAGAACGCGACGTGGCCGGCGATCTCGGCGACGGCCTCGTAGGGCGTCTCATAGGTCCACACGACGTTCTCTGCGTGGTCGTCTCCCGCGACGAGCGAGTAGTACGCAGCCTCACCCTTGTACGGGCAGTAGGTCGAGTGGTCGGTGCGTTCGAGCAGCGACGAGTCGACGTCGTCGAGGGGCACGTACTGCACTGGCGGGATCGTCGCCTCGGTCAGGGTGAGGGCGTGGTCGCTCTCGGCGATCACGACGCCGTCGCGAGTGACGACCACGCGTCCCTCGGTGGGCGTGACATTGATCGGGTGGGAGGCGTCGGGGATCAGGTGCGGTCGATCGGTCATGTCGGTGGAACGCGCTGCGGTCGGGGCTGATTCCGTGGTCCTCCGGGTCGGGGCGGAAACCTTTCGGGTCATGAAGGGTGGTCGGGCTGATGCCGTCTCCTGCTGTGCGGGTGAGGACGTCGGTGACGTCCTCCTCGCCGAGCTCGTAGGTCCATCCGGCCTCGGTCATTGTCTTCTTGATCCGTGCGCTGACGACTCACCCTCGCCGTTCGCGTCCGCGTGGTGTTCAGCGGACCACCGCCGCCCAGCTGCGACGTCGGCGCAGACCAGCGTGGGTAGTGTCCTGGCCATGGGTGACGACATCTACGGGCGGCTCGCGGACCGTTACGCGGCGTCCGCCGGGTCGAGCCCACCCAACGTGCTCTACGACCGCCCGACGATGCTGCGTCTCCTCGGCCCGTTGGACGGACGTCGTGTCCTGGACCTGGGCTGCGCGGCCGGTCATCTCGCCCGTGACCTGGCGGCCGCCGGTGCCGACGTCGTCGCGCTCGATGCGTCCGAGTCGAGGTCGCGGACATCGACGGCCCGCTGGACATGGTCGACGACGCGAGCATGGACCTCGTCGCCGCCTCACTCGTCTTGCACTACCTGCCGAGCTGGCGCGGTGTCATGGGCGAGGTCCGTCGCGTCCTGAAGCCGGGCGGACGGCTGGTGATGTCCGTTCACCACCCGATCACGGGATGGCTCAGGTCGGACGGCGTCGACTATCACCGCACTGAGCTCATCGAGGAGGTGTGGGACGTCGACGGAGTCCAGGCCACCGCCCAGATGTGGCGTCGTCCGATCTCCGACGTGTTCATGCCGCTCATCGACGAGGGGTTCCGCGTCGACCGAGTCGAGGAGCCGGAGCTCGGTTTGACGGCCGATGACGTGCCCGACGACCACCTGCGGAACGCGTTGAACCTGTCGCAGGTCTTCTTGTACGTCCGAGCGGTGTCGAGTCCCTCGTCCGCTCGCGCTTGAGTGTCACAGTTCTGTGAACTGCCTCCGCCGGCCGCCGTCCCGCGCGACCATCGGAGCATGAGGGAGTTCAAGAAGTGGCAGCGTCGTCGTGCATGTCGGTGGAAGTACGGTAGAGGGCTCTGTCCTCACACCGAGAGACACTGACACTGACCCGCGTCTGCCCCGCGGTGAAGGTCCCTGAGCTTGTCGAAGGGACGGAGCGCGCGACGGTCAGTAGTCCTCGTCGAAGCTCTTATTGAAGTCCCGGTCGAGGATCTCGTCATAGACCTCGTCGGAGATGTCGATGCAGTTCGTCTCGAAGGTGACGTCGGTCCAGCCGCCGTCTCCGTCCTTGGAAGGGACGAAGCCGTTGGAGGCGAAGTAGGCCGTGAGGGTGATGCCGTCGCCGGCTTTCCGGGTGAAGACGTAGATGTCGCGATTCTCGCCGAGCTCGTACTTCCAGCCGGACGCGATCATCGTCTTCTTGACCCGGGCACTGACGTCGGCGATGGATTCGTCCTTGGGGTAGAGGGCGTCCCAGCGTCCGCGGAGCTGTCGGACGTTGTCTCCCCATACCGGGTCGCAGATCACGTCGGCCAGCTTCTTCGTCTCCCGCCGGGTGGCGCGCTGGTCCTGGTCGAGGGCGTCCACGGCGTCGAGCATCGTCGTGGACGCGCGCTGGTAGAGCCGGTCGTAGGTCTTGATGTCCTTCGCGTCCACTGTGCCCTCCGGTCCTCCTCCGCACGCGGCGAGCAGCACGAGCACTGCCAGGATCGCGCTGGTCAGAAGGTGGCGGGTGGTCATGGCTCATCTGCCTGACAGTCAGAAGTCCTCGTCGAAGCCCTTGTCGAAGTCCCGATCGAGGATCTCGTCGTAGACCTCGTCGGAGACGTCGATGCAGTTGGTCTCGAATTGAACGTCGGTCCAGCCGCCGTCACCGTCGGGGTCGGGGCGGAGACCCTTGGAGTAATGAAAAGCTGTCAGGGTGATGCCGTCGCCGGCTTCGCGGGTGAAGACGTAGGTGATTCCATCCTCGCCGAGCTCGTAGATCCAGCCGGCCTCGGTCATCGTCTTCTTGATCCGTGCGCTGACGTCGGCGATGGACTCGCCCTTGGGGTAGAGGACGTCCCAGCGACCGCTGAGCTGTCGGACGTTCTCACCCCAGACGGGGTCGCATGTCGCGTCGGCGAGCTTCTTCGTCTCCCGGCGGGTGGCGTGCTTGTCCTGATCGAGAGCGTCCACGGCGTCGAGCATCGTCGTGGACGCGCGCTGGTAGAGCTTGTCGTAGGTCTTGATGTCCTTGGCGTCCACGGTCCCCTTCGGTCCTCCTCCGCACGCGGCGAGCAGCACGAGCACTGCCAGGATCGCGCTCGTCAGCTGGTGACGGGTGGTCATAAGTCATCTTCCATCGAAGATCCCGGCGATCTGCTTGCTGATCATCCCGGGCGTGTTCGTCGTCGACTCGAGGATCTCGCGAGTCCACCAACCGTAGTTGGTGTAGTTCTCGCGCGACGGTACCTGGGCGACGGAGCCCGACTCGCCGACGCTGATCTTGACGATGGACTCGAGCGAGGACGAGTCCTTCTTGAAATACCCTGTGTGGTTGTCGAGTCCTTCCTTCAACCCGACCGGTGACCACGAGAAGTCGCCGGAGTTCTCGACTGCGAACCGCCTGGCGCCGAAGTCCATGTGCGCAGGGTCGTTGCCCAGCCCCAGGCTTCCGCGGTTGCCGAGACGGCTGACGAAGTCGTCGTCGGAGGACCCGACGTGAACCTGGTGCCGGGCGTGAAGATCGCTCGCATGGGTGTTGCCGCTGCCTGCGCCAGGACTGCCCACCAGCACGATGTCGTCCACCCGCATGCCGCCGCTGCCGGCCTTGGCGACCGTGGTCGACCCGTAGCTGTGGCCGATGACCGTCATGTGTGCTGGGTGGCCGCGGTGGGTGGCCTGCAGTCCGGCCACGAAGTCGGTCAGGGTCTTCGCGCCCTTCCTGGCCTCGGTCTCGTTCGTCATGTTGCCGAGGTCGGAGCCTGTCGGGGTGTCGTAGCCGAGCCATGCGATGGACGCCACTGATCTTCCGCCAGAAGATCCCTTGATCTGGATCTGAGCAGCGGTGGCCGCGACGGAGTCGAAACCCCTCATGTCGTTGTTCACACCGGGAACGTTGACGGTGACGTGCTCGGCGGTCTCGGGATTGCCGAAGGCGATGGCCGCGTGACCGTCCCCGCCCTCCGCCGCCGGGTCGAACAGCATCAGGAACGGCGAGACGTCGGTGCCAGTGTCCACCCGCAAGCCCCTCTCCACGCCCCGAATGTTTTTCCTGAGCCGCTCTTCGTCCGCGGTGAGTCCACCATGCTTGGCGGCCTCGCGGAGCTCGGCGTTCATGCGCTGCAGGTTCGACAGGTTCGTCTCGTGTCGATCGATGATCGGGATCCCGTTCATCGCCCCGATGAGACCGGGGTACGCGGTCTTGAGCAGCTCTCGTTCGTCACGGTCGAGGCTCTTCCACCACCGGTGGACCGCCGCGGGGCCGTGTGCGTGTGCGGCGAGCGCCCTTTCCCGCAACGCGGTGGGGGAGGGCGCCTCGTCGCCGATCGTCCGGCCCTCCGCCACCGTGTCGGCTCTCTGGAGCTGGCTGACCAGGGCGTCCTCGGCCTCGGACAGGTCCCGCATCCAGTCGCGGCACTTGGAGTCCAGGCTGGCCACAGCCTCGTTGTGCGATGCGATCTCGCGCTCCAGGGAGCCGGTCCCCTCACCGTCCGCCTCCGCGAGACGGGCACGCAGCTCCGTAGCAGCCGAGACCCTCGTACGATGATCGCTCGCCAGCTTCTCGTGCCTGCTCCGGAGTCCAGCGAGGGTGTCGCAGTACTCATCCAGGTACGCGAGCCCGAACTGCAGTGCGTCGGCAGCGACGTCCAGACGTCGTGCAGTCCGTGTCATGAGGTGGTTCGCCTTCTCCGACTCCCGTCCTTCCCACTGCGCAGGCGCGGAGTACTTGAGCATCAGGCCCGCGACACGCGACATGGCCATCGCTGCGGCGCGCGTGCCGGTGGTGGTCCTGCGGATGCTCGCCGGAGGGCAGGTCGGCATGGCGTGGGGCGTGGAGACGGTGGTCATCGCTGAACCCCTGGGCGGTCGGGCCCGGGTGCATCGGTCGTCGAGTCCACCGGCAGCCCGTTCTTCAGCACGATGGCGTTCCGGTCGGCCCACGCGACCATCGGAGCGAGATCACGTGCCGCGTCCTCGTCGAGGCGCCAGTACTCGTTCGCCATCCGACGGAGCTGACGGTCGTGGCCGGACGATGCGCGAATCTGTGAGGTCGTCTCCTTCAGCCACGTGGCGAAGTACTTCTGGGCCGCCGGGCCGGCCTTCTCTCCCAGGTCGGCTGACGCCTCCTCGGCTGACCGCAGACGAGTGCGCGCTGCGGTCAGGTCTTCGGCCAGCTCACCCCACTTCGCGGCCGCAGACCTCAGGATGGCGAGGTTGACCGAGAATCCTTGGAGCGTCATCACGGCACCCCCCGATGCGTTTGACTACCGGGAGTCTAGCCCGAAGTCGAGCGATGCACGAGGGCGAAGGGCTGCCTCAGAGTCCGAGCGTCGAGGCGACCAGGTGCCGGGTGCCGGGCCAGAGCGGCTCGATGTCGGACAGCTCGGCCGGGAACCACCGCAGGTCCAGTCCCTCGCCACCGGACCGCGCGACGAGGTCCTCGCCGAGGCGCAGCCCGAAGCACAGGCTGACGGCGTGCTTGCGCGGGTCGTCGCCGAAGGTCGGATCGGTGCGCAGCGCCGACGGGAACCACTGCATCACGTAGTCGGGCTGCGGGTCCGCAGGCAGCTCGAGCCGCGCGCCCTCGACCGTCTCGGTGACGTGACGCGTGAGCGCCTCGGTCACGGTCTCGCCGTGCTGCACGCGTCCGCCCAGGTGGCACCACACCCGCGCGCCCGACCCCGGAAAGGTCCGCTCGATCAGCCCCACCTCGAGCCCGTCCTCGCCATCGCGGATCGGCACCACGTCGACGCACACGATCGGCACCGACGCCTGGACGGTCTGCCAGAGCGCGTCGTCGAGGTGACCGGTCACTGGCGCAGGTGGTCGACGTTGTCCAGGTACCACTCGTAGGTCGAGCGCAGGCCGTCGTGCAACGAGATCTGCGACGTCCAACCGGCCTCGGCGAGCTTGGACACGTCGAGCAGCTTCTGCGGCGTGCCGTCGGGCTTGGTGGTGTCCCACTCGGTCTCGCCCTCGAACCCGGTTACGGTGGCGATCGTCGACGCGATCTCGGCGATCGTGGCGTCCTTACCGGTGCCGACGTTCAGCTGCTGCGGTCCGTCGTAGTGCTCGAGCATGAACAGGACGGCGTCGGCCAGGTCGTCGACGTGCAGGAACTCGCGCCGGGGCGTGCCCGTGCCCCAGTTCGTGACCGCCTCGGTCCCGCCCTTGGCGGCCTCGTCGTAGCGGCGGATGAGCGCCGGCAGCACGTGCGAGCCCTGGGGCGAGAAGTTGTCGTTCGGGCCGTACAGGTTGGTCGGCATCGCGCTGATCCACGCCTTGCCGTACTGGCGGCGCACGGCCTGGATGTGCAGGATGCCGGCGATCTTGGCGATCGCGTAGGCGTCGTTGGTCGGCTCGAGGTGACCGGTGAGCAGCTCGTCCTCGTTGATCGGCTGGTCGGCGAGCTTGGGGTAGATGCACGACGAGCCGAGGAAGATGAGGCGCTCGACGTCGTGCTCCAGGGCCGCGTCGATGACGTTGACCTGGATGCGCATGTTGTCGCTCAGGAAGTCGACCGGGTAGGTGTTGTTCGCCATGATGCCGCCGACCTTGGCCGCGGCGAGCGCGACGTAGCGCGGCTTGGTCTCGGCGAAGTACGCGAACACCGCGTCGCGGTCCTTGAGGTCGAGCTCGGACGACGTGCGGCCGACGACGTCGCTGAAGCCCTCGCTCTCGAGCTTGCGCACGATGGCCGAGCCGGCCATGCCGCGGTGCCCGGCGACGTAGAAGCGCCCGTCGCGATCGAGCTGACCGGGCGTGAAGTCGACCTCGTCGCTGGGAAGCGAGGACGAGCTCATGCGGTGCCCCACGAGGCGAGGCGGACGGTGTCGTGCCACGGCCGGCCCTCGTGCTCCAGGGCCTCGATGTCGGCGTCGACCATGATCTTGGCGAGCTCTCGGCCGTCGACGGTGGGCACCCAGTCGAGCTTCTTCTCGGCCTTGCTGCGATCTCCGATGAGGGCGTCGACCTCGGTGGGCCGCAGGTAGCGCTCGTCGAAGCGCACGTGCTTCTGCCAGTCCAGGCCTGCGCGCTCGAACGAGATCTCCAGGAACTCCCGGACGGTGATGCCGACGCCGGTGGCGAGCACGAAGTCCTCGGGCTCGTCGGCCTGCAGCATCCGCCACATGCCCTCGACGTACTCGGCGGCGTACCCCCACTCGCGGACGGCGTCGAGGTTGCCCATGTAGAGCAGGTCCTGCTGGCCCGCCTTGATGCCGCTCCATACCGCCGTGGCCACGGTCCGCGCGACTGTCAGGTAGACC
>JALRCA010000255.1 GCA_023257515.1 Aeromicrobium sp.
GGACGGTAGTCTTTGGCACAGGTGATGGGCGGCTGGAAATGCGTTACATGTCGTCCAACGCGGATGTGCAGGTCGGTGACTGGATTGTAACGTCCGGTATCGACGGTATTTATCCCAGAGGTCTGAAGGTGGGCAAGGTCGACGACAAGAACGTCCACATCGGCCCGTCGGACTACGTCGCGTGGCTCGACGACCGCAAGTGGGCCTACGTGCGCCTCGAGGGGCGGGCGTTCGGCGACGTCCCCCTGAACCTGGAGTACAAGCTCGAGGTCTGGGACTCCCCGAACTCGGCCGGCATCATCATCGACGCGATCCGCGCGGCCAAGATCGCGAAGGACCGCGGCATCGGCGGCGCGCTGCTGAGCGCCTCGTCCTACCTGATGAAGTCGCCGCCGGAGCAGCGCCCCGACGACCTCGGTCGGGCCAAGCTCGAGGCCTTCATCGAGGGCACCGAGGAGCGCTGAGCCCCACCACGGCGGCTGAGCCTGTCGAAGCCCACGACGGCCGGTTCCCCCACGGGGGGACCGGCCGTCGTGCTTGGATCGCAGCCATGGCGACGACGGCGGCGCGGTGGCGATGGCGCCTCCTCGTGGCGCTCGCCGTCGTGGTCGGGCTGCTCGTCGCGGTCCTCTGGTGGCGGGGCACGACCCAGCCACGGCCCTGGACGGAGCCGCCGAGCATCGACGGAGCCGTCGTCAGGCTGACGTACGTCGGCAGCGAGTGCCGCAGCGGTGTGCGCGCCGACGTCGACGAGGACCCCGCACGCGTCACGATCACGATCCGCGAGACCGTCAGGTCGAGGGCCTGCAGCGACGTCGGCGTCCGCCACCGCCTCCGGGTCCGTCTCGACGAACCCCTCGGGGACAGACGGCTCGTCGACGGCGCCCGAGCGTCCACGACTCGCCAGGACACGTCGTCCCCGCTTCCCGAGCCGTAGCATCGGCGGGTGACCACGTACCTGTCCTTCCTGGCGTTCGCCGCGCTGCTCGCGGTGGCGCCCGGGCCCGACACGTTCCTGACGCTGCGCGCGACGGTCGTCGGCGGGCGCGGCCGGGGGCTGCTGACCGCCGCGGGCATCACCGCGGCGGGCGCGGTCCAGGGCGTGCTGGCCGCGACCGGCCTCGGCGCCCTGCTCGCGCAGAGCGAGCCCGTGTTCGCGGCGGTGCGGTGGGCCGGTGTGGCCTACCTGACATGGCTCGGCGTCAACGCCGTCCGCGACGCGCTGCGACGCGACGGCAGCGTGTGGACGGTCGGCGCGGGCCGGTCCCGCGTGCGCCGCTGGACCGCCGTGCGTCAGGGCTTCGTCTGCAACATCACGAATCCCAAGGTGCTGGCGTTCAACCTGGCCGTGCTGCCGCAGTTCGTCGGCGACGGTCAGGGCCTGCCGGCCCTGCTCGCCTACGCGCTCACCCTGGTCGCGGTCGGCACGCTCGTCCTGCTGGCGGTCGTCTGGGTCGCCGGCTTCGCGGCGACCGCACTCACGCGTCCGCGCTTTCGCCGGGGCGTCGACGGGGCCACCGGCGTCGTCATGCTCGGCTTCGCGACCGCGCTCGCGGTCGAGGCCTGAGGGTTCGCCACGTCAAAGCGACCCGGCTCGTGGTCGTCGTGGGCAAGCCGAGCTCACCTTTCCGCTCTCCGACGGACATCTGTCGAGCGCGATCACTCGGCATCGTCATCGTCTGCGACGCCGGCCGCGACAGCAGCGGAAAGGCTGCCCGGTCATAGGCGACGTAGCAGGTGACACGCACCCACCACGAGAGCAGCGAAAGCTGCGAACGATGCTGTCGCGACCAGAGCACTGACGACGCTGGCGGCGAACGAATCCCCCGCCACGAAACGCGAGACGACCAACACCGCGACGCCGCCCAGAATCACGACGGGGAGATACGAGCGGAGCCGTGGTGGGGGCGAGGCTGGTCCGTCCCCCGAGCCGGCCGGACCACGTCGCAAATCCAAGAAGAGGGCCAAGCCCGGGATCAAGGCGATCGGTCCCACGACCGCATCGGTCACTGCCAGCCCATCGGTGAACAACTTGCTGAGAGCCAAGCCAATAGAGCAGACACTCACCACGGAAGCTACGGGGAGGAGCACCGTGAACAGTTGATGAAGGTCTCCCGCGGGCTTCCGCCGGTTCCGCAACCACACCACCATCATCGACAGGCAGAAAACTACTGTGATGAAAGAGACGGGACCAGGCCCTTCGGTTCGCCAGTGCATGAGTGCTCAACCGCCGAAGGGATGCGTGGGGCCGTCCTGAAGGTCACCGTGGAAGTTCCCGACATCGCCACCGACGTGGCTGCCCGCAGCTGTGGCGTAACAGCTTCGTTGCTGAGCCGGCCGAACGGCAGACCCCGTCACTCGAACAGGCTCGAGATCCCGCCGCCGGAGCGGTTGGCCGGCCCGTCCGAGCCGGTCGAGCCGGTCGTCGGCGGAACCCACTCGTACGGCTGGACGACGACGAAGCCCTGGCCGTGGAAGGCGTACTGGACCGACTCGCCGGTGCCGCCGTACAGCATCGAGCGCATGTTGACGCTCGTGGCCATCTGCGGCACGAGGTTCGAGGACCACGCGACGGCCGCCTGCACGTCGACGTAGGTCGGCTGCTGCGAGCAGTCCAGCACGGCGGGCTGGCCGACCGCGGCGAGGGCAACCTTGCCGGAGCCCTGGATCGTGGTGTTGAACATGCCGGCACCGAGGATGCCCGCACCCTTGACCCGCTCGATGTCCCACTCGAGCGCCGCGTCGAAGGCCAGCAGGTTGCGACCGTTCACGCTCAGGCCGTCCCCGGCGAGGTCGACGACGTAGACGTAGCCCGCGTCGGCGGCGAAGAACACCTCGCCCTGACCGCTGACCCGCATGAGCGGCTGATCGTCGCTCGAGACCAGCTTCTTGATCAGCTTGCCGACGCTGCCGGATCCCTCGTGCTCGAACTGGACCTGGCCCTGGTAGGCCACCATGGATCCCTTGGCGGCGAGGACGGGTTCCCCGAGTGCGACGCGTAGGAGCTGGGCGTTCTGGAGACCGAACCGCTCCCCGGACGCGACCTCGTGGTTGGACTGGGCGAAGAGCTCACTCTGCATGCCTCGGCACGGTAGCCGCTCCAGGACGTCAGTCCCAGGGCGAACGCGCGTCGTTCACCAAGACTTCGGTCGCATGCGCGACGTCCGCGGTCTGATCGATAGCGTGGCCCCATGCCCCTGGTCGAGGTCACGCACGACGCCGACGTGCCGGTCGCGGCCCTGGATGTACTCGTGCGGGTCCTGCCGCACGCCGTCTCGTCGGCCGTCGAGTGCCCCGAGGAGCCGTACGACCACGACCTTCAGCCCGGCGACGTCGAGCTCAGGTTCCGCGCCCGCGGCCCGCGCGACGTCGGCGGCCTGCCGGTCACCGTCGAGATCCGCTCGAAGTGGTTCGAGAGCCGGGCCCGCGACCGGCAGGAACGGTGCTCGACCCTGGCCCGGACCCTCGCGGACGCGACCGGGACGCGCGTCGGCGTCTACCTGAGCCTGCCCGTCGCCGGATGGGGCGAGGCCCCGTGACCGCGCCACTCACGCCGGCCGAGCCCGCCCGCGTGACGGCGTTCTGGCACCAGGTCGCGCCCACGCCCGGTCCCGAGCCGCAGAGCTGGGCCTTCGGCGACCACGCAGAGCTGGCCGACGAGCTGCTCGCGCTCGTGCTCGAGGGCACCAAGACCGCCACGGCAGGAGCTCTCGCGGACTACGAGGCGCACGACGAGCCCGTGCCCGAGTCGGGCGACCTGAGCATCGTGCTGGACGGCGCGGGCGAGCCCCGGGCCCTGCTGCGGACCACGCACGTCGACGTGCGGCCGTTCTCCGAGGTCGACGCGGAGCACGCCTGGCTCGAGGGTGAGGGCGACCGCAGCCTCGAGCACTGGCGCGAAGGTCACGAACGGTTCTTCGCACGCTCGTCGGTCGACGGCTTCGACCCGTCGATGGCGGTCGTCCTCGAGCGCTTCGTCGTGCTGCACCCCCAACAGGTCAGCGGGCGTTCCACCACGACCTGAGGGCCTCGGTCGCGAGCTCCTCGCCCAGCGGCCCGCGATCCATGCGCAGCTCGAGCAGGAACCGGTAGGCCTCGCCGACCTCGCGGCCCGGTCCGATGTCGAGCGCCGCCATGATCTGGTTGCCGTCGAGGTCCGGGCGCATCGCGTCCAGCTCCTCCTGCTCCGCGAGCACGGCGATCCGTGCCTCGAGCTCGTCGTACGTGCGCTGCAGACGCTGCGCCTTGCGCTGGTTGCGCGTCGTGCTGTCGGCGCGGGTCAGGATGTGCAGCCGCTCGAGCTGGTCGCCCGCGTCGCGCACGTAGCGGCGCACGGCCGAGTCGGTCCACTGACCCTCGCCGTAGCCGTGGAAGCGCAGGTGCAGCTCGACGAGCTTCGCGACGTCCTCGACCAGGTCGTTGCTGAAGCGCAGGGCCCGCATGCGCTTGCGGGTCATCTTGGCGCCCACGACGTCGTGGTGGTGGAACGTGACGCGTCCGCCGGACTCGAATCGGCGCGTGCGGGGCTTGCCGATGTCGTGCAGCAGGGCCGCGAGGCGGATCGTCAGGTCCGGCGCACGCTCGAGGCGGCCCTCGAGCGCGATCGCCTGCTCCAGGACCGTGAGCGAGTGCTCGTACACGTCCTTGTGCCGGTGGTGCTCGTCGCGCTCGAGCAGCAACGCCGGCAGCTCGGGCAGCACACGCTCGGCGAGGCCGGTGTCGACCAGGACCCGCAACCCGGCGACGGGGTCGGCGCCGCACAGCAGCTTCGACAGCTCGTCGCGCACGCGCTCGGCCGAGACGATCTCGATGCGGTCGACCAGGTCGATCATGGCCGCCCGGGCCGTCTCGTCGAGCGCGAAGCCGAGCTGGCTCACGAACCGGGCCCCGCGCATCATGCGCAGCGGGTCGTCGCCGAACGAGACCTCGGGCTCGATGGGTGTCCGCAGCACCCCGCGCGCCAGGTCGGCCACGCCGTCGAACTCGTCGACGACCTCGCCGTCCGGCAGGCGCACCGCGAGGGCGTTGACCGTGAAGTCGCGGCGGGCCAGGTCCCCACGCAGGTCGTCGCCGAAGGCGACCGTGGGCTTGCGGGACCCGGACTCGTACTCGTCGGAGCGGTAGGTCGTGATCTCGAGGACGTCGTCGCCGATGCGGGCGCCGATCGTCCCGAACTCGCGGCCGACGTCCCACGTGGTGTCGGCCCAGCCCGCGAGGACGCGCTCGATGTCGTCGGGCCGTGCCGACGTGGTCAGGTCGAGGTCGACGCCCGGACGCCCCAGCAGGGCGTCGCGGACGGGGCCCCCGACGAGCGCGAGCTCGTGGCCGGCCTCGGTGAACCGACGGCCGGCCTCGACGACGACCGGGTGGCTGCGCAGCAGCTCCCGGGCCCGGGCTCCGAGGTCGTGGCTCGTGAGGACACCGGTCCCGGGCTCACGGGTCCCGCGGGCGGAGGGCGAGGTGGCGTCGGACACGACGTCATACTCTACGCAGCCACTCGCGGACGGGACCCGCCACTACGATGGCCGGGTGACTGGCCGTGGACGACGTGTGCGTACCGCGGTCCTCCGGCTCCTGGCACCGGTCCTGGCCGCCCTGCTCGTCGGGTCGCTCGTTGCTCCTGCCGCGAGCGCGGCCGACGACGACCCCGACCTCGCCGTCAGCATCACGGCCGTCAGCCCGGCGCGACTCTCCCCGGGCAGGCCCGTCGTCCTGAGCGGCACCGTCACGAACCGGGACGACCACGCGTGGCGTGACGCCCAGGCCTACCTGGTCATCTCGCGAGCGCCCTACACGAGTCGCGCGACGCTCGACGAGGCCATCGACTCGGGACAGTCCTACACCGGCACCCGCATCGTCAGGCCGTTGTCGGCGATCGACGAGATCGGGACGATCCCGGCCGGCGGCACCCGGGCCTTCCGGGTCGAGGTGCCCTCCTCGGCACTCGGGCTGGCCGGCGGCGAGGGCGTCTTCCCGGTCGGCGTGCAGATCCTCGCGACCGACGCCGACGGCGAACGATCGAACGACGCCGTCGGCCGCGCGACGACCTTCCTCCCGACGGCCGGACGCGGGCCGGCGGTCCCGACCGGGTTGGTGTGGCCGTTCCTCATGACCGACCGCCGTGGCACCGACGGCGACTACACCGACCCCGAGCGCCTCGTCGACGACGTGACCACAGGACGGCTCCGCCACCAGCTCGACCTCGTCCGCTCCACGCCGTCGGGCTCCGTCACCGTCCTGCTCGACCCTGCCCTGCTGTCCGGGCTCGACGACGTGCTGCGCCGGCGTCACGTGCCACGCGGCTTCGCACTGCAGGAGGCGGTGCGAGGACAGGTCGCGGCGTTCCGCGACGACCTGGTCGCCCTCGCACGGACCTCGGGCCTGTGGATCCTCGACTTCGACCGGTCCGACGTGCTCGCCCTGTCGGAGTCCGGCGCCGGGCGTCGCCTGCTCGAGACGGTCGACCGCGCGACCGCCTCGGTCGTCTCGCGCTACTCCCTCGAGGGCCGGCGCGCCTCGTGGCCGACGAGCCGCGGTGTCACGACCGGCGTCCTCACCACGGTGCGCCGCAACGGGGAGGCCCCCGTCATCGTCTCGCGGTCGGCGGTCGACGACTGGCGTCCGCGGCTGGGCTCCGTCGTCACCCGCGGCACCCCCTCCGGATCGGTGCCACTGTTCGTCAACCACGCGCTCGACTCCGGCGTCCCCGGGGTCCAGAGCGTCGCCACGCTGCGCCAGCGCGTGCTCGCCGAGGCGGTGTTCGCCTCGCTCGAGCGCAAGGCCGACCCCGGTTCGCGGTCCGACGCCCTCTCGCTCGTCGACCCGACGTGGGACCCGGGTCCGGTCGGGTCGAGCCGCCCGTTGAGCCGGCTGTTCACCGCGCCCGTCGTGTCGCCGACGTCGGCCGATGCGCTTCTCGCTCGCTCACCGCGCGCCTACCGCGGCAGCCTGCCGTCGTCCACCCTTACCGAGGCGATCGACAGCACCCAGGTCGCGCGGGTGGACAGCGCCGTCCGTCAGGTCGGGGTGCTCGCCTCGGCCGTGCCCGACAGCGGCGAGCTCGAGGACACGTGGGCCCGAGCCGTCGGCTCGACCCTGGGCGTGCGGTGGCGCGACCATCGCACCGAGGGACGAGCACGGGCCCAACGGCTCTCCGACTCCATCTCGAGCGAGCTCGGCCGCGTCACGATCGAGGGCCCGCCGGCCTTCACCCTCTCGAGCAGCAAGGGCAGCCTGCCGCTGACGATCAGCAACGACACCGAGGACGCCCTGCGCCTGGACGTGCGGATCGACTCCACCAACCCGGCCCTGCGGGTGCCGTCCCCCGACGTCGTCGAGGTGGGTCCGGGCGAGCGGCGCACGATCAACGTCGCGATCGACCTCGGCGGGCAGAGCTCGTCGACCCTCAGCGCCCAGCTGGTCACACCGGGCGGGCAGGACCTCGGGCAGCCGACGACCTTCAACATCCGCTCCAGCCGCGTCGGTACCGCGGTGTGGGTCGCGATGGGACTCGCTCTGCTGCTCGTGGTCGTCGCCGTGGGCCGTCGGTTCTCGCGTCGCGGGCGCGCCGAGGCGGAGGCGCAGCATGGCTGACCAGGAGCAGGACCAGGACGAGACCGGGCGCAACGTCGCGCGGGCGAGCGCCTGGATGGCCCTCGGCACGATCGTCTCGCGCATCACCGGGTTCGTGCGGCTGCTCATGATCGCAGTCGCGATCGGCACCTCGCTCGACGCCGACCTGTTCAACAACGCGAACACGATCCCGAACGCGATGTACATCCTCGTGGCGGGTGGTGTGTTCAACGTCGTGCTCGTGCCGCAGCTCGTGCGGGCGATGCAGCGCGACGACGACGGCGGCGACGCGTACGCCCAGCGCATCATGAGCCTCGCGCTGGCCGTGCTCGTCGGCGCCACGCTGCTCCTCACGGCCCTCGTGCCGCTCATCATGCACGTCGTCTTCACCGAGAAGCTGTTCGTGCCACGCTTCGCCGAGCAGCAGCACGACGCCCAGGTCCTGATGTGGCTCTGCATGCCACAGGTCTTCTTCTACGGCGCGTTCGTGCTCGTCGGGCAGGTCCTCAACGCCCGGGGTCGTTTCGGACCCATGATGTGGGCGCCGATCGTCAACAACGTGGCCGCCGTCGCGATGCTCGGCAGCTACATCGCGGTGTACGGCAGCTCCAACGGCGCTGACGGCTTCACGACCGGCCAGATCCTGCTGCTGGGCGTCGGCTCGACCGCCGGCATCGTGCTGCAGACGCTCGTGCTCCTGCCGTTCCTGCGCGCCACGGGATTCCGGTTCCGGCTGCGCTTCGACCTGCGCGGCGTGGGACTCGGCCACACGCTGCGCCTCGGCGTCTGGACGCTGCTGTTCATCCTCGCCAACCAGGTCGCGTTCATCGTCGTGCAGCGCCTCGGCACGAGCGGCACGGTCGCGGGCGCCCGGACGGGAGAGGACGCCGGCGGCTCCGCGGTCTACGAGATCGGCTTCCTCGTCAGCCAGATGCCCCACGGCGTCATCACCGTCTCGCTCGCCACGGCCGTCATCCCCTCGCTGTCGGCCTGGTGCCACCGTGGCGAGTACGACCGGGTGCGGCTCGAGCTCGGGCGCACGCTCCGCGTCGCTCTCGTCGTGATCGTGCCCCTGGCCGTCGCGGTCGGGACGCTCGGTCACGAGGCGGCGGACCTGCTCGGTGCGTTCGGGGACCTGGCGGCGAGCACCGCGGTCATCGGACGCACCATCGCGGCGTTCTCGCTCGCGATGGTGACCTTCACCATCCACTACGTCATGCTGCGCGGCTTCTACGCCGACGAGGACACCCGTACGCCCTTCTGGATCCAGCTCGTCATCGCCGCGACCAACATCGTGGTCGCGGTCGTGCTCGTGGGACGCGCCGGCCCGTCGCACGTCGCCGCCGCGCTGGCGCTGGCCTACGGCCTGGCCTACACCGTCGGCTCGATCCTCTCGGTCACCCTGCTGTCGCGTCGCCTCGGCCGGGTGGTCGACGCGGAGATGGTCCGCTTCGTCGTGCGTCTCGCGCTGGTCTCCGCCGTGACCGTCCTGACGATCCTGGGCGTCCGGTGGCTCCTGGACCAACAGCTCGCCGGCGGCGCCACCGCGTCCCTCGTCGTGCTGCTCGTGGCCGGCGGTGCCGGTGCCGCGACCTACGTGGTCCTCGCCACACTCGTACGTCTCCGCGAGCTGCCGTACCTCGTCTCGTCGCTGCGCCGCCGCTGAGGAGTCGCTGAGACCTGCCCGGCACCCTCGGGAGCGGTCCCGCGTCGTTCTAGCATGGTGAGGGCGACGAGGAGCTGAGACATGGGCGATGGTGCGGTGCTGGCCTCCGGCGTCGTGCTCGCAGGGCGTTACGAGCTCCAGGACCTCGTCTCGGAGCGTCTCGGCTCGAGCACCTGGAGGGCGCACGACCGCGTCCTCTCGCGGAACGTCGGCGTCGAGCTGATCCGCACCGACGACCCACGGGCCGAGCAGTTCGTCGAGGCCGCCCGCCGCTCGACGAGCGTCGCGGACCCGCGCTTCCTGCGGGTCGTCGACCTGTTGCACGACGAGCACGGACACCATGCCGTCGTGCGGGAGTGGGCGCGCGCGTTCCCCCTCGACCAGCTGCTCGCGCAGTCGTCACTGCCGCCGCACCGCGCTGCCGCGGTCGTCGCCGAGGTCGCCGAGGCCCTCGCCCACGCCCACGAGCGCGGGGTCTACCATCGCCGGCTCACGCCCCACCACGTGCTGCTGAAGCAGAGCGGAGCGGTCCGTGTCGTCGGCCTGGGCGTCGCCTCGGCGCTGTCTCCCGCGGGGCACCACGACAGCGTCGAGGACCTGCACGCGTACGAGGCGCTCGACGTCCAGGCGCTCGGCCGGTTGCTGTACGCGTGCCTGGTGAGCCGGTGGCCCGGATCCCACGTCGACGACCTGCGCGCCGCACCCACCCTGCACGGCAAGCTGCTGCGCCCCCGTCAGGTCAAGGCCGGCGTGACGCGCGACGTCGACACGGTGTGCGACCGCATCCTCGGGCGTCCCCCGCAGCAGCACCGCACGCCGCTGCGCACGGCCGCGGACGTCGCCCGTTCCCTGCGGCTGGCCGGCGTCGACGAGGAGACGGTCGACGACCAACCGAGCCTGATCCAGTCCTCGTCGGACGTCCTGCGCGCCGACCCGGTCATCGAGCCGGCGGGACCGCCTCCCGGTCTCGAGCCGCCGCGACGACGTCCCAAGGCCTTCGAGCCGGCACCGCCCACGACCTTCGAGCGCGGCAAGGCGCGAGCCCGGCGCGCCACGAAGGGTGATCGCGGCCTCGTCCTGCTCGGCGTCGTCATCACCCTTCTCATCGGCGCGGTGCTGGCGCTCCTGGTCAACACAGCCGTCGACGACGCCCCCGCGGCCAAGGACCGGGCAGCCGGTGTCGAGCGTGTCCTGCCCGTCCGTGCGGTCCGCGACCTCGACCCGTTCGGCGAGGACCGCCGCGAGAGCCCCGACGAGATCGCCGCGGCGATCGACGACGATCCGCAGACCGCCTGGCGCACGACGACGTACTTCGGGTCACCGCGCCTCGGCGGGCTCAAGCCGGGGGTCGGGCTGGTGCTCGACCTCGGACGCTCCCGCGACGTGCGGTCCGTGCGGGTGCAGCTGACGGGCGAGGGCACCGCGCTGTCGGTGTACACCGCACGTCCCGGGGTCGACCGGCCGACGTCGGTCGCGGGCATGATCCGGCGCGGCACGCTGCGCGACGCGGGATCCGACGCCTCGTTCGGGTTCTCGGACCCGGTGCTCACGCGCTACGTCGTGGTATGGCTGACACGTCTGCCCGAGGTGGGTGACGGGGAGTACCGCGGAGGGGTCCGTGAGGTCACGATCCGGGGAATGAGCAACGCCTAGACTGCGTTGACAAGCAGGCCCACCAATCCGAACCAGTGAGTGATCTCGAATGAGTGACGTGCGCAACCTCATCATCATCGGCTCCGGCCCCTCCGGCTACACGGCCGCGGTCTACGCCGCCCGCGCGAACCTGAACCCGCTCGTGTTCGAGGGATCCGTCACCGCCGGTGGCGCCCTCATGAACACCACCGACGTCGAGAACTTCCCCGGGTTCCCCGAGGGCATCATGGGCCCTGCCCTCATGGACAACTTCCGCGCCCAGGCCGAGCGCTTCGGCGCCGAGCTGATCGCCGACGACGTCGTCTCGGTCGACCTGACGGGCGACGTCAAGTCCGTCTCGCTGGCCGACGGCTCGACCTACCGGGCCCGCGCCGTGGTCCTGGCCATGGGCTCGGGCTACCGCAAGCTCGGCATCGACCGCGAGGACGAGCTGTCGGGCCACGGTGTCAGCTGGTGTGCGACGTGCGACGGCTTCTTCTTCCGCGAGCAGAACATCGTGGTGGTCGGCGGCGGCGACTCCGCGCTCGAGGAGGCGACGTTCCTGACGCGCTTCGCGAGCAAGGTGACCCTCGTGCACCGTCGTGACGAGCTCCGCGGCTCCAAGATCATGCAGGACCGGGCCTTGGCGAACGACAAGATCGAGGTCGCCTGGAACTCCGAGGTCGCCGAGCTGCACGGCGAGGGCCAGCTGTCGTCGGTGACGCTGCGCGACACGGTCACCGGAGCGACGCGGGAGCTCGACGCGACGGGCCTGTTCATCGCGATCGGCCACGACCCGCGCTCGGAGCTCCTGACCGGGCAGGTCGACCTCGACGACGAGGGCTACGTGCTCGTCGAGCCCGGCTCGACGGCGACGAACGTCCCGGGCGTGTTTGCGGCCGGCGACCTCGTGGACCACACCTACCGCCAGGCGATCACGGCGGCCGGCACCGGCTGCGCCGCCTCGCTCGACGCCGAGCGCTACCTGGCGGAGCTGGAGTCGGCGGGCGAGCCCGAGCCGGCCGCTGCGCTCACCGAGTGACCACCCGTCCGGGAACATCCACCACCCCCACGCTGTTGACCACAGCACCGAGACACTGAGGAGCAACCATGGCTGAGATCACCGCCGTCACCGACGCCGACTTCGAGGAGAAGGTCCTCAAGGCCGACGGGCCCGTCCTCGTCGACTTTTGGGCCGACTGGTGCGGGCCGTGCCGTCAGCTCGCCCCGATCCTCGAGGAGATCGCTCAGGAGAAGGACGGCAAGCTGACCATCGTCAAGATGGATGCCGACGCGAACCCCGTCACGCCGGCGCAGTACCGCGTGACCGGTCTCCCGACGATCAACCTCTACAACAACGGCGAGATCGTGAAGTCGATCGTGGGCGTCCGCCCCAAGTCGGCGATCCTGTCCGAGCTCGAGTCCGTCACGGGCTGACCCGCTCCACGAAGAACCCCCGGTGCCCTCGGCCCCGGGGGTTCTTTACTGTGCGGCGATAAGTCGCCTTGTAGATATGTCGACTTGTCGTCTTCAGTCGGTCGGGTCCATCAGGCGCACGATCCGCTCCAGGTCGTCGATCGTCGCGAACTCGACGGTGATCTTGCCCTTGGAGCGACCGAGGTCGACCTTGACCCTCGTGTCATACCGCTCTGACAGGCGCGCCGCGACGTCAGCCAGTCGGGGGGCCGTCATGGACCGCCCCGGGGTACGCGAGCTTGTCTTGGCGTCCTCGGTGTCGCCGAACTTGACGATCTCCTCGAGCGCACGGACCGAGATGCCCTCGGCCACGACGCGCTGGGCGAGGCGGTCCTGCACCTCGGCGTCGTCGACCGTCAGCAGTGCTCGGGCGTGGCCGGCGGACAGTACGCCGGCGGCGACGCGACGCTGCACCGCGGGCGAGAGCCGCAGGAGCCGGATCGTGTTGGTGATCTGCGGACGCGAACGGCCGATGCGCTCGGCCAACTCCTCCTGAGTGCACCCGAAGTCCTCGAGCAGCTGCTGGTACGCGGCCGCCTCCTCCAGCGGGTTGAGCTCGGAGCGGTGCAGGTTCTCCAGGAGAGCATCACGTAGGAGGTCCTCGTCGGTCGTCTCCCGGACGATCGCGCCGATCGTCTCGAGGCCGGCCTTCTGGTGCGCCCTCCACCGTCGTTCGCCCATGATGAGCTCGTACGTCTCCGGCGCGGTCTGACGGAC
>JALRCA010000285.1 GCA_023257515.1 Aeromicrobium sp.
GATGCCGTTGGAGAACGCCAGCCGGTCACCACGGGTGTGCAGCTGGCGCGGCAGGTAGCGATCCTGGGCCAAGATCGAGCCGAGCACCGGGAAGCCGTTGAATGCCGTGTTGGCGGCGAGCACGAGGATGATGCCCGTGCACGCGATCGTGAAGTAGAACAGCGGCGGGAAGTCGGAGTACAACGCCTTCGCGAGCTGGCCGATGACCGTGTCCTGCTCGTAGCCGGGGCCGATCGGCTCGCCATTGAGCAGGAGCTGGTGGGCCGGGTCCTCGACGTAGCGCAGGTGCATCAGGTCGGCCAGCACGATGATGCTCATGAGCATCGCGATGGCCACCGAGCCGAGCAGGAGCAACGTCGTCGCGGCGTTGCGGCTCTTGGGCTTCTGGAACGCGGGCACACCGTTGCTGATGGCCTCGACACCGGTCAGCGCCGCGCAGCCGGAGGAGAACGCCCGCGCGAGCAGGAACACCATGGCGAGCCCCGCGAACGCGTCGTACGGGGCCTCGGGTGCGATGTCGTACTGGGCGCTCTCGGCGGTCGGCAGGTCGCCGAACAGGTAGCGCGCGTAGCCCCACAGGCCCATGAGGGCGATCGAGCCCATGAACAGATAGGTCGGGATGGCGAACGCGGTGCCGGACTCCTTGGCGCCTCGTAGGTTCAGCGCCGTCAGGATCAGGACCAGGACCGCCGCCGCCGTCGCCTCGTGACCGTTCAGCCAGGGCAGCGCCGACGTGGCGTTCTGCACTCCTGACGAGATCGAGACCGCGACGGTCAGGACGTAGTCGACGAGGAGGGCGCTCGCGACCGTGACACCTGCCTTGGGCCCCAGGTTGACCGTCGCCACCTCGTAGTCGCCACCACCGCTGGGGTAGGCGTGCACGTTCTGGCGGTAGGAGGCCACGACCGTGAGCATCACGATCACGACCGCGATGCCGATCTTCCAGTTGAAGGCGTACGCCGACAGGCCGCCCAGCGAGAGGGTCAGGAAGATCTCGTCGGGTGCGTAGGCCACCGACGACAGCGCGTCGCTGGCGAACACGGGCAGCGCGATGCGCTTCGGCAGCAACGTCTCGCCGAGCTGGTTGCTCCGCAGCTTGCGGCCCACGAGGGCACGCTTGGCGGATCCGACTACACCCACGAGCGACGATCGTAGACCGAGTCGGCGGCCACCGCCCACAGGACGTCG
>JALRCA010000005.1 GCA_023257515.1 Aeromicrobium sp.
GCCGGGCCCTGGGCGGCAGGACGGCACCACCTCGGGGGGTGACGCGCCTGGGCTCGCTGGACCAGGAGGGATCGGCGCCCCGGCTGGGGTGCCGGGCCCTGGGCGGCAGGGCCAGCAGAGCGTGCCGGGCCCTGGGCGGCAGGACGGCACCACCTCGGGGGGTGACGCGCCTGGGCTCGCTGGACCAGGAGGGAACGGCGCCCCGGCAGGGGTGCCGGGCCCTGGGCGGCAGGACGAGCACCGAGTCGTCGTCTACTCCCGCGAGGGGTGCCACCTGTGCGAGGCGGCGGAGCAGGTGGTGGCGGCGGTCGTGGCCGAGACGGGCGACAGCTGGGAGCGGGTCGACGTCGACGCCGACCCGGAGCTCGTCGCGCGCTTCAACGAGCAGGTGCCGGTGACGTTCGTCGACGGGCGCCAGCACGACTTCTGGCGCGTGGACCCGGTGCGGCTCCGGGCGGCGCTGAGCGGTCGCCGCTGAGCTTCGGCCGTGGTCCGGCTCTACCACGGGGCGTGTGATGCAGTGCACGCGGGCCCCGCTCGATTTTGTCCACGCGTTCACAAGCTCTTAAACTGTGGGCGCGCTTCGCCCGTCCGAGACCCAGCGGACAATCCCCGGGCGGGGCCCTGATGGAGCACCGTGACACTACTGCGCAGCGCCCGGCCCGGAGTCGGGTCGAACGACCGTGGCATCCCCGAAGCCACCGTCGCTCGGCTACCGCTGTACCTTCGCGCGCTCGGCACCCTGGCCGAGGGTGGCGTCACGACGTGCTCGTCCGGCGAGCTCGCCGAGGTGACCGGCGTCAATCCGGCCAAGCTGCGCAAGGACCTGTCCTACCTGGGCTCCTACGGGACTCGCGGCGTCGGCTATGACGTCGAGTACCTGCGCTACCAGATCGCGCGAGAGCTGGGCCAGACGCAGACCTGGGACGTCGTGATCGTGGGGGCCGGCAACTTGGGGTCGGCGCTGTCGACGTACCAGGGGTTCGGTTCGCGCGGCATCAGCATCGCGGCCGTGCTCGACACCGACCCGCAGCGCATCGGCTCGAACGTCGGTGGGGTCGAGGTCGAGTCGTTCGATCGGCTGGCCGAGATCGTGCGCGAGCGACACGTGTCGATCGCGGTCGTCGCGACGCCGGCCGAGGCCGCCCAGGGGGTCGCCGACGCACTCGTCGCGGCCGGTGTGACGAGCATCCTGAACTTCGCGCCCACGGTCCTGCAGGTCCCGGACCACGTCGAGCAGCGCCTGGTCGACCTGTCGATCGAGCTGCAGATCCTCGCCTACCACGAGCAGCGGCGCACCCACGACGAGGCCGACGGCGGCCAGGAGGTCATGGCATGAGCGTTCTCGTGGTGGGGATGTCCCACCGGTCGGCCCCGATCGACGTGCTCGAGCGTGCCTCGCTCGACACCGACGCGGCGGTCAAGCTCGCACATCGTGTCCTGGAGACGGCCTCGGTCACCGAGTCCGCCGTCATCTCGACCTGCAACCGTGTCGAGGTCTACGTGGAGTCGGAGCGGTTCCACAGCGCGCTCGAGGACATCTCGACGTTGCTGGGCGAGCACGCCGGGCTCGATCGTGAGCAGCTCGCCCGGCTGGCCTACGTGCACTACGACGACGCCGCCGTCGCGCACCTCTTCTCCGTGACCGCAGGACTCGACTCGATGATCCTCGGCGAGAGCCAGATCCTCGGCCAGGTCCGTCGCGCGCTGCACACGGGCCAGGCGGAGTCGACGATCGGCTCGGCCCTCAACTCGCTGTTCCAGCAGGCCCTGCGCATCGGCAAGCGGGGTCACTCCGAGACCGGCATCGACCGGCTCGCGCCGTCGACCGTCACGGCGGGTCTCGCGGCGGCGGGCGCCGTCGTCGACGACCCGGAGACGCGGTTCCTGGTCGCCGGGGCGGGCACGATGGGTGGCCTCACGGTCCGCACGCTCGTCGAGCGGGGAGTCGACCCGAGCCGGATCATGGTCGCCAACCGGACGTTCCAGCGCGCCTACGAGCTCGTGGCCACGTTCGGCGTCGGGGCGGTGCGCTGGGAGTCGATGGACGTCGAGCTCGCCGCGGCCGACGTCGTCATCAGCTCGACCGGCGCCGCGGGCGTCGTCTTCGACCGTGATCGCGTGGCCCGTGCCGCCGAGGGACGCACCATGACGTTCGTCGACCTCGCGCTGCCTCGCGACGTCGACCCGTCCGTCGCCGACCTGCCCGGCGTCCATCACGTCGATCTGGTCACGCTGTCCGAGCTCGCCGAGAACGCCGAGCTCGCCGGTGACGTGGAGCAGGTGCGCGGCATCGTCGGCGACGAGGTGCGCAGCTTCCTCGCGGCCAAGGCCGCCTCGCGCGTCACGCCCACCGTCGTCGCGCTGCGCACCATGGCGACCGACGTCGTCGACAAGGAGCTGGAGCGGCTGTCGTCGCGTCTGCCGGATCTCGACGAGGCGCAGCAGGCCCAGGTGCGACAGGCCCTGCGCCGCGTGGCCGACAAGCTCATCCACGCCCCGACGGTGCGTGTGCAGCAGCTCGTCGAGGCCCCTGGCGGCCTGACGTACGCCGACGCCCTCGCGGACCTGTTCGCGCTCGACCAGTCGGCCGTCGAGGCCGTCACGCGCGTCGGGGGTGACGAGTCGTGACCCGGACCGACCAGCCCGTCACGGAGCAGCGCGTCGTGCGCATCGGCACCCGTGCGAGCGCCCTCGCCACGACGCAGTCGAGCCAGGTCGCGACGCGGATCACCGAGCTGACCGGCGTGCCGGCGGAGCTCGTCACGGTCTCGACCGAGGGCGACCGCGACCGCACCACGCGACTCAGCGAGCTGGGTGGCACGGGCGTGTTCGTGGCCGCGCTGCGCGAGGCGCTCGTGCGCGGTGACGTCGACGTCGCCGTGCACTCGCTCAAGGACCTGCCGACCACGCCCGACGAGCGTCTCGTGCTCGCCGCGATCCCGCCTCGCGAGGACGCCCGCGACGCGCTCGTCGCCCGCGACGGCCTCACGCTCGGCGAGCTCGGAGCCGGCGACGTCGTCGGCACCGGTTCGCCCCGCCGCGCCGCGCAGCTCCACGCGCTCGGCCTCGGTGTCGACGTCGTGCCGGTGCGCGGCAACGTCGACACCCGCATGGCCAAGGTGTCCTCGGGCGAGCTCGACGCCGTCGTGCTCGCCCGCGCCGGGCTCGTGCGCCTCGGCCGCCAGGACGAGGTCACCGAGACGATCGATCCCATCCAGATGCTTCCCGCACCCGGCCAGGGTGCCCTGGCCGTCGAGTGCCGTGCTGGCGACAGCGCGACGCTCGACCTGCTCGCCGGACTCGACGACCCGGACACCCGGGCCGCCGTGACCGCCGAGCGCAGCCTCCTCGCCACGCTCGAGGCAGGCTGCAGCGCCCCGGTGGGGGCGCTCGCCGAGATCGCGTGGGGCGACGAGGGCGACGAGCTGTGGCTCCGAGCCGTCGTGTCCGACGTGACCGGCACCCCGTCCATCCGCTTGTCCGCGACCGGCGTCCCTCAGGACGCCGCCGCGGTCGGGGAGGGTCTCGCTGCCGAGATGCTCGCCGAGGGAGCCGCCGACCTGATGGGCGGCACCACATGACCACGACCCGGCAGACCAGGAAGAAGAACACTGTGACAGTTCAGACCGTGGAGCAGGACGCAGCCGCCGTGGCTGCGACGCCGGCCAAGGCGCGCCGCAAGGCCCCGTTGGGCCACGTGAGCTTCGTCGGGACGGGGCCCGGCGACGCGAGCCTCCTGACGGTGCGCGCGGCCGAGCTGCTCCAGCAGGCCGACGTGGTCATCACCGAGCAGCCGGAGCAGGTCGCGCTCGTGACGCGCGACGTCGAGATCGTCGACGGCGGCGCGGGCGAGGACGGCCAGCCGCTCACGCACGCCGCCCGCGCGCGTCTCGTCGTCAAGCACGCCAAGACCGGGGCGCACGTCGTGCGCCTCATCAGCGGCGACCCCTTCACCTACGCGACGGGCCCCGAGGAGGCTGCGGCGTGCGCCAAGGCCGGCATCACGTTCGAGGTCGTGCCCGGCGTCTCGTCGGTCTCGGCCGTGCCGGCCTACGCCGGCGTGCCGTTGACGAACCGCCAGCACCGCGAGTACCGCGTGGTCAGCGTCGGCGACGCCTCGATCGACTGGGCCGAGCTCGCCGGCGACGACACCCTCGTGCTGCTGTCGGCCGTCAAGCGGATCGCGGAGGCGGCCGCCGGGCTGATCGAGGCCGGCCGCTCGCCCGAGACCCCCGTCGCCATGACGCGCGTCGGCACGACGACCGAGCAGACCACGGTCGTCTCGACGCTGGCCGAGATCGCCTCGGACGCCGAGGCCGCGGGCATGACGTCGCCGGCCATCACCGTCGTCGGGCAGGTCGTCACGATGCGCGAGGCGTTGTCGTGGTTCGAGACCAAGCCGCTCTACGGCTGGCGCGTGCTCGTGCCCCGCACCAAGGAGCAGTCGGCCGGGCTCGCTGCACGTCTGCGCTCCTACGGCGCCGTCTCCGAGGAGGTCCCGACCATCTCGGTCGAGCCGCCGCGCAACCCCCAGCAGATGGACAAGGCCGTGCGTGGCCTCGTCGAGGGCCGCTACGAGTGGGTCGCGTTCACGAGCGTCAACGCCGTCAAGGCCGTGCGCGAGAAGTTCGACGAGTACGGGCTGGACGCACGCGCGTTCTCCGGGCTCAAGATCGCCGCGGTCGGTGACAAGACCGCCGAGGCCATCGCCACGTGGGGCATCCGCGCCGACCTCGTCCCGTCGGGCGAGCAGTCGGCCGCCGGCCTGCTCGAGGACTGGCCGCCGTACGACGAGCTGCTGGACCCGATCAACCGGGTCTTCCTGCCGCGCGCCGACATCGCGACCGAGAACCTCGTCGCGGGCCTCGTCGAGCTCGGCTGGGAGGTCGACGACGTCACGGCCTACCGCACCGTCCGGGCGGCCCCGCCGCCGGCCCCGACGCGCGAGGCGATCAAGACCGGCAAGTTCGACGCGGTCCTGTTCACCTCGAGCTCGACGGTGCGCAACCTCGTCGGGATCGCGGGCAAGCCCCACGCGTCGACGATCATCGCGTGCATCGGTCCGGCCACGGCCAAGACCGCCGAGGAGCACGGCCTCCGGGTCGACGTCCTGGCGGAGACGCCGTCCGTCGAGGTCCTGGCCGACGCCCTCGCGGAGTTCGGAGCGGCGCGTCGCCTGACGTTCCTCGAGGCCGGTGAGCCGGTGCTCAAGCCGTCGCAGAAGCGTCCGTCCTCGCGCCGCAAGGCCTGAGGTGGGCGACTTCCCCGCCGACCGCCCCCGACGTCTGCGCACGAGCCCGGCCATGCGCCGGCTCGTGCGGGAGACGCGGACCGAGCCGTCGCAGCTCGTGCTGCCGATGTTCGTGGCCGAGGGTGTCGACGAGCCGCGGCCGATCACGAGCATGCCGGGCGTCGTGCAGCACTCGCGGGCCTCGGCACGCGAGGCCGTGGCCGAGGCGCGCGACCTGGGCCTGGGCGGCGTCATGCTGTTCGGCGTGCCGGAGCGCAAGGACGCGACCGGCTCGGGCGCGCTCGACCCCGACGGGATCCTGAACGTGGCGCTGTCCGACGCGCGCGAGGTCGTCGGCGACGACCTGCTCGTCATGGCGGACCTGTGCCTCGACGAGTTCACCGACCACGGTCATTGCGGGGTCCTCGACGACGCGGGTCGGGTCGACAACGACGCGACGCTCGAGATCTACGCCGAGATGGGTGTCGCCCAGGCCCGGGCCGGTGCCCACGTCGTGGGCCCGAGCGGCATGATGGACGGCCAGGTCGGGCGCATCCGTGCCGCGCTCGACGAGGCGTCGCGCACCGACGTCGCGATCCTGGCCTACTCGGCCAAGTACGCGTCGGCGTTCTACGGTCCGTTCCGCGAGGCGGTCGACTCCTCGCTCCAGGGCGATCGCCGCACGTACCAGCAGGACCCGGGCAACGCCCGCGAGGCGCTGCGCGAGACGCTGCTCGACGTCGCCGAGGGCGCCGACCTGGTCATGGTCAAGCCGGCGCTCGGCTACCTCGACCTGATCAGCCTGGTGCGCGAGCACGTGCAGCTGCCGGTCGCGGCGTACAACGTGTCGGGGGAGTACTCGATGGTCGAGGCCGCCGCCGAGCGTGGCTGGATCGACCGTGACCGCGCGATCGACGAGACGATCACCTCGATCCGTCGCGCCGGCGCCGACGTCGTGCTCACGTACTGGGCCAGCGAGGTCGCGCGCCGGCTCTGAGGTGCCTGTCAGGCGGTGCTTGTCAGGTAGGTACATACCCGGTATACATACTCGGTATGTCGATCAAGCACAGCCTGCTGGCGCTCCTCGCGACGGGACCTCGGCACGGCTACCAGCTCCGCGCCGAGTTCGAGCAGCGCACGGGCGGGACGTGGCCGCTCAACGTGGGTCAGGTGTACTCGACCCTCCAACGTCTGCAGAGGGACGGTCTCGTCGAGCCCTCGGGCGAGCCCGAGGACGACGGTCGCATCGCCTACCGGCTCACGACGCAGGGTCGTGCCGAGGTCGACGACTGGTTCCGCACGCCCGTCGACGCGACGACCGACCCGCGTGACGAGCTGGCGATCAAGCTCGCGCTCGGCATCGGCCTCGACCACGTCGACCTGGCGGGTCTGGTCCAGCTGCAGAGGGCGGCCGGTCTGCGCAGGCTCCAGGAGCTGACGCGGCTCAAGCGCGAGGCCGACGAGTCCGACCTCGCCTGGGAGCTCGTGCTCGACCGACTCGTGTTCACGGTCGAGGCGCAGGTGCGGTGGCTCGACCACGTGGAGGGCCGCCTCGGGCGGGCTCGCGCGGCGCGCCGCGACCAGCCGGCCGTCGAGGCGAGCGTTCCGGCGAGGGAGGTCTCTCGATGAGCGACGAGGTGCTGCTGCGGCTGCGCGACGTCTCGCGCGTCCACGGCCACGGGCCGGTCCGCGTCCGGGCCTTGGACCGGGTCGACCTGACGCTCCGGGCGGGCGAGCTGGTCGCGATCATGGGACCGTCCGGATCCGGCAAGTCGACGCTGCTCACGATCGCGGGCGGCCTCGACGCGCCGTCCGAGGGTGACGTCGAGGTCGAGGGCCGCAGCATCGTCGGCGCCTCCACCGGCGCCCTGGCACGCATGCGTCGCCGCAGCGTCGGCTACGTGTTCCAGGACCTCAACCTGATCCCGACGCTCACGGCGGCCGAGAACGTCGCGCTGCCGCTCGAGCTCGACGGCGCGTCGCGTCGCGTCGCCCTGCGCTCGGCCCGCAAGTCCATCGACGACCTCGAGCTCGGTGACCTGGTCGACCGGTTCCCCGACGAGATGTCGGGCGGTCAGCAGCAGCGGATCGCGATCGCCCGCGCCCTCGTCGGACCACGCCGCGTGCTCCTGGCCGACGAGCCCACGGGTGCGCTCGACTCGCAGACGGGTGAGGCCGTGCTGCGACTCCTGCGGCGGCGCATCGACCGGGGTGCCGCCGGTCTGCTCGTGACGCACGACGCGCGGCATGCCGCCTGGGCCGATCGGATCGTGCACCTGCGCGACGGCTCCGTCATCGACGAGAACCGTCTGCAGGGCCTCGACTCGCTGCTGGAGTCGGGACGGCACCTGTGAGCGCCTGGCGTGCGTCGTGGCGCGTGGCGCTGCGGCAGGGACGCCGCGACGTCGCACGCGCCAAGGGGCGAAGCCTGCTCGTGGCCGTCATGGTCGGTACGCCCGTGCTGCTCGCGACCGTCCTGCTCGGCGTGGTCGGCTCGAGCTCGCTGAGCGAGGGCGACGAGCTCACGGTCCAGCTGGGCAGCGGGCAGGCGGTGCTCGACCAGGTGGGGACCCCGATCGTGCAGGACGCGCTCGGCGAGCTGTGGGTCGCCCGCGACGGGGGGGACGATCCGGGGCCGCAGGTGAAGGGTGCGGTCGCCAAGGCCGAGCGGGTCCTGGGGCGTGAGCTCGTGCCGTCGGTCGAGGACGTGCGCGTGACGCTGCGCCTCGGCGACCGCGGGTTCACGACCGAGCTCCGGGGCATCGACACGACCAAGGGCTTCACGCGCTCGGCGTACGCGGTGGAGGAGGGACGGGCGCCCCGTCGCACCGGCGAGATCCTGGTCAACCGCGTGCTCGCCGACGAGGGCGCCACGGTCGGGGCGGTACTGCGGGGCAGCCACGGCGAGTCGTTGCGCGTCGTCGGCGTCGGTCGGCCGGATGCGCTCGTGCGCGGTGGTTCCGACGCGGGCGCCGTGGTCCTGCCGCAGGACGCCGTGACGCTGAGCGGGGCCGACGCTCCCAGGCGCTTCGTGGTCGGGGGCGACGCGGTGGGCTGGAACGACGTGCGAGCCCTCAACGACGTCGGGTTCGCCGTCACGTCGCGCGACGTGCTCGACCACGGACTCACCGCCGCCCAGCGAGCCGACACGCGTCGCGCGGAGGAGTTGAACGGCGGGGCCGACGACGGCACTCGCGCCGTGCTCGTCATCGTCGCGACCTCGGTCATGATCGAGATCGTCCTGCTGGCGTGTCCCGCCTTCGCGGTGGGCGTGCGCCGCCAGCGTCGCCAGCTGGCCCTGCTCGCGGCCAACGGGGCCACGCCCCAGCAGCTGCGTCGCACCGTGCTGGGGCAGGCGCTCGTCCTCGGTGTGCTGTCGAGCGTGGCCGCCGCCGCTCTCGGCATCGCGATCGCGGCACTCGTGGTCCGTGTCGGTCCGGACGTCGTGCCGGCTGCCTCGTTCGGCCCCTTCGCGATCGCCTGGCCCTCGGTCCTGCTCACCGTCGTGCTGGGATCGGTCGCGTCGGTGGCCGCTGCCTACGTGCCCGCCGTTCAGGCGTCGCGCCGAGACGTCGCCACGGTGCTGGCCGGACGTCGTGGCGAGGTGCGCTCGCGGAGAGGGCTCCCGGTCGTCGGTCTCGTCGCGGCGGCGGCCGGGGTCGCGACGTGCTTCACGGTCGGGACCCGTCCCGGGGGCGAGGTGGCGGTCGCCGGCTCGACGATCGCCATGGTCGTCGGCGCCGTCATGCTGACGCCTACCCTGATCGGGCTCGTGGGTCGCTTGGGCGGCTCGCTCCCTCTCCCGCTCCGGCTCGCCGTGCGCGACACGGCGCGCTCGCGCAGCCGAAGCGCGCCGGCGATCGCCGCGATCATGGCGTCGGTCGCCGGCATCACGGCGATCGGCATCGGGTCGACGAGCGACTTCGAGCAGTCGCGTCGCGAGTACGTGGCGCAGGCGCCGGCCGGTCGTGCCGTGGTCCAGGTGACGGCGGACGACATGGGGCCGGTGCTCGACATCCTCGAGCAGAGCACGGGGGAGCGGTGGACCACGATCGCCCGGGCCGGCGACCAGCGCGGCAGCGTGAGCGCCTCCTCCGTCGGCGACGGGGGACGGTCGGAGTATGTCGGCGACGTGCAGGTGGCCGACGCCGACACCCTCCGTGCCTGGGGCGTCCGGCTCACCTCGGCGCAGGCCCGAGCCCTCCGCGACGGACAGGCTCTCTCGTCCTCGGACGGTCCGCTGGAGCGACTGGGTCGGGTTCGGCTCGAGTGCGACGGCGAGGGACCCGCGACGAAGGGGCTGCTGCTGACCGGTCGTCCCGCCGATCTGCGTCAGGCGCGCACCGGGGACTCGTCGCCGATGATCCACGGCCTCGTGATCAGCCCGGCCACTGCCCGCGCGCACGGCCTGCCCGTCACGACCGAGCAGGCGATCTCGCCCGCCGGCGCCCGTGCCCTGACTCCGGCCGAGGAGGCCGATCTCGCCGAACGCGTCACCGGGTTCTCGCCCGAGGCGAGCCTCACGGTCGAACGGGGCTTCCAGGAGTCGTGGACCATCGCCCTGGGTGCGCTGCTGGCGGTGGGTGGCATCGCGGTCCTGGTGGGCACGCTGACCGCGACCGCCTTGGCGTTGAACGACGCACGGCCGGACTTCGCAACGCTCGCCGCCGTGGGAGCCCGACCGCGGACCCGGCGATGGGCCGCGGGCTCGCAGGCACTGGTGCTCGCGCTGCTCGGGTCGCTGCTCGGTGTCGTCGTCGGGTTCGTGCCGGGGCTCGCGGTGACGTGGCCCCTGACGATCGACAGCTGGCGCACCGACGGGACCACGAGCGGTCCCGTCATCGCCGTCCCGTGGCTCATGCTCGGGCTGCTCGTCGTCGTGGTTCCCGTGGGGGCGGCGCTCGTGGCGACGCTGTTCACCCGCTCACGACTCACGCTCGTCCGGCGAGTGGCGCAATGAGCTCGCCGCTCACGCGCTCCGCCCGCCGCCGTGCCTGGCGACGCCACCGGATCGCCGTCGCCACCGAGGTCGCCACCCGCCGCCGCGCCCGCCAGGTCCGACGCTGATTCCCAGGCTCGCCGGGGAATCAGCGCTGCGGGGCACGGTTTCGGTGCGCGATGCTCGGGTTGCAACGCCCGTTTCGTGAGGGAAACCGGGGTGGGTGTGGCCCGGGTGTCGGATTCCCTGGCGAGCATGGGAATCAGCGCGCTGGGGCGCGCGGGGTGGCGCCTCGCATGGTTGTTGTGCGCGATGCCCGGGTTGCAGCGCCCGTTTCGTGGGGGAAACCGGGCGCGGTCCGGGGTGGGTGTCGGATTCCCTGGCGAGCATGGGAATCAGCGCTCCGCACGCGACGAGGGGCGGGACCCGTGGTGGATCCCGCCCCTCGTCGTGCGCTGGTCGTCAGCGCCGGCTCGTCAGTGCGTCAGGTTGTAGACGCAGGCGTCGAACTTGTCCTTCGGCTGACCGAACGGGTACTGCAGCAGGCAACGGAGGTTCGCCTCCGTGGCCGAGAGCAGACCCGTGACCGGTGCGGTGATGGAGCCGAGCGGGGTCTGGTCGAGGCCCTGCTGGAGCGAGCCTCCGATGGTGCCGCCACCACCGGAACCGCTGCCACCGCCCGAGCCGCTCCCGCCGCCCGAGCCGCTGCCGCCACCGGAGCCGCTGCCGCCGCCTGTGCCGCCGCCGGAGCCACCCGTGCCGCCACCGGTGCCGCCGTTGCCCTTGCCGCCGGTGCCGCCGTTCGAGGAGCCGCCGCCTCCCTTGTTGGGCTTGGACGCCTTCGACTCGTTCTTCGCCGCCTTCTCGCGGCCGCCGGGCGGCAGCGACTGGTCGAGCGAGCTCTGCGTCAGGACCGGCGAGGACGTCTGGCCGTTGGGCGCCGTCGTGAAGTCGCCGTTCGCGTAGGCATCGGAGATGCGCAGCACCAGGTCGACGTAGGAGTCGGAGTTGTTGTAGCGCTTGACCGCCGTCGAGGCGCCGGAACGCTCGGACAGGTCGGTGCCGCCCGAGCAGAGGTAGATGCCGGCGGCGGTGGCCGCGTCGTCGATGTCCTGCGGGTTCTTCTTGCCGTCGTTGTCGGCGTCGACGGCAACCGACTTCCAGGTCCCCGGGATGAACTGCATGGGACCGACGGCACGGTCGTAGACCGTGTCGTTGTCGAGGGCGCCGCTGTCGGTGTCGGTGATCTTGGCCGTGCCGTTCGAGCCGTCGAGCGGGATCCCGTAGATGCCTGGCTTCGCGACGCCGGAGTCGTTGAGCGAGTTGCCGCCGGTCCGGCCGTGGTTCGACTCGACGCGGCCGATGGCGGCGACGAGGTTCCACGGCAGGTTGCACTCCGGAGCGACCTTGCCCAGCAGCGTCTCCGCGCGACGGTAGGCATCGAGCGCGGCGTTCGGGATGCCGTTCGTCGACAGTGTCGAGACGGTGCCGTCGGCGCCCGCCTTGCCGTCGATGCCGGCCGGGGTGGACTGCACGTTGGCAGGCTTCTCGATCGCGGTGGTCGGCACGTCGAAGTCGGTCGAGCCGCTCGCGCGGTCGTCGGCCGTCGCGAGACCGGAGTTCGTGAGCGCGGCTCCCCAGGCCACGACGAGCACCGTCATGGGCGCGAGGGCACCGGCCTTCTGCCAGCGACTGAGCGTCCGTCTTGCCATGCGTTTCCTCCCGTGGTGGTCCTCTGTGGCGTGGACCACGGTCAATCGATGTTACCGGCACGTCACGCAGGTGGCCACCCGGGTGACGCAACGGTCCCGTCGAGGAGAACGAGGCAGGGCCGGGGAGGTTATGACGCGGCTCACCCCGGACAATGGACGACATGTCCGCAGACGCCGCGTCCACCCGCTGGTTCGAGCGTGCCCGGGCGGTCTCTCCCGGCGGGGTCAACTCGCCCGTCCGCGCCTTCCGGTCCGTCGGCGGTGTCCCGCGCGTGATGGAGTCGGCGCGCGGGGCCTGGCTGCGTGACGTCGACGGCACCGACTACCTCGACCTCGTGGGCTCCTGGGGGCCCATGCTCCTGGGGCACGCGCACCCGGCCGTGATCGAGGCCGTGCAACGGGTCGCGGCCCGCGGCACGTCGTTCGGCACGCCGAGCACGCCCGAGGTCGAGCTCGCCGAGGAGATCGTCGGGCGCACGCCGGTCGACCTGCTGCGTCTCGTCTCGTCCGGCACCGAGGCCACGATGTCGGCGCTGCGCCTGGCGCGCGGTGTCACGGGGCGTGACCGCGTCGTCAAGTTCGCCGGTTGCTACCACGGGCACGTCGACCCGCTGCTCGCCGAGGCCGGCTCCGGCGTCGTCACGCTCGGGATCCCGGGCACGCCCGGCGTGCCGGCCCACGTCACGGCGGACACGATCGTGCTCCCCTACAACGACCGGGCCGCCGTCGAGGCGGCCTTCGCCGAGCTCGGCGACGAGATCGCCGCGGTCATCACCGAGGCCGCGCCCGGCAACATGGGTGTCGTCGCCCCCGACGACGGGTTCAACGCGTTCCTGTCGCGTACCTGCCGTGAGCACGGTGCCCTGTTCATCAGCGACGAGGTCATGACGGGCTTTCGCGTCACCCGCTCGGGGCACTGGGGCCTCGACGGGGCCCTCGAGGGCTGGGCGCCGGACCTGCTCACCTTCGGCAAGGTCATGGGTGGCGGGTTCCCGGCAGCCGCCTTCGGTGGTCGCGCCGACGTCATGGAGCAGCTGGCGCCGAGCGGTCCCGTCTACCAGGCCGGCACGCTGTCCGGGAACCCCGTGGCGACGACCGCCGGTCTCGTCACGCTCCAGCACGCCGACGACGCGGCCTACGCCCGCATCGACGAGTGGGCGGCGCAGGCCCGGGCGCTCGTGACCGAGGCGCTGTCGGCGGCCGGCGTCGTCCACGCCGTCTCGCACGTCGGCAGCATGTTCAGCGTGTTCTGGGGACTCGAGACCCCACCGCGCGACTTCGCCGCCGCGCAGCAGCAGCAGACGTGGCGCTACGGCCCGTTCTTCCACGCCATGCTCGACGCCGGCGTCTACCTGCCGCCGAGCGCGTTCGAGGCCTGGTTCGTCTCGGCCGCCCACGACGAGGACGCACTCTCTAGGATGGCCGCGGCGCTGCCCGCAGCGGCCGAGGCAGCGGCTGCGGCGGCCGCGCCGGCCTGATCGCCACGGAAGGAACATCCCGCACCCATGAGTGAACGCACGATCGTCCACCTGATGCGACACGGCGAGGTCGACAACCCCGAAGGCGTCCTCTACGGGCGCCTGCCGAGCTACTTCCTGTCCGACCTCGGTCACCAGATGGCGGTCGCCGCGGCGGACTACCTGTCCAAGAACGAGATCGTCCACCTCGTGTCCTCGCCGCTCGAGCGTGCCCAGCAGACGGCCGAGCCGCTCGCGTCGCTGCTCGAGGCCGACGTCGTGACCGACGAGCGCGTCATCGAGGCCGACAACCTCTTCGAGGGCCGCACGGTCGGCGTCGGCTCGGGGGCGTTCACGAACCCGCGCAACTGGTGGATGCTGCGCAACCCGTTCCGCCCGTCGTGGGGCGAGCCGTACAAGGAGATCGCCGGCCGCATGCAGGCCGCCGTCGCCGACGCCCGGGACGCCGCTCGCGGTCACGAGGCCGTCATCGTCTCGCACCAGCTGCCGGTCTGGATCGCGCGCCAGGCCTACGAGAAGAACAGCTTCGTCCACGACCCGCGCAAGCGTCAGTGCACGCTCGCGAGCATCACGAGCCTCACGTTCGACGGCGACCAGTACGTCGGCTTCACCTACGCCGAGCCCGCCGCGCACCTGCTGCCGGTCGAGGTCGACAAGAAGTTCAGCGGCGGCGCGTAGTCATGACGAAGCACCGACGGGCCCGTGTGCTCCTGCTGGTCGCCGCGGCACTCGTGCTGTCGGCGTGCAGCGGTGTCGGCACGCGCGGATCGACGGGCGGCTACGTGAGCGCCGACGGCCAGATCACGACGGTCAACCCGGGCGACCGCAAGAAGGCGCCCGTGCTCGAGGGCAAGGACCTCGACGGCAAGGACTTCAGCACCGCCGACCACGCCGGCAAGGTCATGGTCGTCAACGTGTGGGGCTCGTGGTGCCCGCCGTGCCGCAAGGAGGCGCCGGTCCTCAAGGCGGTGTCCGACGAGCGCAAGGACGCGCTGTTCGTCGGGCTGCTCGTGCGTGACAAGCCGGCACCCGCCAAGGCGTTCAACCGCTCGAAGGGCATCACCTACCCGAGCATCGTCGACGACGGTGGCAAGCTCACCGCCAAGTTCAACGCCTCGCTGTCCTCGCTCGCGATCCCCACGACCTGGGTGATCGACTCCAAGGGTCGCGTCGCGGCGCGCATCGTGACCGACGAGCTCACCGAGCGCACGCTCTCGGGTCTCATCGACTACGCGGAGAAGAGCCGGCCGTGATCTCGAGCGCCTCCGAGACGGTCGTCTCGGGCTCGCTGCTGCTGGCCGCGCCCATCGCGATCGCGGCCGGTCTGCTGTCGTTCTTCTCGCCGTGCGTCGTGCCGCTGCTGCCGGGCTACCTCTCCTACGTGACGGGCGTCGGTGTCCAGGACCTCGAGGCCGCCCGTCGCGGTCGTCTCGTCGCCGGTGCCGCGCTGTTCGTGCTCGGGTTCACGGTCGTGTTCGTGGCCGGCGGCACGCTGTTCGGCGCGATCGGCTCGCAGCTGCAGGACCACCGGCGGATCTTCTCGATCGTCATGGGTGTCGTCGTGATCGGTCTCGGGCTCGTGTTCGCGGGGCTCGGCGGACCCTGGCAGCGCGAGATCAAGATCCACGCCGTGCCTGCCGTGGGGCTCGGGGTCGCACCGCTGCTGGGTGCCCTCTTCGGTCTCGGGTGGATCCCCTGCGTGAGCCCCACGCTCGGCGCGGTCCTGACCCTGTCGACGACCGAGGGCACCGCCGGCCGTGGTGCGCTCCTGTCGTTGTTCTACTGCGTCGGGCTCGGCGTGCCGTTCCTGGTGGCCGCCTTCGCACTCGCCCGCTTCGGCACCGCGCTGGGCTGGGTGCGCCGCCACCAGCGCGGTCTCATGGTCGGCGGCGGCGGGCTGCTGGTGGTCGTGGGCGTGCTGCTCGTGACCGGCTGGTGGGACTCGCTCGTCCTGTCGCTGCAGTCCTCGATCGGCACCGGGGAGATCGCCCTGTGAGCCCCGACAAGGCGTCCCAGCCTGAGCGAGCCAAGACGTCCCACGACGCGCCGGCCCTGAACGGCCGGGAGATGCTGCGGTGGACGTGGCGTCAGCTGACGTCGATGCGCACGGCGCTGTTCCTGCTCATGCTGCTCGCGATCGCGGCGGTGCCCGGCTCGATCGTGCCCCAGCGTGGCGTCGACGCGCGGGCCGTCGAGCGCTACCTGGCCGACCACCCCGACCTCGGTCCGTGGCTCGACCGGCTCGGGTTCTTCAGCGTGTTCACCTCGCCCTGGTTCAGCGCGATCTACCTGCTGCTCATGGTCTCGCTGGTGGGCTGCATCGTGCCGCGCACCGTCGTCTACGCCAAGGCGCTGCGCGCCCGTCCGCCCAAGGCTCCGCGCAACTTCGCCCGGATGCCGGCGTCGGACGAGTTCGAGACCGACGCCACGCCCGACGAGGTCGTGGCTGCCGCTCGCCAGGTCCTGCGACGCTCCCGTATCGACGTCGTCGACACCTCGACCGAGGGCTCCGAGACACGCGAGCTGCGCGCCGAGACCGGCTACCTGCGCGAGCTCGGCAACCTGGTCTTCCACGTCAGCATCGTCGTCGTCCTGGTCGGTGTGGCCGTGGGCGCACTGTTCAGCTACCGCGGGTCCGCGATCGTCACGCAGGGCGACTCGTTCTCGAACACGCTGACGCAGTACGACGAGTTCGCGTCCGGCGCGCTCTTCGACGCCGACGAGCTGCCGCAGTTCTCGCTCGACCTGACGCGGATGATCGCCCGGTTCCAGACCGAGGGCACCCAGCGGGGCGCGCCCAAGCTGTTCCGGGCGAGCGGCACCTACGAGCGCGACGGCAGGACGCGACCGTTCGAGATCGAGGTCAACCACCCGCTCCAGGTCGGTGACACCGGGGTGTTCCTGGTGGGTCAGGGCTACGCGCCGGTGCTCAAGATCACCGACGCGCGCGGCAACGTGGTCTTCGACGACGCCGTGCCGTTCCTGCCCAACGACGGCACCTACACCTCGACCGGCGTGGTCAAGGTGCCGGACGCCCAGCCGGAGCAGCTCGGGTTCCAGGGCTTCTTCCTGCCGACCGCGGTGTCGACGGGCGACGAGGAGGCCTCGGTCTCGGCGTTCCCCGGCGCCGCCAACCCCCTCATCGGCATGTTCGTGTTCCACGGGGACCTGGGCCTCGACGACGGCGTGCCGCAGTCGGTGTTCGTGCTCGACAAGTCCAGGCTCACCCAGTACGAGGGCAGGAACGGCAAGCCGTTCCGCGTGAGCCTCAGCCCCGGCCAGGAGCAGGCACTGCCCGGCGGCGGGACGATCGAGTTCGTCGACCTCAAGCTGTTCGCGCGGTTCCAGATCGCGTCGACCCCGCTGCTGCGGGTCCCGCTCGTCGGTACGAGCATCGGCGTGCTGGGCCTGCTGCTCTCGTTGTTCGTCCGTCCGCGGCGGACCTGGGTCCGGACACGTCGCGTCGGTTCGCGTACCGTGGTCGAGGTCGCCGCGCTGGATCGCGTCCCCCGGGACGACCTGCCCGACGAGCTCCAGGAGCTCGTGGACCGCATCCGGCGGGCCCTGCCCGGTCACGAGGAGAAGACGTCATGACGCTCGAGCAGTACGCGCAGCTGTCGAACTACGCGATCGCGTCGGCGACCGTCGTCGTCGGCATCGCGTTCGTGGCCCACCTGGCCGAGTGGGGCTTCGCGTTCCGCCCCGAGCGCCGGACCGCCGCGGTCTCGACGGAGGCGTCCGAGGGCGCGACCCTCGTCGCCGACCGCGACGACGAGACGCCCGACCGCAGCACTGTGCTGGCCTCCGTCGCCACGTCGGTCACGTGGCTCGGCGCGGTCATCCTCGTCGTCGGCATCGTCACGCGCGGCCTCGCGGCCCAGCGCGTGCCCTGGGGCAACATGTACGAGTTCGCGGCCACGGGCACGGCCATCGCGCTCGTCGTCTTCCTCGTCATGACGAAGGTCTGGGACATCGAGTGGCTCGGGGTCGTCGTCACCGGCTTCTCGCTCGTGCTGCTCGGCATCGGCTTCAGCGTCTACGTTCCCGCCGGGCCGCTCGTGCCGGCGCTGCACTCCTACTGGCTCGTCATCCACGTGGCCGCGGTCATGATCGCGGGTTCGCTGTTCCTGATCTCCGCGGGTGCCTCGGCGCTCTACCTGGTCACGGAGCGCGCGGAGCGTCGTGGCACCGTCGGTCCCGTCCTCGGCCGCCTGCCGCGCTCCGGCGCGATGGACCGCCTCGCGTTCCGGTTCACGGCCATCGGCTTCCCGATGTGGACGTTCGGGGCGCTCATCGCCGGTCCCATCTGGGCGTACTACGCCTGGAGCCGCTACTGGGGCTGGGACCCGAAGGAGGTCTGGGCGCTCATCACGTGGGTCGTCTACGCGGTCTACCTGCACGCCCGGGTCACCGCCGGCTGGAAGGGCCGCCGTGCCGCGATCATCTGCCTCGTGGGCTTCATGACGTTCCTGTTCAGCTTCTACGGCGTGAACCTGATCTTCGGCGGCAGCCTCCACACGTACGCCAAGTGACGCGGGCGTCGGGCGTGGCACGGCACCGTCTCGCCGACGCAATCTGAGGGATCGCGGTCGCTCCAGCGACCGTGATCCCTCAGTCCTGCTCAGCGGCGGTCACGGTCTGAGGGCGCATGGCGGCCAGAGCGACCGTGATCCCTCAGATCGCGTCCGAGAGTCGGGGCCGGTCCCAGGATTCAGAGTCCGCGCAGGTAGTCCGGGTCGTCGTCGGGACCCTTGGCCGGGGGCCGTCCGCCCGGCCAGCCGTACGAGCCGCCGGGCGGCTTGGGCGGTTCGGCCTTGCCGCCGAGCCCCGTGGCGATCCACAGCAGGGGGCCGACGAACGGGATCAGCACGACGACCGGGAACCACAGCGCCTTGGGGAGCACCTTGACCCGGTCGCGCGGAGCGGCGACGAGGTCGAAGAACGCGTAGACCAGCAGGACGACCGCGACCATGATCAGCAGTGCCTTGCCCATGACGCCACGGTAGCGCGGGCCTGGCTGCCCTGCCGGGGACTCTCGGCGGCGTGGGAGCAGCCCGGGGCGGGGGTGCCGGGCTGCGGGCGGCGTGGGAGCAGCCCGGGGCGGGGGTGCCGGGCTCCGGGCGGCGTGGGAGCAGCCCGGGGCGGGGGCGCCGGGCTCCGGGCGGCCTGAGACCAGCCCAGTAGGATCGCCCCATGTCGAAGACGTTCTGGACGTACACCGCCGCGCGCCTCGGGATCTTCGCCGCGGTGTACGCCGTGATCTTCGTCGTGGGCTCGTTCGTGTTCGAGCTCAGCACGCTCACGAACCTGTTCGTGCTGCTCGTCGCGCTCGTGATCTCGTCGGTCATCTCGATCTTCGCGCTGTCGGGCCTGCGCAACCGGCTCGCGGCCGAGATCCAGGGTCGCGCGGAGCGCATGAGCGCCCGCATCGAGGAGTCGCGCAGTGCCGAAGACGTCGACTGACGACCGCGCCTGGATCTCCGAGGCGGTCCGCCGCGTCGAGGCCGACGCGAACCGCAGCGCGGACACGCACCTGCACGCGTTCCCGCTCGCGGTCGACGGGATCGACCTGTACCTGAAGGACGAGTCGGTCCACCCGACCGGCAGCCTCAAGCACCGGCTCGCGCGGTCGCTGTTCCTGTACGCGCTGTGCAACGGCTGGGTCGGACCGGACTCGACGATCATCGAGGCCTCGAGCGGCTCGACGGCCGTCAGCGAGGCCTACTTCGCGCGGCTCGTCGGCCTGCCGTTCGTCGCGGTCATGCCGGCCACGACCAGCCCCGAGAAGATCGCGCTCATCGAGTTCCACGGCGGGCGGTGCCACCTGGTCGACGACCCGGGCACGGTCTACGAGGAGGCACGACGCCTCGCGGCCGAGACCGGCGGCCACTACATGGACCAGTTCACGTACGCCGAGCGGGCGACGGACTGGCGGGGCAACAACAACATCGCGGAGTCGATCTTCAGCCAGCTCTCCGAGGAGCCGCACCCGTGCCCCAGCTGGGTCGTGGTGGGCGCGGGCACTGGCGGCACGTCGGCCACGATCGGGCGTTACGTCCGCTACCGCCGGTTCGAGACCCGGGTCGCGGTCGCGGACCCCGAGGGGTCGGCGTTCTACGACGGCTGGGACCAGGACTCCTCCGACGTCACGACGAGCACGCCGTCACGCATCGAGGGCATCGGGCGGATGCGCATCGAGCCGTCGTTCGTGGGTGGCGTCATCGACGACATGGTGCGGGTGCCGGACGCGGCCTCGATCGCGACCGCGCGCTGGGTGTCGCACGTGCTCGGGCGACCGGTGGGCGGCTCGACGGGCACCAACGTGTGGGCCGCGCTGCAGCTCGTCGAGCGCATGCGGGCCGCGGGGGAGCAGGGCAGCATCGTCACGCTGCTGTGCGACGGCGGCGAGCGCTACCTGCACACGTACTTCGACGACGACTGGATCGCCGCGCAGGGTCTCGACCTCGCGCCCTACGCGGCCGAGCTCGAGCAGTACGTCACGCCCCGATGACGAGCCCCAGCGCCAGACCGGCCGCGTAGAGCAGCTCGGCGACCCCGGTGTCCTTGAGCACCGGCACGAGCGACGGGCCGGTCGCGCCGCCCAGCACCGGCCGTGTCGCGCGGACCGCGACCGGGGCGAACACGAGGCCAAGCAGGGCCCATGGCGTGTCGAGCGCGGCGACCGCGAGACCTGCGAGGGCGACGACCACGAGCGCGACGTAGAGGCGGCGGGAGCCGGTGTCGCCGAGCACGACGGCCAGCGTCCGCTTGCCGGAGACGGTGTCGGTGGCGATGTCGCGCAGGTTGTTGGCGACGAGGATCGCGCAGGCCAGCGCGCCGACGCCGAACGCTGCGGCGACTGACGTCGTGGTGATCTCCTCGGCCTGCACGTACGTCGTGCCGAGCACCGCGACGAGGCCGAAGAACACGAACACACTGACCTCGCCCAGGGCGCGGTAGCCGTAGGGACTCGGGCCGCCGGTGTAGGTCCAGGCGGCGCCCAGTGCCACGACCCCGACGAGCAGCAGCCACCACGTGGTCGTGGCGGCGAGCGCGAGCCCGAGCACGGCACCGAGACCCAGGAACCCGAGCGCGGCCGTCTTGACCGCGCGTGGCGACGCCAGTCCGGAGCCGACGAGGCGCAACGGGCCGACCCGGTCGTCGTCGGTTCCGCGGATGCCGTCGGAGTAGTCGTTGGCGTAGTTGACGCCCACCTGCAGGGCGAGCGAGACGCCGAGCGCGAGCAGCGCCTTCCACCACACGAACCCGTCGGCGCGCACCGCCGCGCCGGTGCCGGCGAGCACGGGGGCGACCGCCGCCGGGAGCGTCCGGGGGCGCGCGCCGGCCAGCCAGAGCGCCAGGCCGGAGGGCGGGTTGCCGGGGGTGGGGGCGGTCGCGTTCACGGCCGCCAGTCTGCCAGCGCGGCTCCCGACGCCCGTCGACGCCTTAGCCTGGGCTCATGGCGACGCAGGAGAAGCCCTTCCCGTACGTGCTCGTGGGCATGACCGCGCTCATGGGCTTCGGGGGCATCCGTGCCGACGCCGGTTGGCTCCAGGTCTCGGCACTCGTCGGTGCCGTGTTCCTCGCGGCTTGCGCGATCTATCAGGTGTGGCCTGAGGCCGAGGCCCCGGACGAGACTGGCGAGGTCGACGACCCGTGGGACGACGAGGCCCCGCGTCCGTGACCGCCTCGTTGCGCCCGGTCGGTGGTGAGCCGCGGGCGTTGCTCGCGCTGCTGACCGAGTGGTGGGACGCCCCGGACGGTCCGCTCGTCGTCCGCACCTCCGGCAGCACCGGCACCCCCAAGGACGTCCTGCTGTCGCGGGACGCGTTGCGGGCCTCCGCGCTCGCCACGCACGCACGGCTCGGTGGACCCGGGCAGTGGCTGCTCGACCTGCCGACGTCCGGCGTCGCGGGACTCCAGGTGCTCGTGCGGTCCGTCGTGGCGGGGACGTCGCCGGTCGTCGTCGCCGAGCACCCCGACCTCGCGACAGCGCTCGCCGCGCTGGACGGCGACCGGACCTACGCCTCGCTCGTGCCCACGCAGCTGCACCGCCTCGACCGGGACGGGCGGCTCGGTGACCTGGCAGCGCTGGACGCGCTGCTCCTCGGCGGGGCGGCCGTCGACCCCGGCCTGCTCGCCCGCGCCGAGGCCGTCGGCGTCCGCGTGGTGCGCACCTACGGCATGAGCGAGACAGCCGGAGGCTGCGTCTACGACGGCGTGCCGCTCGACGGTGTCTCGCTCCGCATCGCCGACGGCGAGGTCCTGGTCGCGGGACCCGTGCTCTTCGACGGCTACGGCGACGAGCCGCGCACCGACGAGTGGTTCGCGACGGGCGACCTGGGCGAGCTCGTCGACGGCGTCCTGAGCATCACCGGGCGCCGCGACGACGTGGTGAAGGTGGGCGGCGCCAAGGTGGCGCTGCCGGCGGTCGAGCGCGCCGTGCGTCAGGTGCCCGAGGTGGGCGACGCGGCCGTCGTCGCGGTGCCGGACGAGGAGTGGGGATCGCGCGTCGTCGCGTTCGTCGTGCCGTCCGACGCCGTGTGGCTCGACGGGCTGCGGCCCGACGCGCTGCGCGACGCGCTCGTGGACCTCGGCCTCGCGCGGCGCTGGGCGCCGCGCGAGGTGGTGCTGGTCGACGCGCTGCCACTGCTGCCGGGCGGCAAGGTGGACCGGGTCGGCCTGCGGGCGCGGGCCCACCGCCCTGACCCAGTCGAGTCCTGAGCTTGTCCTCCCGAGTCCTGAGCCTGTCGAAGGATCAGGCGGCCGTCGCCTCGGCGACCGGCGTGTCGCCGGAGACGAGGTTCCACTGCCGGCCGATGCCGTCGCCGGAGTCGATCACGCGGGCGACCACCGCCGCGACGTCGGCTCGCGGCACGTCGCCGCGCGGGACGTCGGGGCCGAGCGCGACCTTTCCGGTGCCCGGGTCGTCGGTCAGTCGGCCGGGACGGATGATCGTCCAGTCCAGGCCGCTCTCGCGCAGCGCGACGTCGGCGTCGCGCTTGGCCTCGACGTAGGCACGCCACACGGGGTCGGTGTCCTCGGGCAGGGGATCGTCGACGTTGATCGCCGAGATCTGCACGAAGCGGTGGATGCCGGCGATCTTGGCGCCCTCGATCGACGTGAGCGATCCGCCCAGGTCGACGGTCTTCTTGCGCTCGATGTTGCCGTCGGGGCCGCCACCGGCGGCGAAGACCACGGCGTGCGCGCCGTCGAAGGCCTTGGCGAACGCCTCGGCGTCGTCGGCCTCGATGTCGAGGATGCGCACCCGGGCGCCCAGCTCCTCGAGCTCCTTGACCTGCGCGGGGTTGCGGACGAGCGCGAGCGGGACGTGCCCGTCGGCCACCAGCTGGGGGATGAGGAGACGGGCGATCTGCCCGTGCCCCCCGACGATCGCGATCGTGCTCATGACCTCACCTCCGGGGTCGAAGACTCTGTTGTCCTCTCCACCGTAGGTCGGGCTCCCGAATGCGCACGACTACGCTCAGGACGTGGACCTGCACGTGTACGCGATCGACATGCCGACGCGCTTCCGCGGCATCACGCGACGCGAGGGCGTGCTGCTCGAGGGTCCCGCAGGGTGGGCGGAGTTCAGCCCGTTCCTCGACTACGACGACGCCGAGAGCGTGGCCTGGTGGCGCGCCGCGACGACCTCGGCGCAGGACCCGTGGCCCACGCCCGTGCGCGACCGGATCCCGGTCAACTGCACCGTCCCGGTCGTGGCGCCGGAGCATGCCGCGCGCATCGTGCACGACTCGGGGTGCCGCACGGCCAAGGTCAAGGTGGCCGATCCCGGCGCGTCGCTGTCGGACGACGCCGACCGCGTCGCGGCCGTCCGCGACGCGCTGGGTCCCGACGGTCAGGTGCGGGTCGACGCGAACGGCGGCTGGAGCGTCGACGAGGCGGTCGAGGCCGTCCGCGTGCTCGACGCCGCCGCCTCGCTGGAGTACGTGGAGCAGCCGTGCCGGACGGTCGAGGAGCTCGCCGTGGTGCGTCGTCGGGTCGACGTCCCCGTGGCCGCCGACGAGTCGATCCGCCGTGCCGCCGACCCGATGCGCGTGCGTGAGCTCGAGGCAGCGGACGTGGCGGTCCTCAAGGTCCAGCCGCTCGGCGGAGTCGCCGCGTGCCTGCGGATCGCCGAGCAGATCGGGCTGCCGGTCGTGGTGTCGAGCGCCGTGGAGTCGTCGGTCGGGCTGGCGGCGGGCATCGCGCTGGCGGCGGCGTTGCCGGAGCTGCCGCACGCCTGCGGTCTCGCGACCACGTCGCTGCTGTCGGGCGACGTCGTGCTCGACCGCCTCGTGCCGGTCGACGGCTCGCTGCCCGTGGGACGCGTGGCGCCCGACGCCGACGCGCTGGCCGCCGTCGCCGCCGACACGGCGACCCGCGAGCGCTGGCTCGGCCGCGTCGCGTCCGTCCGCGCCCTCGCCGAGGCCGCCGGATGAGCGCCCCGCCCGGACGCAATCTGAGGGATCACGGGTGCTGGAGCGACCGCAGTCCCTCGATCTCGCCCCGGCCCCGACGCAACCTGAGGGATCACGGCCGCCAGGGCGACCGCGATCCCTCGGACTGCGTCCGCCCCTTCGCCGCCCAAACGTCGCGCGACGGAGCCGGCGCATGAGCGCGTCGCAGGTCGCCCGGCGGCTCGTCGAGGTCCTGTGCCTCGCCGGCGTCACCGACGTCGTGCTCGCGCCCGGGTCGCGCTCGGGCCCGATCGCCGTCGGCCTGCACGCCGCCGACGCCGCGGGCGCACTCCGGCTCCACGTGCGCGTCGACGAGCGCGAGGCCGCGTTCCTCGCCCTCGGTCTCGCCAAGGCGTCCGGTCGTCCCGTGCCCGTGGCCACGACGTCGGGCACCGCGGTCGCCAACCTTCACCCCGCGATGCTCGAGGCACTGCACGCCGGCATCGGTCTCGTCGCGGTCACCGCCGACCGACCGGCGCGACTGCGGGGGACCGGTGCCAACCAGACCACCGACCAGCGCTCGATCTTCCCCGGGGTCGAGCTCGTCGACGACGTCGAGCGCCTGGTGCTCGCGCCCGACCGTCCTCTCCAGCTCAACCTCGAGCTCGACGAGCCGCTGCTGGAGCCGGTCACCTGGTCGTTCCCGCCGCCCCGCCGCACGGGCCCGCCGCCGCGCGCCGCGACGACCACGACCCTGCCGCCCGGACCTCGCACGATCATGGTGGCCGGCGACTCGGCCGCCGCGGGAAGCGCGGCGCTCGCGCGCCGGGCCGGGTGGCCGCTGGTCGCCGAGCCCAGCTCCGGCGCGCGGACCGAGCAGGCGCTCACGGTCGGTCGGCTCCTCCTCGCGCATCCGTCGCTCGCCGGCCGCGTCCAGCGCATCGTCAGCGTCGGGCACGCGACGCTGACGCGCCCGGTCACGAACCTCCTGGCGCGCACCGACGTGGAGATCGTCCACGTCGGCGACGCGACGACGTTCCCGACCGTCGCGGGGCCGAACGTCACGTTCACGGACGCCGTGGAGGCGGACGGCGTCGCAGATCCTGCCTGGCTCGGGGAGTGGCGGGAGGCCGATCGACGGGTGAGCCTCGCGGTCACCGAGCTCCTCGACGGCACGACCCCTCTCGACGTCGCCCGCACGGTGTGGGGGGCGGTCGCCGGAGGGCTGCTGGTCGCGGGCTCCTCCAACCCGATCCGCGACCTCGACGTGGTCGGCACCGCTGTCGACGACGGCCGTCTCGTGCTCGCCAACCGGGGTCTCGCCGGTATCGACGGCACGATCTCGACGGCCGTCGGCGCGGCCCTCGCGCACCCCGGACGGCGGGCGCTCGCCCTGCTCGGCGACCTGACGTTCCTGCACGGCGCGAACGGACTGCTGCTGGGTCCGCACGAGCCACGCCCCGACCTCACGGTCGTCGTCGCGAACGACGACGGCGGCAGCATCTTCGCGACCCTCGAGCAGGGCGGACCCGAGCACGCCGCGGCGTTCGAGCGCGTGTTCGCGACGCCGACCGGGACCGACCTGGCCGCGCTGTGCGCCGCGCACGGTGTGGGTCACCGTCACGTGGTCCCTCGCGATCTCGCGGCGGCGCTCGCCGAGCGCCCCCACGGCATCGAGGTCGTCGAGGTGCCTGTCGACCGGGCCGGCCGGCGCGAGCTAGACGCTGCCGTCAGGGCCGAAGCCAACCGCGTCCTGGGCACGTGAGACGTCGCGCCCCGCGGGACTCCTCCCAGGGGACCATTTCGCCGTGACAGTCCTTGTGTCACGATGGCAGGACCGTGGTGTGTCGCGCATCACGGCCCGCTGAGAGGGAGGCCATGGGCGCCATCGAGACCTTCGACCACGTCGTCATCGGATCGGGGAGCGGCGGAGGTGTCGTCGCCGCGCGGCTCACCGAGGACCCCTCCGTACGAGTGCTGCTGCTCGAGGCCGGCCCGGTCGACGACGACGACATGATCCACCTGCCGGCCGCCTTCCACACGCTGTTCAAGACGCGCTGGGACTGGGCGTACCAGACGACGCCGCAGAAGATGCTCGGAGGACGTCGCGCCGACTGGCCGCGCATGAAGGGCCTCGGCGGCTGCTCCTCGATGAACGCGATGATCTACATCCGCGGCAACCGCGCCGACTACGACGAGTGGCGCGACTCCTACGGTGCCGAGGGCTGGGGCTACGACGACGTCCTGCCGTACTTCCGCAAGGCGGAGGGGAACACCCGGCTGCGCAACTCCTTCCACGGCAACGACGGTCCGCTGCACGTCGAGGACCGCCGCTACACGCACGAGCTGTCCCACGCGTTCGTCGCGTCCGCCGTCGCCGACGGCCTCAAGGAGACCGACGACTTCAACGGCGCCGAGCAGGAGGGCGCCGGTCTCTACCAGGTGACGTGTCGCAAGGGCCGGCGCTGGTCCGTGGCCGACGCGTACCTGCGTCCCGCGCTGCGCCGCCCCAACCTGACCCTGCGCACCGAGTCGTTCGTCACCACGGTCGACATCGAGAAGGGGCGCGCGGTCGGGGTCAGCTATGTGCGCGACGGCGTCGCGCAGCAAGTCCGCGTCAGCGGAGAGGTCGTCCTCGCCGGAGGCGCGGTCAACTCGCCCCAGACCCTCATGCTGTCGGGCGTGGGCCCGGCCGCGCACCTCGCCGAGCACGGGATCGAGGTCAAGGTCGACTCGCCGGGTGTGGGCCGGCACCTGCAGGACCACCCCGTCAGCGGCATCCTGGCGTACACGCGCGGGACCACCGACATGGCGGAGTTCCTCGACCTGCCGCACCTGCTGCAGGCGCAGAGGCTGGGTCGCGGACCCCTGAGCTCCAACGTGGCGGAGGCCGGGGCCTTCTTCACCTCGCGCGACGACCTCGAGGCGCCGGACCTGCAGATCCACATGACCCCCACGGGCTTCTACGACAACGGCCTGCACGAGCCGACGAGACGCGCGGTCACCGTCGCCCCGACGCTCGTGCGCGTCGAGAGCGAGGGCTACCTCAAGCTGCGATCGTCCGACCCGACGTGGCACCCCGAGATCGAGCCCGCGTACCTGGGCGAGCAGGCCGACGTCGACGCCATGGTGGCGGGCTACCGTCGCGCGCTCGACATCGTGCGCACCGGACCGCTGTCCGAGCTCGTCGAGGGGCCGTGGGAGCCCGCGACGTTCGAGCCGACCGACGAGGAGATCCTCGACGTCGTCTCGCGCCTGGGCCAGACGCTCTACCACCCCGTCGCGACGTGCGCGATGGGCACGCGAGACGACTCCGTCGTCGACCCGCAACTGCGCGTGCGCGGCGTCGAGGGCCTGCGCATCGCCGACGCCTCCGTCATGCCTCGCGTGCCGCGCGGCAACACGAACGCACCGACCATCATGATCGGCGAGAAGGCCGCCGACCTCATCAAGGGAGCCTGAGATGACCGCGACGATCGACACCCCCGTCTCGGGGGCCCCGGCCGGCCCGGAGCGCGAGACGTTCGACTCCTTCGACCCCGCCAACGGCGACGTCGTCGGGACCCACCCCGTGCACTCGCGCGAGGACGTCGAGGCCGCCGTCCACCGGGCCCACGACGCATTCGGCTGGTGGGGCTCGCTCTCGTTCGACGAGCGCGCCGACCACCTGCTCACCTGGCGCAGCGTCATGACGCGCCGCATCGCGCAGCTGGCCGACCTCGTGCACCGCGAGACCGGCAAGCCGCACGGGGACGCGACGCTCGAGATCGGCATCGCGATCGACCACATCGCGTGGGCCGCCAAGCACGCCGAGAAGGTCCTGGGCCTGCGCAAGGTGTCCTCGGGCCTCGTGATGGCCAACCAGGCCGCCCACGTCGAGTACAAGCCGCTCGGTGTCGTGGGCGTGATCGGGCCGTGGAACTACCCGGTCTTCACGCCGGTCGGGTCGATCGCCTACGCGCTGGCCGCGGGCAACACCGTCGTGTTCAAGCCCAGCGAGTACACGCCGGGCGTGGGTCGCTGGCTCGCCGACACGTTCGCCGAGGTCGTGGGTGGCCGTCCGGTGCTGCAGGTCGTCACCGGCTTCGGCGAGACCGGCAACGCCCTGTGCACCGCGCGCATCGGCAAGCTCGCCTTCACCGGCTCGGGCCGTACGGGTCGCAAGGTCATGGCGGCGTGCGCCGAGAACCTGACCCCGGTGATCATCGAGGCCGGCGGCAAGGACTCGCTCATCGTCGACGAGGACGCCGACGTCGACGCCGCGGCCGAGGCCGCGCTGTGGGGCTCGATGTCGAACGCCGGACAGACGTGCATCGGCACCGAACGCGTCTACGTGCACGAGAAGCGCTTCGACGAGTTCGTCGCCGAGATCACCCGGCAGGCCCGAGGCCTGCGCGCCGCGCCGGACGGCCAGCTCGGCCCGGCCACCATGCCCTCGCAGCTCGACGTCATCCGCTCCCACGTCCAGGACGCCGTCGACAAGGGGGCGGACGTCGTGCTCGGCGGTCCGGACGCGATCGGCGAGCGCTTCGTGCAGCCGACCATCCTGACGAACGTGCCGGAGGACTCCACCGAGATCACCGAGGAGACGTTCGGTCCCACCGTCGCGATCAACCCGGTCAAGGACATGGACGAGGCGATCGCCCGCACCAACGCGACGCCCTACGGGCTCGCCGGTGCGGTGTTCTCGAAGGCGCGCGGTGTCGAGATCGCGCGCCAGGTGCGCTCGGGCATGACCTCGGTCAACTCGGTCATCGCGTTCGCCGCCGTGCCGTCGCTGCCCTTCGGCGGCGTGGGGGAGTCGGGCTTCGGCCGCATCCACGGCCCGGACGGGCTCCGGGAGTTCACCTACGCCAAGGCGATCACGCGACAGAAGTTCAAGCCGGCGCTGGCGCTGACGACCTTCGCCCGTGACGCGGTCACCGAAGGCCGTCTGGTGGCACTCCTGAACGTGCTGCACGGCGGCAGGAAGACCCTGCGTCCCTGACGGTTGCGAGGCGCGACGTCCCGCATGGCGGGACGAGTTCGCGCGTCGGTCGTGCCCTGAGTCTGAGATTCCGCTAAGTTCCTCCCGATGCGTCCGTGTGGCGCGCCGGCCGGGGGACCGCCCGACCGGACCGAACTCAGTGAACAGGGGATCCCATGAGCTACCCGTCCGCACCCGCCGGCCAGCCCGGTGGTCAGCCGCCCGCCAACAACCTCGTCTGGGCCATCCTGTCGACGATCTTCTGCTGCGTGCCGCTCGGCGTCGCCTCGATCGTCTTCGCGGCGCAGGTCAACGGCAAGTGGGCGCAGGGCGACGTCGCCGGTGCCCAGGAGTCCGCCGACAAGGCCAAGAAGTTCGCCATCTGGGCGGCCGTCGCGGGCGTCGTCCTGGCGATCCTCTACGTGATCTTCTTCGTGGTCGTGGGCATCGGCGCCTCCAGCTCCTCGAGCTCGAGCTTCTGATCCTGACGACCCTCCAGCACCCCACGACGCCCGACCGCGACGGTCGGCGTCGTGGGGTGCTGCTCTTTGCCGGCACGGCCGTCGCGGCGGTCGCCGCCGCCGGTGTCCTCGCCCGCGTGGATCCGAACCAGCCCGGGCACTACCCGACGTGCCCGTTCCTCGCCGTCAGCGGGCTCTACTGCCCGGGCTGCGGCTCGCTGCGTGCCGTGCACGCGCTGACCGGGGGCGACGTCGTCACGGCCTGGGAGCGCAACCCGCTGGCCGTCGTCTTCCTCCCCCTGGTCGTCGTCGCCTGGGGCGCCTGGGGTCTGCGGCTCTCCGGTCGCGACGCGTGGCACCCCACGCGCATCCCGGCCGGCTGGGTCTACGCCCTGCTCGTGGTCGTGCTGTCCTACTGGGTCCTGCGCAACGTCCCGGGCTGGACGTTCCTCTCACCCGCCTAGGACCCGCCCGCTCAGCGGTAGTTCACGAACTGGACCGCGAAGTCCAGGTCGGCACTCTTCACGAGCGCGATGACGGCCTGCAGGTCGTCGCGCTTCTTGCTGGTGACGCGCAGCTCGTCGCCCTGGACCTGCACCTTGACGCCCTTGGGGCCCTCGTCGCGGATGAGCTTGGAGACCTTCTTGGCCTGCTCGGTGCTGATGCCCTGGCTGAACGAGCCGTTGATCTTGACGTCCTTGCCGCTCTGGCGCGGGTCGCCGGCCTCGAAGGCCTTGAGCGAGATGTTGCGCTTGACGAGCTTCTCCTTGAACACCTCGAGCACGGCCAGGGCCCGCTCGTCGGCGTTCGCCGTGATCTCGACGCCCTCCTCGCCCTTCCACTCGATGGCCGCCCCGGTGTTCTTGAAGTCGTAGCGCGTGGCGATCTCGCGGGCCGCCTGGTTGAGCGCGTTGTCCGCCTCCTGGCGGTCCAGCTTGCTGACGATGTCGAACGACGAGTCGGCCACGGGGGTCTCCTGCGGTGCGGGGTGGTCGGGTTTCGTCCAGCCTAGTGGCCTGCGATAGGGTGTCTCGTCGGTGCCCCGCGTGGGCGCCGCTTCGCGAGGCAGGTTGCCCGAGCGGCCAAAGGGAGCTGACTGTAAATCAGCCGGCAATGCCTTCAGAGGTTCGAATCCTCTACCTGCCACTCGCCTCGACGGGCCCTCGACCACTGCGGTCGGGGGCCCGTTCGCGTGCCGTCCCCGCTGGCCGTGACGATTCCACCGCGACACGCTGGCGTGTCGCGTCGATTCGTCACTGCCAGCGGGTCAGTGGCGGTCGACGCCGGCCCGCTCGAGCGCCTCGCGCACGCCGAGCAGCCGGTGGTCCTCGGGCAGGAGGTCGCGCACGAAGTCGTCCTCGCGAGCGACCATGTCGTGGCTCATGCTCTCGACCAGGGCCCGCACCGTCGCCGAGGGCAGCGACGTGACCTGGGCGGCGACGAACCCGACCAGGTCGGTCGGCAGCAGCGGTGCGGGGACGCGGGGACGCAGCAGGCCGGCCGCCGACGTGTAGGCGCCCAGCAGGTCGCCGTAGGTGATGACCTCGGGGCCGGCGACGTCGTACGGGCGCGTGGGGGAGTCCACGACGAGAGCACCCAGAGCTGCCTCGAGGAGGTCGTCCTCGGCCACGGGCTGCACCCGCGAGGACGCGAGTCGAGGCAGCGCCTGGACGGGGAACCGCCTGCTGATCTGCCCCATGAGCTCGAAGCTCGTCGACCCCGCACCCAGCACGATTGCCGCGCGCAGCGTGATGGTGGAGGCCTGCGAGGTGCCGAGGAGCTCCTCGACCTCCAACCTGGACGTCAGGTGGTCCGAGAGGTCGCGATCGGGTTCGAGAGGGACCAGACCGCTGACGTAGACGATGCGGTCCACGCCCGCCGCCGTGCACGCCTCGGCCATGACGCCGGCGGCCTCGCGGTCCCGCTCGGCGAAGTCGGTGCCCTCCAGCCCGTGCACGAGGTAGAGGACGGCGTCGACGCCCTCGACCGCGGACGCGGTCAGGTCCGCGTCGGCCGCCTCGTACCGCACGACCTCGACCCGGTCGCGCCAGCCACGCTCGGCGAGGGACTCCGGGCGACGGGCCGCGGCCCGGACGTCGTGACCCTCGAGGACGAGCCGAGGGACCAGCAGTCCGCCCAGGTAACCACTGGCCCCGGTGACGAGCACGCGCATGATGCGTCAGGGTACGGGTCGTCGCGCGCAGGCCGTCAGTGCCGGGGTCCTGTCGAGGCCAGCACGCCCGCGACCGAACGGTGCATCAGCTCGGCGTGCTCGGTGTGGCTGACGACGGTCGTCGCGACCAGGTCGATCGTGGTGGGGTCGTCGTCGGTCTCGACGACCACGAAGTGGTCGTGGCCGTCGGTCGAGCGCAGGACCGTCCCGCGGTCCCCGAGGAGCACGGTCAGCGCCTCGGCCGCCTCGGACGCGTCGGCGAGATCAGAGAGGGCGAAGATCTGGACGCACCACTGGCCCGCCGAGGGAGCCGGACCCGTCGTGGCGTCGAGCTCACGCACGAGGTCGCTCACGCTGCGGCCTCGCGGTCCCGTCGCATCGACAGCATCGCGGCGCGCTCCTCGGCGGTGACGCCACCCCAGATGCCGTACGGCTCCCGGACCGAGAGGGCGTGGGCGAGGCACTGCTCCTTGACGGGGCACGGTGCGCAGATCGCCTTGGCGGCCGTCTCGCGAGCGCGCCGAGGGGCGCCACGCTCGAGGTCGGGCGAGAAGAAGCGCTCGACCGAGACGTTGGCGCAGGCCCCCCGCTCCTGCCACTCGTACGACTCGATGATCGGCGCGGGGAGCCGGGTCAGGTTGGCCATGGGAGCCCTTTCTGCGAACTGTGACAGAACCTGATGTGAAGTTAGACAAGGATTGTTCAGGAGACAATCAGACTGAACAAGTTTCTTGTTCAAGCATCGCCTGAGCACCGGAATCGCCGAAGTTGAACTTGTTCATGTTGCTGGGAACCTGGTCATCGGGCACGTACCGTGTACTTGATGACTGAGGATTCGATGCTGGGACATGACCTGCTCGCGACGTGTCGCGCGCTGGGGCCTGGCAGCGGCGTCTCGTGGAGCATCGGGGAGTGCGCCAAGGCCTTCGGGCTCTCGACCGCGACCTTGCGGGCGTGGGAGACGCGCTACGGGCTCGAGCCGAGAGACCGCTCAGCCGGAGGCCACCGCCGCTACACGTGCGAGGACCTCGAGAAGCTGCGCGTCATGACGTCGCTCATGAACCGGGGCGTGCCGGCCCGCGAGGCCGCCGCCCTGGCGCTGGAGTCCCGCGGCGTGCTCGCGGCCGAACGGCTCGACGAGGCCGACCTGCTCACGCGCGAGCACCAGGACGCGGGCTCGATGGCTCGGCCGGCCTCCTGAAGCCGGGACGTCCGGTCCGGCGAGGGGCCTGCAGCGCTGCAGGCCACCGTCGCCGAATCGTGATCGCTCAGTCCTCGCCGAGATCCATCCGCTTCGCCGCGGCCTGCACGCGCTTCCCGTAGTCGCCGTCGAGGGCATGGCGACGGAAGGCCTGGCGGGCTGCGTCCTTGTCGTCGGACTTGCGGATCTTTGCGAGGTCCCGGCGCATGTCCTTCGGCAGCGTGGCCATGACGAGACGCTGATCGACGCGTCGCTCGGCCCTCGCCGCGATCGGCTCGCCGTACTTCCCGCTGCGTGCGTCGGCCCAGATGGAGGCAAGAGCCTCCCGGCGGTCGTCGCCCTTGAGGGAGCGCGCCTTCGTGAGCTCGGCCGTGAGTGCCTTCCGGTCCGCGTCGCTCGGCTTCGCGGGCGACGCGGACGCAGTCTCCGTCGTGGCCTCGGACGACGCTGCGACACTGACGACGCCGGCCGCGAGGACCGCGGAGCCGAGCGCGATGCCGAGGGCCAGGGGGCGTCGGCGGGTCGACGTCGAGTGGTGGGCGGACATGTCGTTCTCCTTCTTCGATGGGCTGATGTCCGCCAGCGTCGGTCGTCCGCGTGCGAGGAACGTGCGAGGAGTGTTCGAGGACCGTAAGGATCGGCGCGGTGGTCGTCCCGACCGGGGTTCCTCGGGTTACATGGCCTCGTGTCGTCGCGCGCTGAGAGCAGTCGTGGACCTGGTCCTCGGGGCCTGGTCCTGGTCGTCGAGGACGAGCCCGCCATCGCCGACGTGCTGCGGCTCTACCTGACGCGGTCCGGACACGGGGTCCACGTCGAGGACACCGGGTCCGGCGCTCTGTCCGCAGTGCGTCGGCTCCGCCCGTCCGCCGTGGTGCTCGACGTCGGCCTGCCCGATCTGGACGGGCTCGAGGTGTGTCGACGTCTGCGCGCCGACGACGACTGGACGCCGGTCCTGTTCGTGACGGCACGCGACGAGGAGGTCGATCGGGTCCTCGGTCTGGAGCTCGGGGCCGACGACTACGTCACGAAGCCGTTCTCGCCCCGCGAGCTCGTGGCGCGGGTGCACGGGGTTCTGCGACGTGCGGACGGGCCGCCGACGGCGCGACTCGTGCTGGGGTCCGTCGAGCTCGACCTGGACACCCGTGAGGTCCGGCTGTCCGGCGCGCCGGTCGACCTGACCGCGACCGAGTTCGACCTGCTCGCGACCCTGGCGCGCCGTCCTGGTCAGGTGTTCTCCCGCGAGCAGCTGCTCGCCCGGGCCTGGGGCATGGCCGACTACGGTGGCACGCGCACGGTCGACGTCCACGTGGCGCAGCTCAGGGCCAAGCTCGGATCCGGGGCGCCGATCAGGACCCATCGCGGCGTCGGCTACTCGGGAGCGCCCGCGTGAGGTCGCTGCAGGCGAGGGTGGTCCTCGTCGGCGTGGTCGGCGCAGTGGTCGTCGCGGCGGTCGCTGTCGTGCTGGCGCTGCCGTTCGTCCGGTCCGTCGCACGCGACGAGTCGCGGGACCAGCTGGC
>JALRCA010000034.1 GCA_023257515.1 Aeromicrobium sp.
CTCGGGCGCCCGCGCATCGACGTCACGGTCCGGATCTCCGGCTTCTTCCGCGACGCGTTCCCGCACGTCATCGGCATCCTCGACGACGCCATCCGCCAGGTGGCCGAGCTCGACGAGCCCCTGGAGCAGAACTTCGTGCGCGCGCACACCGAGGCCGACCTCGCCGAGCACGGCGACCAGCGTCGCGCCACCACCCGCATCTACGGCTCCAAGCCGGGCTCCTACGGCGCGGGCATCCTGCAGGTCATCGAGGCCGGCAACTGGAAGACCGACGACGACCTCGCCGAGGTGTACACGGCGTGGGGCGGCTTCGCCTACGGCCGCGACCTCGACGGCCGCCCGGCCGCTGAGGACATGCGCGCCAACTACCGGCGCATCGCGGTCGCGGCCAAGAACGTCGACACCCGCGAGCACGACATCGCCGACTCCGACGACTACTTCCAGTACCACGGCGGCATGGTGGCGACGGTCCGCGCGCTGACCGGCGCGGAGCCCAAGGCCTACGTCGGCGACTCGACGACGCCCGACGCCGTGCGCACTCGCACGTTGCAGGAGGAGACGACGCGGGTCTTCCGCGCGCGCGTGGTCAACCCGCGCTGGATCTCGGCCATGCAGCGCCACGGCTACAAGGGCGCGTTCGAGCTCGCGGCGACCGTCGACTACCTGTTCGGCTTCGACGCGACGACCGGCGTCGTCCACGACTGGATGTACGAGAGGCTCGCGAGCGAGTACGTGCTCGACGAGACCAACCAGGAGTTCATGCGCACGTCGAACCCCTGGGCGTTGCGTGGCATCGTCGAGCGGCTGCACGAGGCCGTCGACCGCGGCCTCTGGGCCGAGCCCGACGCCGAGACCCTCGCCGCGATGCAGCAGGTCTACCTCGACATCGAGGGCGAGCTGGAGGACCGGTGAGCGAGGCTTCGACAAGCTCAGCCACCGGAGCCTCGGACCCTGAGCGGCCAGCCTCGGACCCTGAGCTTGTCGAAGGGTCGCCGACCCCCACCCCCCGCCGACGGCTCCGGCTGGTCGGGATCGGCTGCGGCGATCCCGACCAGCTGACGCTCGAGGCGGTGCGGGCGCTGCAGGACGCGTCGTTCGCCCTGGTGACCGTCAAGCGCGAGCACGACCCGCTCGCCGACGTGCGCCGGGCGATCATCGAGCGGCACGCGCCGGGCCTGCGGGTCGTCGAGGTCGTGGACCCCGAGCGCGACCGCTCCGCCTCGGCCACCGCCACCATCGCCGGCTACGAGAACGTGGTCGACGACTGGCACGAGGCCCGCGCCGAGGCCTGGGAGCAGGCGCTTCTCGGCACCCCCGGCGGGGGTGCCGGGCCGTGGGCGGCGGGCGGCGCCGGCGGGGGTGCCGGGCCGTGGGCGGCTGACGGCGCCGGCGGGGGTGCCGGGCCGTGGGCGGCGGACGGCGCCGGCGGGGGTGCCGGGCCGTGGGCGGCTGACGAGCACAGTGACGGTGCTCTTCTGGTGTGGGGCGACCCGGCGTTCTACGACTCCACGATCCGAGTGGTCGAGCGGGTGGTCGCCCGGGGCGCGATCGACCTGGAGTGGGACGTGCTGCCGGGCATCTCGGCGCTCCAGCTCCTGGCCGCGCGGCACCGCGTGGTGCTGCACGAGGTGGGCCAGCCGGTGCTCGTGACGACGGCGCGTCGGCTGCGCGAGGCGGTCGACGCGGGTGCCGACAACCTGGTCGTGATGCTCGGAGCCGGTCTGGACCTGACCGGGCTGGAGGACTGGACGATCTGGTGGGGAGCCAACCTGGGCGCGCGGTCCGAGGCGCTCGTCCATGGCCGCGTCGCCGACGCGCTGCCGGTCATCGAGACCGCCAGGGCCGAGGCCAAGGCGACCGCCGGCTGGGTCATGGACGTGTACCTGCTGCGCCGCTGAGCCGGCGAGCACGAAGGATGCTGCATCGCGCACGACCACCCGTGCTCGATGCCGAATCCTTCGTCCCGCCGCAGCGGTTCAGGGCCACTGCGAGGTCTGGATCGTCCCCGCCGCCGGTGTTACGGTCGAGCGCATGGGGGGCTGGGCCAGCACGGGGATGGCCGGCGAGCCGTGGTTCGCCGAGGTCGGACGACGCCATCGTGACGTCGACGTCGTCCTGCTCGAGCACGACGCGGAGTCGACCGCCGACGTCCCCGACCGCCCGGCAGCCGTCGATCCCGGACTCGTCGAGCGGGAGTGCGCCCGACTCGTGACGCAGTGCGCCGAGGCGGCGGGACTGCCCGACCTCGAGCCGACTGCACCGTCCTGGGTCCCGGGTGTCCTCGCGGGCACCGCCCAGCACGTCGTCGGCCACCACGCCGAGGGCGTCGACGGCCTCCAGGCGCGCTCGGCCCTCGGGTCGCTCGCGTCGGCCCTCGCCGGGGTGGGTGTCTCGCCCGACCCCGTTCCTCGTGGCGCCCAGGCTCTGAGGGCGTCGGTGCCCACGTCGGTCGGCGCCGTCCAGGTGAGTGCCCTGCACGCTCCCGAGCTCGGTCGCTGGTCCGTCACCGTCACCTCGGCCGAGGTCCTGGTGGATCCCGAGACGCTCCCCGCGCTGCTCGAGGGAGGGGCCGTGTGAACCGTCCGGAGATCGACGCCAGCCCCGACGCGCTGCGCCGCGCCGCCCCGCTGTGGGAGTCGCTGGCCGACGACGTGGGCGCCGCAGGGCGGCGCCTGTCCGGTGCCCGCGACACCACGACCGCCTTCGGACCCCGGGTGCAGCCGGCTCTGGCACGATTCCTGGACCAGTGGGAGGCGAGCGCCAGGCGTCGCAGCCGGCAGGCTCGCGGTCACGGCGAGCAGCTGCGCGAGATGGGCCGCACGTACACGGTGCTCGACGTCGCCGCGGCCGACGAGCTGCGGTCGCTCCTGCCGTGGCCCGGCACGTCCCCGACGCTGCCCGGAGCCCCGGCGCTGCAGGACCCCTTCGGGCGTGCGCCATGACCGTGACCGAGACCCGGACCGGGCCGGCGGTCGCGTCGCCCTCGGCCCACCTGGACGACTGCCCACCCGTGACGGTGCGGTCCACGGTCTCGGCCGTGCGAACGGCCAACCGCCTTCTGGCCACGTCGGCGGCCGACGCCCGGCGTCACAGCGCCCCGGCCCAGTGGCGCGACGAGCACGGCGAGCGCGCGTCGCACCTCATGACCGCGACGGCCCAGGGCATCGACACCGACGCCGGTGCGCTGACCCACGGGCTGGGCGCGCTCGAGGAGTTCTGCGACCGGCTCGACGTGCTGCGGCCCGAGCACGAGTCGCTCGCGACCCGTCGTGCCCGGCTCGTGCGCGCGGCGTCGTCCCTGTCCGACCCGGGGGAGATCAGGACGCACAACGAGGCGGTCGAGACGCTCGACGGCGAGATCCGCGCCTGGAACCGCAAGCTCGAGGCGGCCGAGGACCGGCTGGTGCCGCTGCTGGCGTCGGCCGACACCGCTGCGGAGGCCAGGGACCTCGCCGCCTCCGCCCCGGACGTGTCGGACCTGCGCGACCGGCTGGCGGAGGTCGTGGAGCAGGGACCGGCGGCGGTGGCGAGGCTGTGGGAGGGGCTCGGGCCGGTGGCACGCGAGGCGTTGCTCGCCGCGATCCCCGCCGTCCTGGGACGCACGGACGGGTTGCCCGCGTCGGTCCGCGACCAGGCCAACCGCCTCGTCCTCGGCGACGAGCTGCGCGAGCTCCGTGGGCGTCGCGAGGCCGGGACCCTCACGGGCGAGCAGCGCGACCTGCTGGAGCGAGCCGAGGCCGTCCAGAACGCCCTGGCCCGGGCCGACCGCTACGTCGACCCACGCACCGGTGATCTCGCCGGCGCCCAGCTCTGGGCCTACGACCCCAGGGCGTTCGGCGGCGACGGTGCCGTCGCGATCGCCCTCGGCGACCTCGACACCGCCGAGCACGTGGCCGTGCGTGTCCCGGGCATCACGAACGACATCCTCGACACGCCGACGCTCACGCAGGAGGCGACCAACCTGTACGAGTCGGCGCGCACCGCCGGTCGAGGTTCCGTGGCGTCCCTGTTCTGGCTCGGCTACGACGCGCCCGACGCGGCGTGGGACCCCGCCACGCTGACGGAGGGCCGGGCCGAGGACGGCGGCGGACGCCTCGCCGACACCGTCGACGGACTGCGGGCCTCACGCAGGGACCACGCGCACCTGACGCTCATCGGTCACAGCTACGGCTCGACGACCGTCGGCTACGCGATGAGCGAGCACCGCCCGCACGTCGAGGACGTCGTGGTCGCCGGCAGCCCCGGGCTCGGGGCCGACGTCGACCACGCGTCCGACCTCGGTGTCAGCGGCGGGCACGTGTACGTGGCGCGCAACAGCCGCGACCCGATCGCGATGCTCGGCGACCAAGGGGCCGTCAGCCTCGGCGCCGTGGGCGTCGGGCTCGGTGCCGACCCGAGCGAGGACGACTTCGGGGCCGTGCGTGTCCGCGCCGAGGCGACCGACCGCGCCGGTTACGTCGGCCTCGGCGACCACGGCAAGTACTTCGCGCCGAGCTCGGAGTCGCTGGCGAACATCGGTCTGGTCGTCGCGGGACGGGGCGCGGACGTCACGCGGGCGGAGCACTCCTACGACCCGTGGTGGGGCGAGCCGCAGGACCCTGAGCGCGACCGGACGCCCGGCACGGGTGCCACCGGCGGCGCGCTGGAGTACCGATCACGATGAGGGCACGATGGGTCGCGGTCCTGGTGGCCGCGATGATGACGACGACGGGGTGCTCGATGGGCGACGGTGACTCGCGGCAGGAGCTCGCGGACTCGATGAGGGCCACCCAGGCCCGCTTCGCGGCGCTGGAGCGGGTCATCGACATGACCGGCGAGGTCCGCAAGGGCTGGGACGCGTGCGGGTCGGCTCCTGCGGAGGCGCTGAGCGCGTCGGTCGCCGCCCGGGTGCCGGGCGACCCGACGGCGACGATCGAGGCGCTGCGGGATCGGCTGCGCGAGGCCGGGTGGTCCGTCGACGACGACGTCGACGACGCGGGGCTGCGCTCGATCGTCATGGTCAAGGGCGACGAACGCGTCGACCTCTCCTCCTCGCAGGAGGACCGCCGCGGTGGCGCGAGCTGGAGCGTCGCCGGCGACTGCATCCGGGTACCGGGCGACGTGGCCAACGAGAAGCTCGCCGAGTCCCCCTGACCCGGGCCTGGCTCGGTCAGGCCGCGGGACGGCGGACGAGCCAGTCGACGAGCGGCCGAACCGCCCGCCAGTCGGCGCGGACGCTGTCGAGCAGCGCGGGGGTGTGCACGTACGGCGCGAACCCGTGGTCGCGTCCGAGGGTGAGCGACGTGTGACGCAGCAGGTCGATCCTCGGGTGGTCGGTGCGGTACCCGCGCGGTGCGGTCCTGAGGGTCTCGCCGCCGACGGTGAACCCGTCCTCCTCGAGACGTCGCACGAGCCGCTGCAGCTCGCGGCCGTGCCTGTCGTGGTCGATCGCCGCGCGCACCGCGGCCAGCCGCGCGGGCTCGGCCCGGTAGAAGCCGGCCCCGGTCCGCACCCCCGGTGCCCCGACCTGGACGTAGTACCCGGTCGCCGGCGCGACCGCCACGAACGCGCCCTGGTGCGTCTTGTAGGGCGTCTTGTCCTTGCTGAACCGCACGTCGCGGTAGGGCCGGAAGATCTTCGCCGCGCCGAACTCGTCCTCGAGCGCCGCCACGAGCGCGCGCATCGGGGCCGCCACGGCGGTGTCGTACGTCGCGCGGTTGGCCTCCCAGAACGTCTTGGTGTTGTCGACCTCGAGGTCGTCGTAGAAGTCCAGGGCTGCCACGGGGAAGCCGTCGAAGGTGCTCACCACGCCAGGCTAGAGGTGAGCCGACGGCGGCACCCGGTGACGCGGGGACGAAGGATTCTGCCTGCGACACGACCGGTCGTGCGCGCGGCAGGATCCTTCGTCGCGTCCTCCTCGGCGTGCGCGTTGCAGAATCCTTCGTCCCGCTGGTGCCGACACCCCTCCGGCCCCACTACGCTTCCGAGCACGACGACGGAAGGGTCTCGATGAAGTACCTGGTGACCGGTGGGGTCAGGTCCGGCAAGTCCTTCCACGCGGAGTCACTCGTGGTCGCGGAGCCCGTCGTCACCTACGTGGCGCCCGGGCCGAAGCCCGACGCGGAGGACGACCCCGAGTGGGCGAGTCGCGTGGCGCGGCACCAGGAGCGCCGGCCCACCCACTGGTCGACGCTCGAGACCACCGATCTCGCGACGGCCGTCTCCGAGGCCGAGGGCGCCATCATCATCGACTGCCTCGGCACGTGGCTCACGGCCCAGATCGACGAGCTCGACGGCTGGGACGCCGTCCAGGAGGAGTGGGAGTCGCTCCTGCTCGGTCGCATCGACGACGCCGCCGAGGCGATCGGTCACTCCGACCGGCCGATCGTCGTCGTCACGAACGAGGTCGGCATGGGCGTCGTGCCCGAGCACCGGTCGGGTCGCCTGTTCCGCGACCTGCTCGGCATCGCCAACCAGCGCATCGGCGCCGAGTGCGACCAGGTGCTGCTCGTGGTCGCAGGACGCGTGCTGACCCTCTAGGTCGCCGACAGCAGCAGCGCCGCGAGCGAGACCTCGACGCACGCGCCGAAGACGTCGCCGGTCACGCCGCCGAGGCGGACCACCGCCCGACGCACGACGAGGGCGACGACGACCAGGGCCGCGACCACAGCGACCGGGCCACGCCACCAGGCCTCGTCGACGAGCACGAACGCACCGGTCAGCAGGGCGCCGAGCACGACCCACACGAGGGCGGTGACCACGGGCGGCACGTAGCCGACATAGGTCGCCCCGAGCCCGTCGTGGCGGGCACCCGGCACCCCGCGCATGCACGTCACCGCCACGGCGCCGCGCGACGCGACGACGCAGGCCGCCGCCAGCCAGGCTCCGTGCTCGAGCGGGACGAGTGCCGTCAACGCGCCGATCTGGACGGCGAGCACGAGGACGAGCGCACCCGCACCGGCCGGACCGGTGTCGCCCGTGCGCATGACGGCCAGCGAGCGCTCGCGGTCGTACGACGCGGTCAGGCCGTCGGCGGTGTCGGCGAGCCCGTCGAGGTGGAACGCGCGGCTGCCGAGCGCCAGCGCCGCGATCGCCGCCGCCGCGACGCCGATCGGTGCGAGGCCCAGACGGTCACCGCTCCAGACCACGAGCGCGACGAGCAGCCCGAGCGGCACCACGGCGAGCGGCGCGACGACCATCGCCGGGCCGGCGACGGAGCGGTCACCGCTGCGAGGCGGCTTGACCGGGATCGCCGTCAGGGTGCCGACCGCGAAGCGCCACGTGTCGAGCGCGGAGCGTCGCCCCGGTGCCGGGTCGGTCACGGGCGGGCGCCGCCGGTCGGGTTGGGGAACGGCACGGCACCGGAGTCGGCGACGGCGCGTGCGAGGGTGAGCAGCGGCTCGGCGAGCGTGACCATGCGGGCACGGGTCGTGAGGCCGATGCCGGCGTCGCAGGCGCGGTCGGTGGCGTCCTCGAGCCGGTCGCGCGCGCTGCGGCCGAGATCGGTGGCGGTGCCGTCGTCGCCGACCCAGCCCCACTCGCGCAGCGACTCGTTGGCCGCGGCCCACTGCTCGTCGGTCCAGCCCCGGAAGCCCTGCTGCGCCGCGGCCGCGCGACCGGTGGCGACCTGCAGGGCGTTCGCCGCGCAGCCACCGAGTCCCGCCGCGGTCAGGACGGCCACGTGGCTGTCGCCGCGGTACTCGCGGAACACCGTCGCGCCGTGCCAGAGCCGACCGACGGGATCGTCCGGCACCGGCTGCGCGCGATGGGCGGCGGCGAGCGGCTTGCCCGCCATGTCGAGGTCGCGGACCGCGATGCTCAGCGAGTCGGCGAGTGCCCCGACGTCCTGGCCGGACTGCTCGATCGCGGGCGCGAGCGCGTCGCGGGCGATCGCGACCCGTTCGGCCAGCACCGCGTCGCGATCGGCCAGCGTCCACACCTCGGGCACGGCGCGCGCGACCATCGCGGGTGCGAAGCCGTGGAAGCTCGCGGTCACGACCTCGGCACCCGGGGTGCCGAGGGCTCCGGCCCGCGAGGCGAAGTAGCCGCGCCAGTAGCCCTTGAGGCCGAGCTCGCCGTAGCGGACCTTGGCGTCGTCGGCGAAGTAGACGACGTCGTGGATCGTCTCGACGGCCTTCCAGAAGGCGGGGTGGCGCGCGGTCTCAGCCATGACCTGAGTCTGCCGCACCCCGCCCCCACACCAGATTTGCGCCCCCATGCACCGAATCCAGCGCGGAAACGGTGCATGAGGGCGCACATCCGGTGTGACGGCCCGTCAGTCGAGGGTGAGGCCCTGGGCCGGCGCGATCCGGGCGGCCCTGCGGGCCGGGAGCACGCACGCCGCCAGGCCGGCCAGTGCGGCCACGACGACGACGGCACCGAGCTCGGTCCACGGCATCACCAGAGGCGCGTCGGGCACCGCCGTCCGCACGATCGTCAGCACCCCGAGCCAGCCGTAGGCCGTCCCGAGCACCGTGCCGATCACCGCGGCCACGACCGCGAGCAGCAGTCCCTCGGCCGCGAGGACGCGGCGCAGCTGGCGCCGGGTCAGGCCGAGCGCGCGCAGGAGGGCGTGCTCGCGTCCCCGCTCCAGGACCGACAGGCCCACGGTGTTGGCGATGCCGACCAGGGCGATCGCGACGGCGATCCCCAGCAGCCCGAGCACGGCGTAGACCAGGACGTCGAGCTGCAGGTCGACGTACGCGCGGTCCTTGAGCGCGTTCGTCGTGTCGAGGTCGGCGTCGCGCGCGACCGCGCCCAGGTCGCCGCCGAGCGTGTCGGGATCGGTGCCGTCGGCGGCCTGGACCCAGACCGCCAGGGGAGCGGGATCGCCGCCGAGTCCGCGGAGCGTCGCAGGGTTCACGACGAGGGCGCGACCCCACTCGCTGCCGACGACCCGCGTGGGCAGGGTGGTCCGGCGACCGTCGACGTCCAGCGTCAGCCGGTCCGGGACCTCGCCGTCGAGATCGCCGAGCACGTCCGGCGGCACCAGGACCCGGCCGGGAACGGCGTGCAGCGCTGCCGGGTCCAGCGTGCTGCGGCGGGCGGTCTCGTCCGGTCCGAGGACGGGCACGGAGCCGAGCCCCTTGGCGGTGGCGACCACGCCGTTGACGGCGCGCGCCGCGGTGACGCCTCGGGTGTCCGCGACCTGCCTCAGCGTCGCGGCGCCGATCGACGTCTCGCCCGTGAGGGCGACGTCGACCGGGTGCTGGGCGTCCATCTGCGACTCGATCGCCCCGCGGGCGCTGGCCATGCCGGTCAGCACGGCCGTCGTCAGCGTCACGCCCACGAGCAGCGAGGCGGTCGTGGCCGCGCTGCGCCGTGGGTTGCGCACGGCGTTCGCCGAGGCGATCCGCAGTGACGGCCCGGTGCGGCGCAGGAGTCGCCCGACGGCTCGCAGCAGCGCCGGCACGATGACCGGTCCGAGCAGCAGGACGCCGACGAACGACGCCATGCCCCCCACCAGCAGGACCGGGAGACTGTTGGCGGTGACCGCACCGACCAGCACGGCGGTGCTCGCCGCGACGACCGCCAGTCCGAGGCCGGCCCGGACGCGGCCGCCGCGTGAGCGGACGCCCGGCGACTCGGCCGGCCGCAGTGCCGCGAGCGGGCTGACGCGCGTGACGGCCCGGGTGGGCCACCAGGCGGCGATCCACGTCACGACGACACCGCCGACGAAGGCAGCGACGAGCCAGCTCGGCGACAGCGACACCGCACCGATGCGCTCGGGCCCGGCGAAGGCGCGCACCAGGGCGGTGAGGCCGTAGCCGGCACCCGCCCCGCCGACCACGCCGATGACCGACGCCACGACGGCGAGCGCGAACGACTCGACGCGCACCGACCTCAGCACCTGCCGACCGGTGGCACCCACGCAGCGCAGCAGCGCGAAGTCGCGGGTCCGCTGGGCGAACAGGATCGTGAACGTGTTGGCGATGACCAGGACGGCGACGAACGCCGCGATCGCGGCGAAGAGCAGCAGCAGGTAGCTGATGACGTCGACGCCCTGGTTGACCATCGTGACGCGGTCGTCGACGTAGGCGGGGCGCGTGCGGACCTGCGCGTCGTCGACGACGTCCTCCAGCTGGGCGGTGCGCCGGCCCACGGCGCCGTCGCCGACCCGGTAGGAGACGGCGTCGGCCTGGGCGCCGGGCACCCTCGACAGCGTCGGCCACGGCACGTACACGTCCGCTCCCAGGTACGAGACGCTGTCGGCGAGTCCGACGACCGTGACCTCCTGGCCCTGCGGGCCGGAGCCGAGCGTCAGGACGTCGCCGATCGCGATCCCGTCGGCCTTCGCGGCCCCGCGGTCCACCAGGGCCTCGCGGTCGGACCGAGGCGCCCGTCCCGTCGTGACGTCCTGACGGCGCATCGTGTCGTCGGTCGACACGGTGCCGACCGTGACCTCGGAGCCGAGCGTCCGGTCGTCGCTGCGCACCGGGAGCCAGCCGTTGGCGATCACGCTCGTCGTGTCGCCCTCGCGGCGCGCGGTCTCGAGCGTCGCGCGCAGGTCGTGCTCGGAGATGCCGTAGCGCTCACCGACGACCAGGTCGCTCGCGGGGTAGGCGTCGTCGACGCCCTGGGACAGGCCGGCCTTCGTGGCCGAGGCCAGCGCGTTCGTCACCACGACGAACCCGACGGCGATCGTCACGGCGACGAAGGCCGCGACGTAGCGCCGGGTGTGGGCGCGCAGCGACGCGATCAGCACGGTGCGCATCAGGCACCCACCTTCAGCGCGTCGACCAGCTCGTCGGTCGACGGGGCGTGCAGGTGGCTGCGGATGCGACCGTCGGCGAGCACCACGACGTCGTCGGCGTACGCGGCGGCGTCGAGCTCGTGGGTCACCATGACGACCGTGCGGCCGAGCTCCCGGACGCTGCGGCGCAGGTACGACAGCACCTCGGCCGAGGCCGTGCTGTCGAGGTTGCCGGTGGGCTCGTCGGCGAACACGATCGAGGCGTCCCCGACCAGCGCGCGGGCGATCGCGACGCGCTGCTGCTGACCACCCGACAGCTCGCCGGGGCGGTGGTCGAGGCGGTCCGCCAGACCGAGGACGTCGACGACCTGGTCGAGGCGAGTCGCGGCGGTGGCGTCGAGGCGGCGCCCGGCCAGCTCGATCGGCAGCACGATGTTCTGCCGCGCCGTGAGCATGGGCAGCAGGTTGAAGGCCTGGAACACGAAGCCGAGCCGGTCGCGGCGGAACCGCGTCAGGTCGTCGTCACCGAGCCGCGTGAGGTCCGTCCCGTCGACGACGATCGAGCCGTCGGTCGGCCGGTCGAGCCCGGCGAGGCAGTGCATGAGCGTCGACTTGCCGGAGCCGGACGGACCCATGACGGCCGTGAAGCGACCCGGCGCGAGGTCGAGGTCGATGCCGTCGAGGGCGTGCACGGCGGCCGGTCCGTCGCCGTAGGTCTTGGTCAGGCCGCGTGCGGACGCGGCGGTCGTCGAGGTCTCGTGAGTGGTCGTGGTCATGACGGCGACGCTAGGGATCCTCAGGGGTCCGGGTCGTCAGGTCTGGGGCTGGTCCTGGGCCTGCGACCGCGGGTGGAGCGCCGGCCGCGTCTCCACCCGCGGGATGATCCGCGTCACGTCGTGAGCGGCGTGCAAGCGTCCTGAAAGCGGTGCAGGCGAGCATGCCACCATGAAGCTCCGCACCGTCCTGCTGACCGTGGTCGCCGGGGTCGTCACGGCGCTGCCTGCGGTCTCGAGCCAGGCGTCCGCCTCGACGTCGCCCGTGCCCGCGCCGATCGGCACACCCGTCAATCAGACCGGCAAGGTCGTGTGCCTGCCGCCGGCCGACTGGAACAAGCCCGGCTACGACTACATCAACACCTACAAGTCGGCCTGCGCCTCGACGAAGAACTGGGACCGCACGTTCCAGGACGTCACGATCGGCACCGAGGTCGACGGGCGCAACGACTTCAGGCTCACCGCGTCCACGGCGCTCGCCGGCGCGACGGCGTCGGTCAAGGTGAACGACAAGGAGTTCATCGCGAGCGGCGGGCACGGCCAGGCGCAGCAGTCGCTGTTCCACGCGTGGGACGGGACGAAGGGCCCGAGCGAGTGCTACAACCCGACGCAGTCGGGCAGCGCGCGTGACGACGACGGTCAGAGGGCGCCCTTCCACGGGCCCAGCACGAGCGCCCTGTACGAGCAGAAGCGTGACTCGCTGACGACCCTGACCACGCGCTCACGGCTCGCGATGTACGTGCCGCGCTCCTCGAACAAGCCCGGGTACGGCGGCTGCTGGCCGACGAGCCTGCAGCGCAACGCCTCGCCCTTCACGCAGGGGCTCTCGCCGTACTGGTTGCGCACCAAGGTCGTCATCGGCACGGGCAGCAACACCAAGGGCCTGCAGAACGTCATCCGCAACGACGTCACGCTGACGTCGGAGGACCGTCGTCACTCCGGGTTCGACGGGATCTTCGTGAGCTACCTGCAGCGGGACTTCACCGACGTCTACCAGTACGACCCGGCCACGAAGCAGCTCAGGAAGGTCGCCGGGACGATCGCGAGCGCCACGCCGCTCGTGCGATGCACGAAGGACCGGGCGTACTGCCTGGCGCTGAGGTTCGCGAAGGGCGACGTGCCGAGCGGGTCGTACTACTACGCGATGACCAACGAGCCCGACAGCTACAACGGCTACAGCGGCGAGTACACGGTCCAGGTGACCAGCCCGTCGAAGAACGTCGGGGTCGGTGGCACCACCACGATCCGCTACCGCACCTACGTGGCGGTGGGCAACCTCGAGCGCGTGCGGGCCACCCTCGCCAAGCTCGGCTCCTGACGGCGGTCCCCGTCGGGTGCGGCCCGCGAGGCTCCCGGATCGGGGGTAGCCTCGCGGGCCGGTCGCGTCCACGGAGCTCGGTCCGACGAGCCCTGTCCGACGAGCCCTGTCCGACGAGCCCGGTCCGACGAGCCCGGGGATCGACGGGCGGCGAGGTCAGAGCTCCCGTTCGAACTTCTCGAGAGCGGCGACGGCGAGCACGAGGCCGACGTAGTCCCGCAGGGCGTCGGCCCGCAGGTCGTCGTTTTGGTCGAGGGCGACCACGAGGACGCCGTCACCCTCACGGGCGACACCGCGTGCCTGGAGCTGCTGGCCGCCCGCCTTCGGCCGACCGACGGCGATGACCGCCTCGTCCGCGCTGTCGTCGGGCCGCGTGACAGGACGGACCAGGTCGGCGAACGACTTCTCGCGGTGCGCGGCGAGGCTGGGGCCCGCGTCGTCGAGCCGGCGCGCGGTGAGCGTGATCTCGACGCTGGACCGCGACTCGATGGAGCGGTACACGCAGGTGTCCTTGCTGACCTCGTCCTTCTCGAACGTGGTCCCCATGGGTCCGCCGAGCGACGCGGGCTTCACCCATGCGCAGGGGTTGGGCAGGGGCTTGCCCGCGGACGGTGATCGCCCGTCGCGGTCCTCGCCACCGCAGGCCGCGACGAGGACGAGCAGGACCACGAGGAACGGTGCGCGACGCATGCCGTGACACTAGGCCTCGACACGACGTGCCTGCAGCGAATTCGCCACATCGGGGGCCGTTCGCTTAGTCGGCGAGACCCACCTCGAGCGCGAGCAGGACGAGCTGGACGCGGTCGCGTGAGCCCGTCTTGGCGAGCAGGCGGCCGACGTGGGTCTTGACAGTCGCCTCGGAGACGACGAGGTGGTCGGCGATCTCGGTGTTGGTCAGGCCGCGAGCGATGAGGCCGAGGACCTCGCGCTCACGTTCGGTGACCTCGTCGAGGCGGCGGTCCGGCGCGGACGGCCGGGACGGCGCGGGGGAGGGCGCGGCCTGCACGAAGGTCTCGAGCAGGCGCCGCGTGGTCGAGGGGGCGACCACCGCGTCGCCGGCGTGGACGGAGCGGATCGCGGCCAGCAGGTCGGGCGGGGCGGCGTCCTTGAGCAGGAACGCCGAGGCGCCGGCCTGCAGAGCGGCGAACGCGTACTCGTCGAGGTCGAACGTGGTCAGCACGATGACGCGGGGGCGGCTCCCGTCGCCGCCCGCGCCCGGCGCGAGCCGTCGCGTCGCCTCGACGCCGTCGAGGCGGGGCATGCGCACGTCCATGAGGACGACGTCGGCGGGCGTGGTGGCGAGCAGGTCGAGTGCCTCCTGGCCGTCGCCCGCCTCGCCGACGACGCTCAGGTCGGGCTGGCTCTCGACGAGCATGCGGAACCCCGCGCGCACCATCTGCTGGTCGTCGACGAGCACGACCCGGATCGGCTCAGCCACGCCGCCCCCCGGCGCGGACGCAATCCGAGGGATCGTGGTCGCCGGGACGGCCGCCGTCCCTCAGGCCGCGCCCCGCCGGGACGCAGCCAGCGGGATCGTGGCTGCTGTGGCGGCCACGATCCCTCAGAGTGCGTCCCCGCCCGGCGCCGTGCGCCGGCTGCGGCGCTGCCGCGTGCTCCACCCCGATCACGTGGGGATCCTCGCACGGACACGCCAGCCGCCTCCGGGGACGGGGCCGGACTCGAGCGTGCCGCCGTGGACCTCGACGCGCTCGCGCATGCCGATCAGGCCGAGCCCGGCGCCGGCGGGGGAGCCGGCTCCGCGGCCGTCGTCGACGACCTCGACCACCAGGTCGCCCGCCCCGACCTCGGACCCTGTCTCGGACCCGGACCCGGACCCGGACCCTGTCCGTGTCCCGGGCTCGGACCGCACCGTCACGACCGCCCGCGCTCCCGACCCCGCGTGCTTGCGGACGTTCGTGAGCGACTCCTGCACCACGCGGTACGCCGTCAGCGCGACGCCGTCGGGCACCCGCGGCAGCGGGTCGTCGAGTCGTGCCTCGACAGAGCCTGCCTCGAGCTCCGGGGCCAGCAGTGCCGGCAGGTCGTCGAGGCCCGGCTGCGGCACGAGCTCGGCGTCGCCCGAGCCCCGCAGCAGGCCGAGCAGGCGGCGCATCTCGGCGAGCGCGTCGCGGCCGGCCTGCCCGATCGTCTCGAGCGTCCGCACGGCGACGGCCGGATCCCGCTCGGCGGCGTAGCGCGCCCCGTCGGCCTGCACGATCACGACCGACAACCCGTGCGCCACCACGTCGTGCATCTCGCGGGCGATGCGGGCCCGTTCATCGGTGGCGGCCATGACCGCGCGCTGCTCGGCCTCCAGCGCGAGCCGCCGACCGCGTTCCACGAGCTCGGCCTCGTAGGCCTGGCGGATCCGCCCCTGCGTGCCCAGCGCCCACGCGGCCAGCACGATCGTCCACACGACGAGCGTGTACGGCAGGTAGCTCCAGAAGGTCAGCTCCTCGCGGTACTGCGTCGGGGTGTCGTGGTGGAGGGAGGTCGTCCATACGATCGAGGCGACGACGCCGCCGACCGCACCGACGGCCACGCCGACCCACGCCCACTGCGGGCGGCCGTAGCGGGCGAGCGAGTAGAGCGCGATCGGGAACGCGACCTGGCCCCACACCGGGTAGTCGTAGGTGAGCGACTGGACCGCCATGACGGTGGCGACCACGACGAACACGAGCCGCGGGTGGCGGCGACGCAGGAACAGCGGCAGCGTCTCGAGGAAGTTGAAGACCGTGGCGTCGGGCGTCGTGTACGACAGGGCCGACAGTGACGGCAGCACGATCACGGTGGCCAGCGCGAGGTCGAACGCGGTCCGGCCACGGCGCCCGAGGCGCACGGGCGTCCGTCCGGTCGTCGTCTGGCTCACGTCCCCGACCCTAGGCGGGGACGCACGTGCCGTCGTCAGACCGCGGTCTGATCCGACGCGGACGCGCGGAGCGTGGCCCACCTCACGCCCTCTCGATTGGTTGCGTATCTCAACTACATGTATGGTTGTGAAAGTCAACCAGTCGTCGACCGTCAGGAATCAGGTAGGTCGTGTCCACGCAGTCACCGGAACAGTCAGCAGCATCCGCGGCGCAGTCCGCGTCCTCCGCCGAGCAGGCCGGGCGCATGAGTCACCGCGAGGTCATGGAGGCCCTGAGCGGCCTGCTCCTCGCGATGTTCGTCGCGATGCTCTCGAGCACCGTGGTCACGAACGCGCTGCCGCGCATCGTCACCGACCTCGAGGGCAGTCAGACCGGCTACACCTGGGTCGTCGTCGCGACCCTGCTGGCCATGACGGCCACGACCCCGATCTGGGGCAAGCTCGCCGACCTGTTCAGCAAGAAGCTGCTCGTCCAGACCGCACTCGTGATCTTCACGATCGGCTCCGTCATCGCGGCGTTCGCGCCCTCGATGGAGGTCCTGATCGGCGCGCGTGTGGTCCAAGGTCTCGGCGTCGGTGGTCTGACCGCGCTCGTCCAGGTCGTCATCGCCTCGATGGTCAGCCCGCGTGAGCGCGGCCGCTACTCCGGCTACATCGGCGCGGTGTTCGCCCTCGCGACCGTGAGCGGCCCGCTCATCGGTGGCCTGATCGTCGACAGCCCGATCGGCTGGCGCGGCTGCTTCTTCGTCGGTCTGCCGTTCGCGATCGCCGCGTTCGTGGTCCTGCAGCGCACGCTGCACCTGCCGGTCGTCAAGCGCAACGTCTCGATCGACTACCTCGGTGCCACGCTGCTCGTCGGTGGCGTGAGCCTGCTGCTCGTGTGGGTCTCGCTCGGCGGCTCGAGCTTCGACTGGACCTCGACCACCTCGTACCTGCTGGTCGGTGCCGGCGTCGTCGTCATCGCCCTGGCGATCCTCGTCGAGGCCAAGGTCGCGACCGAGCCCGTCATCCCGCTGCGACTCTTCCGTGACCGCACCACGACCCTCGCGACCATCGCGTCGATCATGATCGGCGTCGCGATGTTCGGGGCGACCGTCTACCTGAGCCAGTACTTCCAGTACTCGCGCGGCATGAGCCCCACCGAGGCCGGACTGATGTCGGTCGCGATGGTCGGCGGCTTGCTCGTCTCGAGCATCACGTCGGGCCGCATCATCAGCCGCACCGGCGTGTGGAAGCGCTGGCTCGTCGGCGGCATGGTGCTCGTGACGATCGGCTTCGGTCTGCTCGGCACAATCGACGCCGACACCCCGCTCTACGTCGTCGGTGCGTTCATGGCGATCGTCGGCCTGGGACTCGGCGCCACGATGCAGAACCTCGTCCTGGCCGTGCAGAACAACACGCGCCTCGAGGACATGGGCGCCGCGAGCTCGGTCGTCGCGTTCTTCCGCTCGATCGGCGGCTCGGCCGGCGTGGCGGTGCTCGGCACCGTCCTGAGCCACGACGTCCGCGGCAACGTGAGCGACGGCGTCAAGCAGCTCGCCGCCGAGGGCCGGCTCGACGCGGCCGACCTCGCGGCCATGAAGCACTCGACCGGCCACATCCCGGACCTGGCGTCGCTGCCACCGGCGTTCCGCAGCCTCTACGAGTCGTCCTTCGGTGACGCGTTCGGTCACATCTTCCTCGTGGCGACGCCGTTCGCCCTGGCTGCGCTGCTGTGCATCCTCTTCATCCGTGAGGTGCCGCTGCGCACGTCGGTCGACTCCGACGACGAGCCGGCGACGAGCCTCGAGGCGCGCGAGGCGCTGCTCGAGGAGCAGGGCGAGCGTGCCGACACGATCGTCGAGGAGGCCGGCCACCTGGCCCCCGCCCCCGTCGGCAGTCACGTCGGTAGCCACGGCGGCGAGCACAAGGCCCGGGGTGACGGCGAGCGGGTCGAGGTCCCGACCCACGGCGGTGAGCACCGGGCCGCCGGCGCCACGGCGGGGGAGCACCGGGCATGACGACCGAGGTCGCCGGCGACCCGGACCTGAGGGTCCGGGCGCTCGGCGCCGTCGAGGACGAGATCGGCGTGCTCATGCGCCGTGCCCGTCGGGCCGTCGCCGAGCGCGCCGCCCTCGTGCACCCCGACATGCACCCGGCGGCCTACCTGATGCTGACGCAGGTCGCGGCGTGCGGGCCCGTCCGTGGCAGCGAGGTCGGATGCGCGTTGCAGATCGACAAGGCGGCGGTGAGCCGGTACGCCCAGCACCTGCTCGACCTGGGGCTCGTCGACCGCGAGCCCGATCCCGACGACGGCCGCGCGAGTCTGCTGACTGTCAGTGCGGAGGGTCGGCGCCGCGTCGACGCGATCGACGAGGCCCGCCGCGGCGCCCTCGCGGAGCGCTTCTCGACGTGGTCCGACCACGACCTGGCGCACCTGGCCGACGTCCTCGGCCAGTACAACGCCACCCTCTCCTGACCACCCAGGACCCTGAGCCTGTCGAAGGGTCGACCCCCGTCGCCGACCCCAGCCCCCGCAGGATCGCGGCGACCGGCGACGATCACGCGAGCCAGCGGCGCAGGTGGTCGGCGGTGGGACCGGTGCCGTGCTCGACGAGATCGTGGGGCGTGCCCTCGAAGGTGATGCGTCCGCCGTCGGTGCCGGCACCGGGGCCGACGTCGATGATCCAGTCGGCGTGCGCCATGACGTCGAGGTCGTGCTCGATGACCACGAGCGAGCTGCCGTGGTCGACGAGCTCGTCGAAGAGTCCGAGCAGGCGCTCGACGTCGGTGCCGTGCAGGCCGGAGGTCGGCTCGTCGAACGCGTAGGCCGCTGCGGGCCGCTCCAGCTCGCGCGCCAGCTTGAGACGCTGTCGCTCGCCGCCGGACAGGGTGCTCAGGCTCTGCCCGAGCGTCACGTAGCCGATGCCCGCGCGCGTCATGCGGGTGCCGGCGTCGGCCACCGCGGGCACCTGCAGCTCGTCGGCGCGGACGGCCGGGACGTCGAGCGCGTCCGCGATGGTCAGGTCACCGAGGCGGTACGACAGGGCCGTCTCGTTGAACTTGCGACCGCCGCACGCGTCGCACGGCGCGTCGACGTCGTCCATGAAGGCGAGCTCGGTCGTGATGAGCCCGGTGCCGCGGCACACGGGGCAGCCCCCCTTCGAGCCCGGCGAGAACCACTCCACACCCACGCCGTTGGCCGACGCGAAGGCCCGCCGCAGCGGGTCGAGCACGCCCAGGTACGTGGCCGGCATGGACCGGGCGCCACCGCGCACACCGCGCTGGTCGACGAGGTGGAGCTCGGGGGTCGCCTCGAGGACGCACTGCACGAGGCTGCTCTTGCCTGAGCCGGCGACGCCGGTCAGCACGCACAGGACCCCCGCGGGCACGTCGACGTCGACGTCGCGCAGGTTGTGGACCGACGCACCGCGCACGCGCGCCAGGGTGCCGGTCGAGCGGCGGACGACGTGGCGCACCGCGGGCCGCCGGCGCAGGTGACGGCCCGTCGGGGTGTCGGCGCGGCGCAGGCCTGCCCAGTCGCCCTCGAACACGACGCGACCGCCGTCGGCGCCGGCACCCGGGCCCATGTCGACGACGTGGTCGGCGATCGCGACCAGGTCCGGGTCGTGCTCCACGACGAGCACGGTGTTGCCCTTGTCGCGCAGTCGGCGCAGCAGCCCGGCGAGGCGGTGCACGTCGGCGGGGTGCAACCCGACGCTCGGCTCGTCGAGCACGTACGTCATGCGGGTCAGCGCACTGCCGAGGTTGCGCACCAGCTTGACCCGCTGGGCCTCGCCGCCGGACAGCGTGGGCGTGACGCGGTCGAGCGACAGGTAGCCGAGCCCGACGTCGATCATGTGGTCGAGACCGGCGGTCAGGGACTCCAGGACCGGCTCGATCCCGGCGGTGTCGAGATCGGCCACGAAGGTGCGCAGCTCGTCGACCGGCAGCTGTGACGCGTCGGCGATGTTGAGCCCCCGGATCCGGCTCTCGAGCACCTCGGGCCGAAGCCTCCTGCCGCCGCACGCCGGGCACGTGCGAGTGGTGACCACGCGCTCGAAGTCGGCGGCGTACCGCTGCCGGTTCTCGCGCGCCGACTCCGAGCCGGACGTCAGGTAGAGCTTGCGGAAGCGCGGCACGACGCCGAGGTAGCGCGAGGTCGAGGGCCACTGCGGCGGCGCGTCGGGCAGCGGACGTGGTGGTGCGTGCAGCAGGTCGTCGACCTGCTCCGGCGGCCACTGCTCGATCGGCACGTCGTTGTCGAACAGGCCGGTCTGGGTGTAGCGGCGCCAGTAGACGGTGCCCGGGGCGAACGTGGGAAAGCGGATCGCCCCCTCGTCGAGCGAGAGCGACCGGTCGAGCAGCGCGTCCTCGTCGATCTCGTCGACGGTGCCGAGACCCTGGCACTGCTCGCACATGCCGTCGGGCTGGTTGAACGAGAAGACGGTGGAGTAACCCGCGAACGGCTCGCCCCGGCGCGAGAACAGCAGCCGCAGCAAGGGGGCGAGGTCGGTCGCGGTGCCGACGGTCGACCGGGCGCTGCCGCGGAACGGTCGCTGGTCGATGACGACGGAGGCCGACAGGTTGGCGATCCGGTCGACGTCGGGCTTGCCGAGCTGCGGCAGGCGGTTGCGCACGAAGGTGGGGAAGGTCTCGTTGAGCTGGCGTTGGGACTCCGCCGCGACGGTGTCGAACACGAGCGAGGACTTGCCGGATCCGGAGACGCCGGTGAACGCCGTGATGGCACCGAACGGGATCTCGAGGTCGACGTCGCGCAGGTTGTTCTCGCGCGCGCCGACGATGACGATCGGGTCGCTGTCGTGCATGGTCCCACCCTGCCGCCATCCACTGACACGGCGCTTTCAACGCCGCGACCGAGACCGCGCTTTCAGCGCATCGGCAGGGGTACCAGGGGGGAATACCAGCCCGCTTGGCGAAGTTGATATGTTCAGACTCAAGTCAGTTGACCCAAGACTTTCAAGGCATCGAACACCACCCCCGGAACACCCGGAATCACAGGAGGAACCCACCATGGCACGTGCCGTCGGCATCGATCTCGGCACGACGAACTCCGTCGTCGCCGTCCTGGAGGGCGGAGAGCCCACCGTCATCGCGAACTCGGAGGGCGCGCGCACGACCCCGTCGGTCGTGGCGTTCGCCAAGGACGGCGAGGTCCTCGCCGGCGAGGTCGCCAAGCGTCAAGGCGTCACCAACGTCGATCGCACCATCCGCTCCGTCAAGCGCCACATGGGCACGGACTGGAAGGTCGACATCGACGGCAAGAGCTTCAACGCCCAGCAGATCAGCGCGTTCATCCTGCAGAAGCTCAAGCGCGACGCCGAGGCCTACCTGGGCGAGGACGTGACCGACGCGGTCATCACCGTCCCGGCGTACTTCAACGACCACCAGCGTCAGGCGACCAAGGAGGCCGGCGAGATCGCGGGCCTGAACGTCAGCCGCATCATCAACGAGCCCACCGCGGCCGCGCTCGCGTACGGCCTCGACAAGGGCGACGACCAGACGATC
>JALRCA010000096.1 GCA_023257515.1 Aeromicrobium sp.
AGCCGAACTGGCGTTTGCTCAGCGCCGGCAGCGGTCCCGAGGCCTTGCAGCTGGCCCGGCAGCATGAGTTGTCGTTGATCCTGCTCGACTTGAATCTGCCCGGGATGTCGGGTTTCGAGGTTCGCGAGCGGCTGAAGTCCGATCCGCGCACCCGCGATGTGCGTTGCATCGCCTTCAGCGCGGACGTCTCGCCGCGGCGGGGTGACTCGTGGTTGAACAGGATCCCGTTGACCGCGAACATGTCGTAGGCCTCGCGGTAGTTCTTCGTGATCCAGTACGAGTACAGCTTCGCCGCCGCGTACGGGGACCGCGGGTAGAAGGGCGTGTCCTCGTCCTGCGGCGGCGGGGTCGCGCCGTACAGCTCCGAGCTCGACGCCTGGTAGAACCGCGGCCGGATGCCGGCCTGGCGCACGGCCTCGAGAATGCGCACGGTGCCGGTGCCGGTCGTGTCGGCGGTGTGCTCGGGCTCGTCGAACGAGACGCGCACGTGGGACTGCGCGGCCAGGTTGTAGACCTCGTCGGGCTGGATCTCGTACATCAGCGTGACGAGTCGTGCGCCGTCGCTCTGGTCGCCGTAGTGCAGGAAGAGCTGGGGGTCCTCGTCGTGCGCGTCCTGGTAGATGTGGTCGATCCGCGACGTGTTGAACGACGACGCCCGGCGGATGAGGCCATGCACCTCGTACCCCTTGCTGAGCAGCAGCTCGGCGAGGTAGGAGCCGTCCTGGCCGGTGATGCCGGTGATGAGGGCGCGCTTGGTCATCCAGACTCCTGTTCGGTCACGATCCGTGCGCGAACAGGCTACGTGGTTGCCGCGGCTCGAGGAGCCGGACCGAGGCAGTCGACATGTCACACTTCCTACGTGGAGTCCGGAGTGGATGGTTCGCCGACGCCTTTCGTGTGTCCGGCCCTAGCATCATGCTGTCCGACGGAGGCGACGATGAGGCGCAGTCGTCACGCTGCCAGCACGTGAGGTGAGCATGCCGAACAACGCGGGTCAACCGTCCGCACTTGATGACTCCACCACGGTGAGCGTGGTCATCCCGACGATCGGACGCCCCGAGCTCGCTCGGGCCATCGCCAGCGCCAAGGCGCAGCAAACGGACGCGGTCGTCGAGGTCGTCGTGGTCTACGACGGGCCCGAGGACGCGGTACCAGAGGCGGCGCAAGCGGCGGACGTGGTCCTGGCGACCGGCGGAGGGGCTCGTGGATCCGCAGCCCGCAACCGCGGCGTCGCCTCCTCAGCAGGGCGCCTCGTGGCCTTCCTGGACGATGACGACGAGTGGCTACCTACGAAGCTGCGCGATCAACTCGCGCTTTTGGACGGCTCCTCGGACGCCGGGTCGATCGTCGTGGCCGGTCGCCACGTGCACGTGGACGCGCGCACCGGCGACGTCTCCGAAGCGGGACCCACGCGTCTGATCCGCGAGGATGAGTCCGTCGAGGAGTACCTGTTTCGCCGTCGGCCGCCTCACGGGGGTAGGCCATCGATGTATACGTCGACCCTCCTTTGCTCTCGCGAGCTCGCATTGGCTGTGCCGTGGGACGAGACGCTGCCCCGGCACCAGGACTGGGACTGGCTCGTCCGGCTCGGACGGCGCCCAGGAGTCGTCTTCCGTCAGCCGGAACCTGCTCTCGTGCGCATCCAGACCGGCTCCGACCAGTCGATATCTGCTTCCGCCCATTGGCGACCGTCACTCAGCTGGGCTGATGGGGCTCTCAGGGACTCGCCCGCCGTATATGCCGACTTCATCGCGGCCCAAACGCTGCGTTACGCCTTGCAGGCGCGGGACTGGAAAGGGGTGGCGACCGTGGCACGGGCCCTCTGGCGTGCCCGCCGCCTCCCGAGCCTGCAACCGATGATCATCGGCGTGGCTGGCTTGCTGCCGCGCCGGACCATCGAACGCATCACTTCGCGGACCGTCCGTCGGCAGCCGTGACGGATCGGCGGCTGGCGAACCGCCGCGAAGGCCTGGCTCGGGGACATACGATCCTCCAGTGAGTCTGGCCGATTCCGCTGCGAGCGGTGCGAAGAAGATGTTCGTGGCACAGGCCGTCCGGGTCGGAGTCCAGATCACGAGTGTCGTCGTGCTGAGTCGCCTGCTCGAACCGGCCGATTTCGGCCTGGTGGCAATGGTGCTGGCGATCGCGAACATCGCAACCGTCGTGGGTGACTTCGGACTGTCCGCCGCTGCAATCCAGTCCCAGACGATCACCCAGCAGCAGCGTTCGAACCTGCTGTGGACCAACGTCGTGCTGGGATCGTCCTTGGCGCTGGTCATCGCTGCCCTCGGTCAGCCGCTCGCGCTCTTCTACGACCAGCCCAAGGTCGCTGGCCTGACTCACGCCGTCGCGATCTCGTTCCTCTTCAGTGCGGCAGCGGCGCAGTTTCGCGCAGAGCTCTCGAAGAATCTCAGATTCGGTCGGCTGGCGGCCATCGACATCATTTCGCCGCTCATTGCGATCGTGGCTGCGATTGGGGCCGCGGTGGGGGGCTGGGGACCGTGGGCGCTCATCGTGCAACCGGTCGTTCTCGCCCTCAGCACGTTCGTGCTCAGTGTCGTGCTCGCAGGCTGGAAGCCGTCGCTGCCTCGACGTGCGCCGATGCGCGGTCTCTATGGGTTCGGTGCCGGAACGCTGGGCGTTCAGGTCATCACGTACGTCTCCACGAACATCGACGACGTGCTCGTGGGAAAGTTCGGTGGCCCCGTGCAGGCCGGATTCTATTCGCGGGCCTACCAGCTGTTCCGCCTTCCGATGCAGCAGGTCGCCGTTCCGGCGGCCCGTGTGGCACTGCCAGTCCTGGCCCGAATCCAGGACGACAAAGAGCGGTTCGAAGCGTATGTGTTGAGAGGGCAGCTTCTTCTCGCCTATGGGTTCGGCGGAACCTTCTGCCTGCTAGCCGCGTGCACTGACCCCCTCATCGATATCGCCCTTGGTCCTGGGTGGGGGCCAGCCAAGCCGATCTTCATCGCGCTCGCGGTTGGAGGTGTGTTCCAGTCCATCACGATCGGCTACTGGTGGATGTTCCAGGCGAAAGGCCTGACCACGTATCTTCTCAAGTTCTCTCTCTTCGGACGCTCGGTCATGGTGCTGATGCTCTTCGGAGGTCTGCCGTGGGGCGCCATCGGTGTCGCTTGCGCATCGGCGGCGGGTCAGGCAGTGATGTGGGTGCTCTATACCGGTCTCGCTGTCCAGCGAGCGGGCGTTTCCCGGCGTCGGCTGTCGTTCCAGGCGCTGGCGCCCGTCACGGCAGGCCTAAGTGCCGCAGCCGTCGGAGTCTCGACCGGAGTTCTGTGCGAGGGCATGGTCCCTGTGGCTCAGCTGGCGCTGGTGCTGGCCGCCTTCGCGGCTTGGCTCGGTGTGCTCGTGCTCGTGGTCCCGCGTGTGCGCCAGGACGCGCGAATCGTGCTAGAGACGCTTCGGCGTGCTCGCTGACGACAAGATTCATGGCACGTCTGCGGCTTCTTTTGGCCCTTTCGGCGCGCAGTTGTTGCATGCTTGGACAACGACGCGGGACCACGGTTGGCGTTCTGGTCTGCGACAGCGCTGACGCCTGATGTGACGAGGAGACGCAAACCATGATCCTAGCTGTCGGCGTCGCTGCGCTGTTGCTCGCTGGAATCGTGTCAGCCACGTCACTCGGTGTGCAGAAGACTCTGATCGGTGCGACCGTCGCCGCCCTTGTCGTCGTTCCGATCAACCTCTTCGGCGTGGGCGTCGGGTCGTCGATGTCGCACACGACGATCGCTGCCGGCCGTCTCTCCGTTTCGAGCCACGACGTCGCGATCATCGCTGCGGTGCTGCTGGGCGGACTCGGAGTCATCCGCTGGGTACGACCGGAATTCGGCATAGTCGTCATCGGTTCCTTCGTGGTTGCAGTGCTCTCGTCAGGGCTTCACTCCTGGGTCGCCGAGGGCATCGCCCAGTGGGCGTTCCTGGGACTTGCGTGGGCTTTCGGGGCCGCCGTGAGCTCGGCGGTGAGACGAGGTCAGCTGTCCGAGAGATTTCTCGCGGGCACTCTTGCTCTGTGCGTCGGGCTACACACCGTGGCGTCGCTCGCTCAACTCGCGGGAGTCGGCCGCGTCTACCAGTCTCAGATCGCAGGTGGCGCACTTGCCCGCATGACCGGACTTGCGGGTCACCCCGGCAATTTGGGCAAGATTGTCTTCCTCCTGATGCTCATTGCTCTACCCCTGACCAACTCGTCGGACGCCCGCACTCGGCGCTTCGCGTGGCTGACCGTCACGATGTCCATGGTGACCATCGGGTTGACGTTCAGCCGTGCGAACGTCGCTGCCGCTGTCGTGGTCTTCGGCGGCTGGCTGCTCTTGCAGCGAGGAGTGTCGACGGTCAAGCGCTTCGGAATCCTTCTCGCCGGAGCGGTCGGCGTTGTGCCCGTGGTGAACATCTTGCTCGAGCGACAGCAGTTCGATCCGGATGGCGGGCTACGTCCCGAGCTCATGCGATCGGCCGTCGCCCAGCTGCACCGCACATTCTGGTGGGGCGTTGGACCGAACGACTACATCGAGACCGTCGGTCAGTTCGATCCGTACGCGCGTGGTGGGCTACCTGTGCACTCGACGTTCATGCTCGTTCTTGTCGAGCTCGGCGCCGTGCTCGCAGTGATCGCAGCGATTCCTCTGGTCCTGCTCGTGATCAAGGCGGTCCGTACCTTGCTTGGTTCAGGCCTTGAACCGCACGCTGTCGTGTTCCTACTCGCGCTGCCGGGACTCTTCGTGATCCTGCAGACCGGACACGGCATGACGTCGCGCGTCGTAGCCCCGACCTTCTTCCTCACGCTGGGTCATTTATGGGCCGCGCTGTCGGATGTCGACAAGCGGTTGCCCCCCGTGCTCACCGGCCGCGCGGCCCGCGGGGCTGACGACATGGCGGGATCGTCCCGATGAGCACGTCGTCCGAGCTCGGGCACTGGCGCCGTTGGCTGGTGGGTCTCCTCGTGCTCGGTGGCGTTCTGCTCGTCCAGCTGCCTCTCGTGGCGCGGTCCCAGCCTCAGCCGTACCCGGGCATCATCCTGCCGGGATTTCGCGAAACTTCCGATGGATCTCGACTCGTGCGTCACCACACCGAGGCGCGCGTGCGGTTCGCCGACGGATCCGTCAGAGGTGTGGAGTTGTCAGATGTTTTCCAAGGAGTGCGAGTATCGGCCATTCCGCCCATGACGCAGGTGTTCGTGCGCGAGGACCGAAGACCTCCGCGGACGGCGGTGCTGTGGCTTCAAGACAGAATTGCCGACCTGTTCCCGGGGCGGCAGGCGCGTGCTGTGGAATTCTGCGACAGCACTGTCGTCATGGACCTCGATCGCGCTGAGGTTGCCTCGAAGACATGTGACGTGAGGACGGTGGTCCGTCTTGCGTAGCGTCGTGGATTGGTTCACCCTCCGGGTCGGATGGCTCGGAGACGCGTACAAGCCTGACCGCCGCGCTATCGGTCTGTTTCGGATCCTGTACGGGATCGCGCTCTTGGCCTTCCCGGTGCACATGCAGTGGACGGTGGACGTTCCGCGAGCGTTCTTCGACCCGGGCCCTGGGTTGCCTGGACTCGTCCCGATTCCCCCGTCGGCGACGTATGTCCTGATCTTGCAGGTGCTCCACGTCGTCACTGCCGTCTGGCTGGTGGTGGGCTGGCGGACGCGAGTGGCGACGGGCGCCGTCGTCGCCGTCGGGCTGCTCGAGTACAGCCTGGTGTACTCATTCGGCAAGATCGATCACTCGATCCTCTTCCAGCTCGTCCCTGTCGTGATGGTCGCCGCCGGGTGGGGCGCTAGCTTCTCGCTCGACGCCCGGCGGGGACGGCGCGCCGAACCGTCTGGGCTCCCGCTCGTCTCCTGGTCGGTGATCATTGCCTTCGCCTTTGCGACGGCCGCCCTGGCCAAGGCCGCGGCGGGATGGTGGTCACCGAACCATTACGGCGCTCGGAGCTATGCGGTTGACGACCTCCTGTTTGGGAGCACGACAGGCCCATTGCTGGGCGAAGCCGTCAATCATCTTTCGCCGCTGTTCTGGAAGTTGATCGACCTCGGGACGTTGTTCGCCGAAGGCTGGCTGGTCATCGCCATCATCTCCCCCCGTCTCTTTCGCGCGGGTTTGGTCATGGTGCTCGGGTTTCACGTGTCCGTCTACCTGGTGCTTGGCATCGACTTCTCGTCCTACGCCTTCGTCTATCTCCCGTTCTTCCTCGCGACGCCACGAACGTGGTTTGCGCCCAGCGTGGGTTGGGCGGACTGGAAGCACCGGTTCGGCCGCGCGGACGAGGTCACCAGGTCCGTGGGTACCTGAGACGGACGATCAGGCCAGATCGGCAACGCCCGCGTCGAGAAGGCTCTGCCACGTCGGCATCGTGATATCGCCCACCATGCGCGAGACGTCGACCAACTTGGCGTTGCGAGCCACCAGGGACGCCTCGACGTCGTCGTGCCAATGGAACGGCGTGCCAGTACTTGCGAAGTAGTCGCGGTACTTGAACTCTGACTCAGCGGTTCGCGGCGCGATCAAGGAGGCCGCGCGACCGAGGGCGTGAGCCCAGATGAGTCCGTGCAGCGAGGACGTGTGAACGACCTCGGCTCCTGCAATGGCCAGAGCAACGTCCCGCGGTTCGGCATCGATGTCGACCACCTCAGCATGTCGGACGACGCGATCGAATTGCGAGCGTTCGCGGAAATGAGGGATGAAGATCTCTCGCCCGGGTTCTGCCTGAATCTCCAGAGCCTCCGGGAAGACCCTGCCGATGAGGAGACCAGGATCACCCAGGAACTCGACTGCCGAGACATTGTGCCCCGAGCGTCGGAGCGCCTCGAGGGACATCGGCCCGCGAAGACCGCGAAGGCGTGGGGCCCCGGTGACCGGAGCGGCAGGCATGTCCGAGAACTTGCAGCCCACTCCGTTGACCAGGTCCCCGGGTCCAGCTTGATGCGCGATCGAGCCCACGAGGAGCAGGCGTCGGCCCACGTCCGTGTTCTCTGCGCGGACTTCCGGGTATGACCAGCTGATGAGGTCACGGTTGAACAGGTCTCCGGCGTTGCCGACGATGAACGTCGGTCGGCCGCGCCAACGCTGGACCGCGCGTGGGAGACGGGACGGCCGCGGATCCCAGTAGTAGGTTCGGACGACGCTCATGGACGGTCCTCGCCGTCGCTCGAGCGGTGAGCGACGAGATGGACGATCTCGTCGCTCAAGGACGACAGAGTCACCCTCGCCTGACCGATCGCCTTCGAGACTTGCCTCGTGTAGTCATCAAGATCGTCGGGCGTGACTGTCGGAAGATGTTCTGCGGGACTACCTTCGTGCTCTGACACCCACGTGAGCCCGAGCGGCGCGAAGTGCGCATCGATCTTGCCGCCGGAGCTCGGCACCCACCCCAAGGGAATCGCGCCCTCCGTCGCCGCCACGACGAGTCCGTGCAGACGGTCGCCGATCACCACACGGCAGCCCCGGTACAGGTCGCGGACGCGAGCCTCTTGTTCCGCGTGGCTGGCGCCTGGGGGCCACTCGACGCAGGAGCCGCCGAGGGCTCGAGCGATCTCGTGGGCACGCTCGTGGTCTTGCTCGACCTGCACGACCGTCGTGACCGTGAGCTTGTGATCGGAGATGAGCGTGCGTACCCATCGCAGCCACTCTTCGGAGGGTGCGGTCCGGTCACCGCGAAGCACGATGGCTAGCGTCGTACGCGCAGGCCCGTCCGGCTGAACCGAGGCGGACGCCTCCGTGAACGCCCAGTCGGGTTGGATCCGTCCTCGCCCTGACGAGCGCTGTGACACCGGTTCACGCCATGACAGGACCGAGGTCGAGCTCGCGAGAGCAGAGTATGCGCGCTTCGCGCTCACGGACCGTCCAGCAGGCACCGAGCCTCCCAACCACAAGCTGAAACCTCCACGTGCTCTCGCGATGCGCGACAGCAGGGTCAGGGCGAAGGCAGCGACGACGGCGCCGCGGCCGTCCGGTGCTTCACCAGCGTTGATCGCGACGGTCGTCGGTCGGCGCAGCGAGCTCATCAAGGCGCGGGTCCACCATGCGATGAAGCTACGGCTGATCCGTGCGGTGCTAGGAACATCCAGTCCCGTGATGAACTCGTCGGAGGCGTCGCGCACCCAGACGTCGACGACGCCGAGTCTGCTCAGCAGACGAAGGTAGGGTCGGCGAAGGAGTGAGTCGCCGATGTTCGTCTGCTGCCCAGTGATCCAGGCGAAGACGGTCGGTCGGGCGGTGCTCATACGGACCATCCAGATGCTTGTCGGAAGGCCGCACCGTAGCGCGCGGCCACGACCGTCCAATCGCGGTCCTCGAGCTGCGGAGGCCGAGTTGGATGAATCGAGCTTGCTGTGAGTGCCTGTTCGAGGATCTCAGAGTCCAGGACGCCCGTGAAACGATGTACCCATCCGGGGCCGACCTCGGTCGATAATGCACGAGTTGTCGGCGTGTCCGGCACGAGAACTGGTCGGGACAACGACAGAGCAACGAGAAGCATCCCTGAGTTATGCATCTCTTCGTACGGCAGGACGACGAGGGACGCCGAGGTGATCTCGTCGACGAGCTCGGCGTCAGGAACGAACCCGAACGATGCATAGATCCGACTGTCGCCGGCGGCAGCATTCTCAATGGCTTCCCGCAAGGCGTCGGTCGGTCGGCCCACGAGGTGCAACGATGCGGCCGGATCCTCGATGGAGCCGAAAGCGCTTAGGAGCTGTTCGACTCCCTTGTAGGGCCGGATCATTCCGGCGTACGTCAGGCGGCCCGGCGTCGGCGACCGGTGGGTCAATGACGCGAATCGGTCACGATAGTGGCCGTGCGGGATCTGGACGGTCGGACCGTGAGGGGCTTTGGTGACGGGATTGATCGTCACGAAAAGATCGGTCAGATCGTCGAGTCGGGTCAGCAGGCGGCCCTCGAGCGCGGTGCCGGGCTCGTGCGGCGTGAGGTTGTGAAGTGTCCGGACGATCGCGGTACCCCGCCAACGCATAAGGCGCAGCGCGGCACGGACGACCCAGCTTCGGACCGCAGTCTCGGCACGATTCGTCCCGCGTACAAGGACTTCCGGCCAGTGAATGTGGAAGACATCCGCGCGCCGGAAGAGGTTTCGGAGGGATAGATAGCGAAACTCGATCTCGGGGTCGGCGAACGTCACGACCTGATCGATGTATCGCGTCGTTCCATCCGGAGCTTTGGTCGACTCCAGGACGACGAGTGGTCTGCGTTCGGCCAACGCTCAGTAAGCCCCGTCGCTGCCCACGACGGCCCTCACGGTCCGCCACAGGATCGCGATATCGGCCGTGAGTGACCAGTTCTCCACGTAGTACGTATCCAGGCGGATCGCGTCCTCCCACGTCAGGTCGGAGCGACCGGAGACCTGCCAGAGGCCGGTCATGCCGGGGCGGACGCGTAGGCGGCGGTGGGCGACGTTGTCGTAGAGGTCGACCTCGAACTGGCGCTGGGGGCGCGGACCGACCAGGCTCATCGTGCCGAACAGGACGTTGACCAGCTGCGGCAGCTCGTCGATCGAGTACCGCCGGATGAAGGCACCGACGCGCGTCACTCGCGGATCGGCGGTCAGCTTGCCGAGCGGCTTGTCGCCCTGGCCGGACTCGGCGAGCAGGTCGGCCAGCTCGGCGTCGGACCCCTGGCGCATCGAGCGGAACTTGAGCATGTCGAACGCCTGGCCGTCCAGGCCGATGCGCTCCTGGCGGTAGAAGACGCCGCCGGGGCTCGTGAGCTTGACGGCCAGGGCCGTCGCGATGAACACGGGAGAGGCGAGCAGCAGGATCATCGCAGCGCCGACCTTGTCGAACACCGTCTTGGGCCAGGCGGCAGCCGAGGAGTAGGTCGGCTTGCTCACGTGCAGGAACGGCATCTTGGCGACGGTGCTCAGCTGCAGCCGCGAGCCGCTGACGTCGATCACGTTCGGGGCGACCAGCAGGTCGACGTCGGCCGACTCGAGCTCCCAGGTCAGCTCCTTGAGTCCCTGGTGGCCCAGGTGCTCGGTGTCGGTGACGACCACGACCTCGGCGCCCGAGACGTTGAGTGCGGTGGCGAGCGAGCGCTGGGTGCCCATGACGGGGATGAACGAGTCGGGAACGTTGAGCCACTCGTCGCCGCCGGCGTCGCGGTCCGGCACCCACACGCCCGTGACGCGGTAGCCCGCGTTGGTGTGGCGCTGGAGCCAGGCCGTGAGCTCCTGGGCGGAGCGGACGCCACCGATGACGAGCGCGTTCGACGTCATGCCGCCCCGGGTGCGCTGCCGGGCGAGGTGCATCCGCCAGGCCTTGCGGCCGATCAGCAGGAGCGCGACCCCGAGCGGCAGCGTGATGGCGAGGAATCCTCGCGAGGAGTCGATCTTGAACGCGATCGAGGCGATCGCGAAGCAGCCAAAGAACATGACGGAGGCACGCACGGTGCGGCGGTACTCGGCGACACCCTCACCCACGATGCGGGCGTCTCGAGTCCGTCCGAAGTGAAGTGAGAGCACCCAGCCCACCACGATCAGGATGCCGAACGTCTCATAGGTGACGTCGAGCGTACCCAGCGAGATCGCCGTCGGTGAACCGCCGAAGCGGATGGTGATACCGACAAGGGTCGCAACCACCAGCATGACGACGTCGGTCACGAACAGCTTGCTCTTGTAGCCGGTCTGCCAGTGGGTGACAGGTGCTGCAGTGAGTGGCGTCGCGGCTTGCGACTGGGCACTCCAAGCGGGTGCGTGGCTCTGGGGCCAGGCCGTCATGGCGCTCCTCGGGTTCTGCTCACGAAATCGAGCCCATCCCCCTGCAGCTCTGTCACGAACCATACGGTTGGCCTTGCCCCTTGGTGAGTGGTTCTCGTGAAATCCCGGTTAAACCAGGCCGTTCGTCCGCCCCGCGCCGGATTCTCGCAACCTCCCATGGCCTGATCGGGTCGTACGACCTGATTCGTTCGGACCATCCTGTGTTAACAGTTGTCGCACAACGGGGCAACCCCCTGTTGGTCCGACGACGCTGTGCCTACCGTCGATCAGGTGAAGAAGATCTACCGTCGCGTGCGGTGCCGTATCAAGTACGGCCACGCCTGTCCCCACGTGCCGCGTCACTACTGACGTCGCGTCGCGAGCTCGACCTCGACCGCGTCGAGGTAGTCGTCGTCGAACGCGAGACGAACCTCGTGGACGAGTCGATCGACACGGTTCACGTACTGCTCCGTGATCTCGACGCCGCGCGTCGCGAGCGCGTCGGTCAAGCGTTCGTTGAACGTGTCGTTGCTGAGGGGCCGGGCGCCCCGCCAGACCGCGAACGCCGAGACGAGCTCGGGGCGTCGCACGTGGCCGCGGCGGCCGAGCGCGGCCGCCAGGACGCACAGCAGGAGCGCGTCGTCCTCCTCGAGATCGCGGCCGAGCGGCACACGCGTCGTGCGCGCCCCACCGCGGACCGTGTCGCCCACGATCACGAGCTCCAGCGCGAAGTCGCGTACCGTCATGCTGACGGTCGTGGTCCCGGGCCGCAGCCGGTGCGACGTCCCCTCGGACAGGGCGATCGCGGACCCCGAACCCCACTGGACCATCACCGTCGCGCCGTTGGCGCGCTGGCCCCTCTCGAGCCGGCTGGAGCGCTCGTCGTGATGGATCACGAGGGCGGTCCCACTGACCCACTCGTGCTGGTAGACGACCCCGGGGCCGGGCGAGGGCTCACGACCGAACGTCCAGGTGCCGCCGAGGGGCACCACGGCACGTCCGCGGGCGTCGCCGGTCGACCACGTCAACGTCAAGGCCACTGGAACCGGTTCCTCCGATAGGTGCTGAGGCGGTCGAACGTCACCACACTGCGAGCACCAGAACCTAGCGCGGAGGTGGTCCCGATGTCCGAAGATCTCATCGTCCTGACCGTCACGGTGGCCGTGACGTTCGTCGTCCTGCTCGTCCTCAAGGCGTGGTGGCGGCTCGACTCCGTCGTCGACGTGCCCGTCGAGGCCTTCGCCCGGTGGATCCCGCGTCCGTTCTCGACCACGGCGACGGTGCGACGCTCGTTCCTGCGTGCGTTGACCAACGAGAAGGTCGTGATGCCGAGCGGCCGGATCCACGCGGTGCCCTGCGTCGAGATGCGCGTCGCGCCCGAGGACGTCACCCGGCTGCACGCCCTGGGCGACCTGGACGCGCTCGGCAGCGACTCCGCGACGGTCTACGTGCAGCACGCCCGGCGGGAGGGCTGGATCGTCCCGGACGAGGTGCGCGTCGTAATCCGTGTCGATCCTCGCCTGCGGGCGGGCTGGGTCCCGCCGGCTCGCGCCGGGGCGCCGCGCCAGGCCGAGCGGCCCGAGTCCTCCGCGGCCGGGCGGCCGCGCGGACGACGCGTCCCGCACGCCGCGACCGTCGCCGAGCGCGCGCTCGACCTCGTGCCCACGAAAGCCACCCGTGGCGCCCGCCCGGCCCCGGTCCCGTCCTTGCTGGTCAGGTACGCCGGCGTCGAGCACGACGTGACCGACGAGGCACTGGGCCTCGGCCGGCGCCACAACGGGGCCTTCGCCCTCACCGAGGACACCGCGTCGTGGAAGCACGCGATGCTCGAGTGGCACGACGACACCTGGACGGTGCGAGATCTCGGAAGCACCAACGGGACCCGGGTCGACGGCGCTAGGCTCGCGCCGCACGAGCGTCGCCCCGTCGGACGCCGAGCGGTCCTCCAGCTCGGTGCCGCGGTCGTCGTCGTGAAGGTTCGGTCATGAAGGCGAGGACTGCGGTGGCGCGCTACGAGCGGTGGAGCGTCCTCGACAGCGGGTCCTACGGAACGGTCTACCGGGCCTGGGACAGCAAGCTCGAGCGCTACGTGGCCGTCAAGCAGCTGCACCTGCACCTGGCGCACCGGGCCGAGTTCGTCGAGCGGTTCCAGCGCGAGGTCCGGACGCTCAGCCAGCTCAACCACGACAACATCGTCAAGGTGCACGACATCGAGGACCTGCCGGGTCCGGACGGTGGGCGGCCCGTGCCGTCGATCGTCATGGAGTACGTCGAGGGGCGGACGCTGGCCCAGATCATCAAGCAGCGACCGTCGGACGACCGGATCGACCACAAGCCGTTGCGGTTCAGCGTGCCCCTCGTCCAGGAGCTGCTCGACGCGTTGCACGCCGCCCATCGCCTCGACCCGCCGATCATCCATCGCGACGTCAAGCCCGGGAACCTGATGATCGCGTCCAACCGGCTCAAGGTGCTCGACTTCGGCATCGCCCGCGCGGCCACCGACCGCTCGGCCTCCGGCCTCGGTGCGCCGGCGTACCAGGCGCCCGAGCAGGTGCGCGGCGGCTACCTGTCGCCGGCGACCGACATGTACGCGGTCGGCGGCGTGCTCTACGAGCTGCTCACCGGCCGGCTCGCGTTCGACGCCATGAAGGGCTGGGGCCACGAGCCTCCAGCGCCGTCGGAGATCCACTCCGCCTTCGAGCCGTTCGACGAGGTGATCCGACGCGCGATGGCGCCCGAGCCCGCGGACCGCTACCAGGGGGCGGAGCAGATGAGCGCGGGGCTGGACGCGGCCGCGCGGTCGTTCCGTCGCTCCGTGGCCCAGCAGGCGGCGGCCAAGGAGCAGGTGGCTCCCGTCGAGGTGCCGACGCCGTCCAAGCCGTCCAGCTCGAAGGCCTCGATCGGCTGGAAGGAGAGGCTGGTCGGCGCGTTGGTGATCCTGGTGCTGGCGGGCGCGCTCGCCGTCACCGGCGAGGACAGCGGACCGCCGACACGTCTGTGGCTGCGCAACACCGCCGAGCGGGTCAACATGTGGGCCAACGACGAGAGCATGCCGGCGCCCTACGGCGTCAGCCAGCGGTCGTGGCGGGTGGCTCGCGACCTGGAGGCGACCATGGAGTGGTCGGTCGACCCCGACGCACCGAAGCCCCGCTCGCTCTACAGCGAGGAGTGGCTGCCCGAGCCGACCGTCCGAGTCATCCGGTCCGCCGACGTGCTGTCGGTCAAGGTGCCGCTCGTCTGGTTCGACGAGACGATCAAGGCCATGGACGGTGACACGATCCCGTGCGAAGCGGCCTCGGACTCAGACTCGAGGTTGCCGCCCGGCGTCTACCTCGTGTTCGCCGGCTCGGGCGAGGAGCGGCAGTCCTTGAACTCCGCCCGCGGGTCGATCTTCGGCCGATGGGCCGAGACCGGCACCGTCGGGAGAGGCGGGACCTCCTACTACCGGGCGCAGTGCGGGGAGGGCAGGTGGCCCGAGACGGAGCTGTCCTCGCGCGGCTCCCGGCTCGACCCGGACCGCCGGGCCGACTTCACGATCCCGCCGACCCGGGACGGGACCCGGTCGCTCGAGGGTGTCGTCCTGGTGACGGCGAAGGGCCGTCTGATCCTGGTCCCGTTCGAGCAGGCCTGGCAGGTCGAGTCCGACTGCGCCCGCGGCTCGGCCTGCCTCGGGAAGCGCGAGTAGCAGCGGGCCGGAGCGTCAGTCGGGCTGCTCGGCCGCTCGTCGCGCCTGGTCGATCTGCGCCATGTTCGACTCCGCCCAGTCGCGAAGCACGGCCAGCGGACCGGTCAGGGACCGACCCAGGTCGGTCAAGGAGTAGTGCACCGCCGGCGGGACCGTGTCCTCGACGCGACGTTCCACGAGACCGTCGGCGACGAGGGACCGCAGGTGGACGGCACTCGACCGCGAGGCCGTGGAGTGGCAGTACACGCACGGGCTGGCCGACCCGACCCTCGTCGACCCGGACGCGTGGGAGCACGACCTCGCCCTTCTCGCCCGGCCGGGCAACGACGAGGCACAGGTGCGGCTGTTCGCGAACTACGCCACCAACCCCCCGTTGTACGCGCCGTTCCAGGCGTGGCTGCGCGAGTCAGGAGTGCCCGTCGTGGTGGTGTGGGGCCGCAACGACGAGATCTTCGCCGCAGCCGGCGCCGAGCAGTTCCGACGCGACGCGCCGCACGCGCAGGTCGAGCTGTTGGATGGCGGACACTTCCTGCTGGAGTCCCATCTCGACGACGTCGTGCAGATCATCCTCGAGTGGTCGAACGTGAGCGCGCCGCGGTCCTGAGACCCCTGGCCTCATGCCTCCCGCAGGAAGCCGAGCACCTCGTCGCGCCATCGCGCCGCGTGCGCGGGGTCGAAGACGTGGCCTGCGTCCGGCAGCTCGATCGTCCGTGCTCCGGGGATCGTGCCGAACATGCGGGCCGTCTCCGGCAGCACGATCCGATCGCTGCCGGCGACGACGACCAGGGTCGGGACGGCGATCCGCGGCAGCAGCGGTGTCACGTCCACCCGCTCGACCAGCTCCGCCTGGGCGACGCTGCCCCGGGAGTGGTCCCGGACGATCTGGGACAGGGTCTCGTCGAGACGATCCGCCTCGGTCACGGCCTGCAGGTCGTGCCCGGTGCCGACGGTCAGGAGCATGAGCGAGGCCAGCGCGGTCCAGTCCTCGCGAGCATCCAGTGCGCGCCACAGCCTGGTGAACGAGCGCGACTGCGCGTCCGGTCGGGCCAGACCCACCGTCAGCACGAGTGCACTCACGTGCTCGGGGTGACGTGCCGCCGCCGTGGTCGCCACGGCGGCACCGAGGGACAGTCCCACGACGGGGAACCGCTCCGCGCCGGTGCGCAGACCCGCGGCCACGACGCAGTCGGCGAGTCGCTCGAGCTCGAGCGGACCGGGCGGCGCCGGGGTGGAGCCGGAGCCGGGGTAGCTCGGCCCGACGAACCGGAAGGTGTCGGACGCCGCGTCGATCAGCGGGTGGAAGTTCGCCACGACGCCGCCACCGGCCCCGTGCGCCAGCGCGACGGTGGGTCCGGTGCCGACGTCCAGGACGTCGACGTCGGTCAGCAGGGAGGAGACGGTGCTCGTCGGAATCATGCCGCCATGCTGGGCATTGACGTCGGTGTGAAGGTCAAGCGCTGGGGGACCCGTCATGACGATGTTGATCGGTGAGCTGGCCGAGCAGAGCGGCACGACCCGTCGCATGCTCCGCTACTACGAGGACGTCGGGCTGCTGACGTCACGCCGTGACCCGAACGGTTACCGCGTGTACGACGAGGACACGACGACGCGGGTCAGCCAGATCCGCACCCTGCTCGAGGCCGGGTTCGGCACCAGGACGGTCGGTCGACTGCTTCCCTGCGCCCGGGGGCCCGAGGCGCACCTCGAGATCTGTCCGACGGTGGCCGCCGAGATGCGACGCGTCCTCGACACGCTCGAGACCGACATCGCTCGCCTCGACCAGCAGCGCGGCACGGTCCGAGCCCTGCTCTCGGGCGAGGACGCGCGCCAGGATGCGGTGCCCGTTGTCCCGTCGCAGGCTGGAGACATGACGACCATCAGCCGCACGTTCACCGTCGAGCCGTCGCCCCAGACGGTCATCGACTACCTCAAGGACTTCGAGCACGCCGAGGAGTGGGACCCCGGCACCGAGACGTGCGAGCGGATCGACTCCGGCCCCGTCGCCGTCGGCAGCAGGTGGCACAACGTCTCCAAGATCGCCGGGATCACGACGGAGCTCGTGTACGAGCTCAAGGAGCTGACCGACGACCGCATCGTCCTGTTCGGCGAGAACGAGACCGCGACCTCGACCGACACCATCACCGTCACGCCGCACGGATCGGGCAGCGAGGTCACGTACGAGGCCGACATCGTGCTCAAGGGCGCCGCCAAGCTCGGCACCCCGGTGGTCAAGCTGGTCTTCGAGAAGATCGGCACCGACACCGAGGGCGACATGACCCAGGTGCTCAACCGACTCTGAGCGATGGACCCGGACCGCAGCATCGCCGAGCAGGACGAGATCGACCGCGCCGAGATCGAACGACTCGTCGCCGACGCCCGGCGGCGGTCCGGACCCCGGGCGGCCGAGAAGGCCCGTGCGATGCTCGAGCGCGCAGCCGCCGAGCAGCGCGAACGCCGCATCCTCGACCGGCTCTGGGAGCGGTAGTCAGCGCCGGGCGAGCCGCCAGCACAGGAGCAGGCCGAGCAGGTAGAGCGCCAGGACCGCCAGGTCGTCGCGATGGACGCCGTGGGTCGTCTGGCCGATGCCGAAGAGCACGGGTCCGGAGAACCGCGAGTGCCCGGCTACCCCGGCGACCGCGAGCGCCGTCAGCACCCCCGCAAGGACGAGGGCGGTGAGGCGTCGCTCGAGCATCGGGCCAGGGTAGAGCACTGGGTGATGGACCCCGAGCTCGTCGAAGGGTCACGGGAAAAGACGGGACTTTCGACCTCTCGACCCAGGCGACCACCCTGGCTCATAATAGAACACGGAGCCGAAAGAAGAGATTCGTCGTGACCCTGACGCTGACCGACCACCACCCCAACACCGCAGGTGTTGCCGGGGTGCACGCAGCGCTGGATGCGATGTCGACCGAGGCGTGGGCCGGCCTCGAACCCGGCGAGGTCCGCCGCCTGGCCGCCGAGATCGCCCGAGCCCAGTCACGCCTGACCGCGCACGCCATGGCCGCCGCGAGGACCCTCGAGAAGTCAGGTGCCGCACGTGACGCTGGTGCCACTAGCACCGGTGACCTGCTCGCCAAGGACTTCGGTGGCGACCGACGAGCCGGAGACCGGCTCGTCCGACGCGCCGAACGGCTGGAGTCAGCCACCCAAACAGAGGCGGCCTTGGCTGCCGGCAAGGTGACCGCGGACCAGGCGGACGTGATCGCGACCGGTCTGGCGAAGCTCCCCGAGACC
>JALRCA010000138.1 GCA_023257515.1 Aeromicrobium sp.
GAGCGCCCGCGTGAGGTCGCTGCAGGCGAGGGTGGTCCTCGTCGGCGTGGTCGGCGCAGTGGTCGTCGCGGCGGTCGCTGTCGTGCTGGCGCTGCCGTTCGTCCGGTCCGTCGCACGCGACGAGTCGCGGGACCAGCTGGCGCGTGCCGTCGACACCCTGGCCGCGCGTCCTCAAGCCACCCGTCGTCTCCTGCGGGCCGAGCAGGCCGTCCTCGGTCGTGATGCCCGGACGTTCCACGTCGTACGACCGTCCAGACCCGTGCCCGACGCTGTCGTCCAGGCGATGAGCGACGGCGAGCTCGAGGCCGTGCGCCGGCAGGGCGCGTGGTCCGGTACCGGGGTGGTCGACGGCCAGGAGGTGCTGGTCGAGGCCCGACTGTCGCGGGGCGCGGTGGTCGTCGTGGGTCTGCAGCCGGTCGAGGGGCTGGACGAGATCGACGGCGCCTTCGTCCGCCGGCTCGTCCTCGCCCTCGTCGTGGGAGTCGCGGTCTCCGCCGCGGTAGCGATCGTGGTCGCGAGGCGGGTCGTCCGGCCCGTGCGGGCCGCGGCCCGCAGCGCGCACCTGCTCGCCGAGGGGAATCGTGGCGTCCCGATGTCTCCCGTCCAGGTCACGGAGGTCGCCGAGCTCACTGCGGCACTCTCGGCCCTCGACTCGGCGCTCGCCCAGAGCGAGGGGCGACAGCGTGAGTTCCTGCTCTCCATCTCGCACGAGCTGCGGACTCCGCTGACCGCGCTCGGCGGGTACGCGGAGGCGCTGCGCGACGGTGCCGTCGAGTCCGACGACGTCTCGCGGGTGGGTGGGGTGCTGGTCGAGCAGGCGGCACGTCTCGACCGCTTCGTGGTCGACCTCCTCTCGCTGGCGCGCCTGGAGGCGGACGACTTCGCCATCGTCGACGAACCGGTCGACCTCGCGGCCGTCATGAGCGATGTCGCCGCCGCCTGGGAGGGCGCTGCCCGACGCGAGGACGTCGCCCTCACGGTGAGGGCCGAGCGCCTGGACGTGATGTCCGACGGTCAGCGACTGCGTCAGCTGCTCGACGGCCTCGTCGAGAACGCCCTGCGGGCGACGCCGGCACGAGGGCACGTCGTGCTCGAGGCGCTGGCCGTGCAGCAGACAGCGGTCGTCCGTGTCGTCGACGACGGGCCTGGGCTACGGCCCGGTGACCACGGACGAGCCTTCGAGCGCGGGTACCTGCGCGAGCACTACGTCGCCGAGCGGGAGGTGGGCACCGGCCTCGGCCTGTCGATCGCCCACGGGCTCGCCGGCCGTCTGGGTGCGACGCTCGAAGCCGGCCCGGCACCTGGCGGGGGCACGGTCATGGAGCTACGGCTCCGCACCGTCGCCGTCGACAGCTAGCTGGTCGTCGAGGTCGCGAACAGCGCTGAGCCGCGGACGCCGCGGTGGTGCCGACGTCTCGTGCAGGAACTCCTTGGCGACCGCCAGCAGCTCGCCGATGCGGGGGTGCGCAAGTCGGTAGGACGGGCCCTCGTGCGTCGGGTCGGCCACGACGGCGCCGTGCCGGCGCAACACCGAGAGCTGGCGTTCCAGGGTCCGCTCGTCGAAGTGCGAGGCGGCGGCCAGGTCGTGCACGGAGGCGTGCTCGAGCTCGCGCGACAGGATCTCGAGCACACGGATCCGCACGGGGTCGGCGAGCGCCTTGAACAGGTTCGCCTTGATCTCGTAGAGGGGCGCGTCGCGCCCCAGTGCTCGCATGTCCACCATCGAATGACCTCGTGACCAGCCTAGGTCGAGCCGCGGGTGCCTGCAGCCGGACTGCTGCAGAAACCGCTCCCGGGCGCACTACGCTGGCGGCCGTGGTCTACGACGCGTTCTTCCGCTCGGTCTTCTCACGCATGGACCCGGAGGTCGCCCACGAGCAGGCCTTCCGGGCGATCCGGGCCGGTGGTCGTCTGCTCAGCCCCGTCACCCGCGCCCACGGTCCGGCGCTCGAGGTCATGGGTGTGCCGTTCCCGCACCCCTTCGGCCTGGCCGCCGGGTTCGACAAGAACGCCCGGGCGGTGCGCGGCCTGCTCGGGCTCGGGTTCGGTCACGTCGAGGTCGGCACGGTGACGGCACGTCCACAGCCCGGGAACCCGAGGCCCCGTCTCGTGCGGCTCGTCGACGACCGCGCCGTCGTCAACCGCATGGGGTTCAACAACGACGGGGCCGCCGTCGTCGCAAGTCGCCTGCACCGGCTTCGCAGCACCGGGCCGGGAGCCGCGGACGTCGTCGGGGTCAACATCGGCAAGACGAAGGCGACCCCGCTGGAGTCCGCGGTCGAGGACTACGCCGAGAGCACGCGTCTGCTCGCCCCGTACGCGAGCTATCTGGTGGTCAACGTCTCGAGCCCGAACACCCCTGGTCTGCGGGACCTGCAGTCGGTCGACGCGCTGCGTCCCATCCTCGGCCGGGTCAAGGACCTGGCCGACCGGACCCCGCACGTGCACGGCCGGCCCGGCGGTGTCCCCCTGCTCGTCAAGATCGCGCCCGACCTGGTCGACGACGACGTGCTCGCGGTGGCCGACCTGGCCCTCGAGCTGGGGCTCGACGGCATCAGCGCCACGAACACGACGATCGCCCGGCCGGACTCGCTGCACAGCGGCCGAGACGAGGTCGAGCGCGCGGGTGCCGGCGGCCTGTCCGGGCCCGTCCTGAAGGAGCGCTCCACGCAGGTCCTCGCGGCCCTGCGTCGGCACGTGGGGGACCGTCTGACGCTGGTCGGCGTCGGCGGCGTGACCACCCCGGACGACGTCCGCGACCGGCTCGCAGCAGGTGCCGACCTGGTCCAGGCGTACACGGGGTTCATCTACGAGGGACCGGCGTGGCCGGCCCGTCTGGCCCGCGCCGCGGGGGCGCGCTGACCCCGATTTCGGATCTGTCCCCGGACCCTGTATGTTGGGCTGTCGGTCCGCCCCTTTAGCTCAGTCGGCAGAGCGTTTCCATGGTAAGGAAAAGGTCTACGGTTCGATTCCGTAAAGGGGCTCTGGAACACGAGGTGACTCGTGTCCCGTGGCGGGGTAGCTCAGGTGGTTAGAGCACACGGCTCATAATCGTGGTGTCGCGGGTTCGAGTCCCGCCCCCGCTACCACCCAGATCTGCTCACCCGCACCACCCGCTACGAAAAAGGTTCTCCCAGGGCCCGCAAGTCTTCTGACGTTCGCC
>JALRCA010000205.1 GCA_023257515.1 Aeromicrobium sp.
GGTCGGCATCGCGGGTTTTGCCGCGCACCTGGCCTGGCAGCTGCGGCGCTTTGACATGGACGACCCCCGGGGCTGCCTGCGGCTGTTCCGTTCAAATCGCGATGCCGGATTGTTGATGGCCCTGGGGCTGGCTGTGGCGGGGCTGGTCTGATTGCACAGCGGGGCGCTTGGGTTTAGACCCGCCCAACCGGAAACAGCCCTAAGGTCCCCCTGATGGCCAATCCAGAACGCCGCCGCGGCCGCGCCGTGGCCGCCGCCAGCCTGATCGCGCTTGCCGCCGCCGGCGGCCTTTCCTATCTGGCCGCACGCGAGGCCGCCGACCCCGAGGATCTCGCCGGCCCGCAGCTCGAACGACACGTCGAGCACCTTGCGGTTCCGGGTCACGAGGTGCTCGACGGCGAGGACGACCTCGGCCGAGGCGTCCACGGTCGACTTCTCGTGCGCACTGCGGTCGACCTCGCGCCCCGACATCTCGGTGATGAGCTGGTCGTCGGTGACGTCGACCACGTCGTGGGTCGCGACGTGCCGCCCGTCCCGCAGGACCGTGACGCGATCGCCGACGCGACGCAGCTCGTCCATCCGGTGACTGATGTAGAGGATCGCCCATCCCTCCGCCTTCAGGCGGGCGATGATCCCGAAGAGCCGCTCGGCCTCACCGTCGGAGATCGCGGCGGTCGGCTCGTCGAGCAGCAGGACGCCCGGCTCGTCGCCGCGCCGCGTGAGGGCCTTGCAGATCTCGACGAGCTGCTGCTCCGCCCTCGTCAGGGTCGCCACCACCTCGGTGGCACCGAACGGGGCGTCGACCTCGGCCAGCATCCTGCGGGCCTCCGCCCGCATGCGCCGATGGCGTCGAAGACCCCACCGCTGGACCTCCTGGCCGACGAACAGGTTGGCGTAGACCGGCAGGCTCTCGTACAGGTTGAACTCCTGCATGACCGCGCGGACCCCGAGCGACCGCGCCGCCGACGGCGAGTACCTGGCGACGTGCTCACCCCGGACGAGCAGCTCCCCCGACGACGGCTGGTGGTGCCCCAGCACGGTGCCCACGAGGGTGGACTTCCCCGCGCCGTTCTCGCCGAGCAGGACGTGGCACTCACCCGCCTGCAGCCGGAGGGAGACGTCGTCGAGGGCCGTCACCGCACCGAACCGCTTGCCGAGCGCTCGCAGCTCGAGCACGGGGACGGCATCCTCGACAGACATCATGCTCCTTGACGGTGAGTGGGAGTGTACGAGTCGGCGGACCGTTGCGGCGGCTACTTGCCGGAGCGGCCGTAGTTCAGGACCGGCTTGAAGCCCGGAGGCGCCAGCAGGTCCTCGCGCGGGACGTCGGCGATCGTCTTGGCGTCGATCAGGACCGGCTTGGGGCCGATCGTCTTGTAGGGCAGTCCCTTCGGGTCGTCGACGAGGTGGACGGCCGTGTCGATCGCCATCCGGGCGATGACGGGCCCCAGGTCGCTCGCACCCACCTTGATGACGCCGTCCTCGATGCCCTTGTAGCTGTCGCCGTCGATCGCGCCGTTGAACAGCTGGATGTCGTCGCGCCCGGAGTCACGCACGGCGGTGATGCCGGCGGACATCGTGACCGAGGTGCCGAACACGGCGTCGATCGCTCGATCGGCGCTGAGGGCGTCGCGGGCGAGGTCGAGCTGGACGGTGGCGTCCATGTCGCCGCGGGGTGCCGCCACGACCTGGGCCTTGCTGCCCTTGAGTCCGTCGCGGAGGCCGCCCAGCAGGCTGTCCGACCACGGGACGCCCTGTGGTCCGGGCAGGGCGAGCAGGTTGAGCTTTCGGCCCAGTCCGGCGATGTACTCGGCCGCGGTCTCGCCGAGGACCCGGTAGCTCACGAGGGTCCGGGCGTACCGCGGGTTCGAGGTGACCTCGTCACCGCACTCGGTGCCGTTGACGCTGTCCACCACGACCAGGTCCTTCGCGAGGGCCTGGCGGATCGTGTCGCAGTTGCCGTCCCCGGAGATGGCTCCGATCACCAGGGCGTCGTACTTGCCCGAGTTGATGCAGTCCTCCGTCTGGTCGATCTGGCCCGGCAGGTCTCCGTAGCCGTCGGCCGCGTACAGGTCGTACGAAGCCCCCGTCCTCTGAGCCTCGACGTGGGTCCCGTACGCGAGACCCACCCAGTACGGGTCCTTGAGGTGCGGGAACAGCACGCAGATCCGGACCTTCTTCCCGGAGCCGGCCTTCACCGACGCGTACGGCTGCTCGGACTGCTTGCCCGACGCGTCGGTCGCGAGCGCCGTCCGGGTCCAGGTCTTCTCCTTCGTGATCGCGGAGTCGTCCGTGCCGGCCGATCCGCCACCGCCACAGGCGGCCAGCAGCATCGCCAGCCCCACCACGCCGATCACGATGTTCCGTGTCTTCCTCGTCATCACCCTGCTGACCTCTCGTTGCGAGTTCACCGACATCCCCCTGCCCCCGTGCTGTGCATCACACTAGCCGAATTGAGCCAAGTGTTGAACACTTTTGATGATCTTTTTCCTGTTCGTCACATGGCCGTGACGCGGCCGACCCGCCGTCCCAAAGGCCTTACACAAGAGCCAAATCGACCCATCTTCACGATCGGCGCACCGCGGAGCACGACGGACGGGTCGGTGCCCCGGGCATCGGCTACCACCTAGGAGTGTTGATTGATCAACAATCACCTCGAGGGTGCGAGCAAGCGGTCGAGCGCCGACCGAGCATCACCCAGCCGCGTGTGGACCACCTTGTGCTCGAGGAACGACCGGAGCTCGTCGACAGACTCCTCCCGACCGAGCCCGCTGTCCTTGGCCCCGCCGAAGGGCGTGCCGAAGTAGTGGCGTGTCGAGTCGTTGATCCAGACGTAGCCCGCCTGGATGGCGTCGGCCGTCTTGTGCGCGACGTCGAGGTCGTTGGTCCAGACGCTGGCCGCCAGACCCAGGTCGAGGCCGTTGACCTCGTCCAGCATCGTGTCGTAGTCGTCCCACCGGAAGATCGACATGACCGGCCCGAAGATCTCCTCGCGCCCGATCCTCATGTCGAGCGTGACGTCGGCGAACAGAGCCGGCTCGATGAAGTGCCCGCCGTCGGGGACCCCCTCCGGGCGCCCGCCACCGCGGACCAGCGTCGCACCCTCCTGCACGCCCGAGTCGATGTAGGCGTTGACGCGATCGGCGTGGACCTGGCTCACGACGGGTCCCACGTCGGTCGTGGCCTCGTAGGCGACGCCGACGCGGTAGCGATCGAGCTTCGAGGCGACGAGGTTCACGAAGTCGTCGTAGATGCGCGAGTGCACGAGCACGCGGGAGTTGGAGCCGCACGACTGGCCCTGGCAGACCGTCAGGTTCATGCCGAAGATGGCACCCTCGACGGCCTGCTCGAGATCCACGTCGGGGAACACGACCATCGCGTTCTTGCCGCCGAGCTCGAGCGAGACGTGCTTGACGTGCCCGGACTCGGCGGCGCGTCGCTGGATCAGCAGGCCCGTCGGGACCGACCCGGTGAAGCCGATGCGCTTGACCCGCGGGCTCGTCACCACGGCGTCCCCGACGGTGGCCCCGCCGCTGACGACGTTCACGACGCCGGGCGGGAAGGCCTCGGCGTAGAGCTCGCCGATCGCGAGCGTCGAGAGGGTCGTCTCGTCCGACGCCTTCATGACCAGCGTGTTGCCCGTGATGAGTGAGGGGAGCGGCCGCGTGATCGCGTAGAACGCCGGGTGGTTGAAGGCCGTGATGCGTCCCACCACGCCGTACGGACGGTGGGCCGTGTAGTGCAGGTTGCCCGGGCTCGCAGGGATCACGTCTCCGGTCAGGGACTTCGCGAAGGCCGCCCACCCGGCGAAGTACGGCTCGCAGATGTCGATGTCGCCCCGCATGGCCTCGACCGGGTTCCCGCAGTCGATCGCGTCGATCATGGCGAGTCGTTCCCGGTTCGCGTGGACCAGCTCGCGGAACCGCTCGATGCAGGCGATGCGCTCGTCGACCCCGAGGGCCTCCCACCCGGGCTGGGCGTCCGCGGCCGCGTCGATGGCCGCCTCGACGTCGGCTCGGTCGGCGGCCGGCGCGGAGGACACGACGCGACCCGTCGAGGGGTCGTGGACGTCGCGGCGCTCTCCGCTCGCGGCCTCGACGAGCCGGCCGCCCACGAGCATCGCGAAGTCCTGGCTCGCGACGTAGGTCTGCACCGGATCGGTCTGCACTGGATCGATCGTCGTCATCTCGGGCTCCTGTCCTGAAGGCTGGCTCGGGCCGAGACGCTAGTCGTGCGATGACTTCCTGTCAACGATTGTCGAACAATCTTCTGCCTTCTATGTGGAACAATAGCGCCGAGCGGATCCGATACGTGGACAAAACTGATCAACAATCTGTACGGTGGCGCTGACCGGCCCGTCACGCCGGTGCAGGACCCCGCAGACAGCCCCCAGAAGGAGCGCGCCATGTCGACCAGCCCCCATCCCGGGCCGAGCAACGCCGACGTCGTCGCCGCGGACCTCTCGACCGTCCTCCACACCTGGTCGGCCCAGCAGTCACTCGCACCACTGGCCTTCGCCGACGGCAAGGGCTCGACGCTGTGGGACTTCGAGGGGCGCGAGTACCTGGACTTCTCGAGCCAGCTCGTCAACGCCAACCTCGGCTACCGCCACCCGGTCGTCGTCGAGGCGATCCAGGCCCAGGCCGCCCGGCTGAGCACGGTCGCGCCGGCGCACGCCAACGAGGTGCGGGCCGAGGCGGCCCGCCTGATCCTGGATCGTGCACCCTCCGGCTTCGAGAAGGTCTTCTTCACCAACGGCGGCGCCGACGCGAACGAGAACGCGATCCGGATGGCCCGCCTGTTCACCGGTCGCGACAAGATCGTCTCGCACTACCGCTCGTACCACGGCAACACGGGGGCGGCGATCGTCGCGACGGGTGACTGGCGCCGGTTGGAGAACGAGTTCGCGCGAGGGCACGTGCACACCTTCGGGCCCTACCTCTACCGCTCCCCGTTCTGGGCCACGACGGAGGCCGAGGAGGCCGAGCGGGCCGTCGAGCACCTCGAGCGCGTGATCGAGCACGAGGGACCGGGCACGATCGCGGCCGTCGTCCTCGAGACGGTGCCCGGTTCGTCCGGCGTGCTGACCCCGCCCCCGGGCTACCTGTCCGGTGTGCGCGAGGTCCTCGACCGCCACGGCATCCTGCTGGTGCTCGACGAGGTCATGGCAGGCTTCGGGCGCACCGGGCACTGGCTGGCCCTCGACGCCTTCGACGTCCGGCCGGATCTGGTGACCTTCGCGAAGGGCGTCAACTCCGGCTACGTCCCCCTCGGTGGCGTCATGGTCTCGAGCGAGGTGTCACACCACTTCGACCACCGCGTCTTCCCGGGCGGGCTGACGTACTCCGGGCACCCCCTGGCGGCCGCGTCCGTCGTCGCCGCGCTGACCGCCATGGCCGACGAGAAGGTCGTCGAGAACGCGGCAGCGGTGGGCCAGGACACGATCGGTCCCGCCCTGCGTCGGCTCGCGCAGCACTCACCGGTCGTCGGCGAGGTGCGCGGTTCGGGGGTCATGTGGGCCGTCGAGCTCGTCGAGGACCGCGACACCCGACAGGTGCTCCCGGCGCCGGAGGTCTCCCGGATCAGGAGCAGCCTGCTCGAGCGCGGACTCCTCCCGCTGGTGATCGAGAACCGCATCCACGTCACGCCCCCCGCCGTCATCACGCACGACGAGGCCGCCCGCGGGGTCGAGATCATCGCCGACGTCCTGACCGGCGGCCGGTGATGTCCTACCTGTACGCCGCGACCCGGACCCCGTTCGGACGGTTCAACGGCGCGCTCGCCCACGTCCGTCCCGACGACCTGGCCGCGACCGTCCTCGAGGACGTCGTCTCGAAGGCGCCGGACCTCGATCCCGGCGAGGTCGAGGACGTCGTCTGGGGCCTGGCCAACGGGGCCGGGGAGGACAACCGCAACGTCGGCCGGATGGCCGTCCTGCTCGCGGGCCTCCCGGCCACGGTGCCTGCCACGACCGTCAACCGACTGTGCGGCTCCGGCCTCGACGCCGCCATGATCGCCTCGCGAGCCATCGACTCCGGCGATGCGGACGTCGTGGTGGCCGGCGGCGTGGAGTCCATGACCCGGGCACCGTGGGTCGTCATGAAGCCGTCGCGGGCCCACCCGGCGGGCGACGGCACCCTCGTCTCCACGACCCTCGGCTGGCGTCTGGTGAACGACCGGATGCCGAGCGAGTGGACGGTCTCGCTCGGCGAGTGCAACGAGCTCCTGCAGGAACGATTCTCCGTGTCGCGCCATCGCCAGGACGCCTTCGCCGCCCGGTCGCACGCGCTGGCCGACCGGGCCTGGGCCGACGGCTTCTACGACGACCTCGTCGTGCCGGTCGACGGTGCGCAGCTGACGCGGGACGAGTCGATCAGGCCCACCTCGACCCCTGACAGCCTCGCCGCCCTGGCCCCCGCCTTCCGCCAGGACGGCACGATCACGGCCGGCAACGCCTCGCCGCTCAACGACGGAGCCTCGGCGCTGCTCCTCGGGTCCGAGGCGGCAGCGGCCCGCCTCGGGATCGACCCGCTCGCACGGATCGCCGGTCGGGCCGCCTCGGCCCTCGACCCCCGCATGTTCGGCTACGCCCCCGTGGAGGCGGCGAACCGTGCCCTCCAGCAGGCGGGCATCACGTGGTCGGACGTCGGGGCGGTCGAGCTGAACGAGGCGTTCGCGGTCCAGGCGCTGGCGTGCATCGACGCGTGGGACGTGGACCCCGACGTCGTCAACACCCGCGGCGGCGCCATCGCGATCGGTCACCCGCTCGGCGCGTCAGGTGGACGCCTGCTCGGCACCCTCGCCCACGTCCTGCGCGAGCGCGGCCAGCGATGGGGCGTCGCCGCCCTCTGCATCGGCGTCGGTCAGGGCCTTGCCGTGGTCCTCGAGAACGTGACGGCACCCAGCGCCTGAGTCGTCCGTCTCGGCGACCCGTCACCCGAGCACGCGGCTCAGGAAGTCGCGCACGAGCGGGAGGACCTCGTCGAAGCTCGTCTCCAGGAGCCAGTGCCCGCCGCGGAGGAGGTGCAGCTCGGCGTCGGGAAGATCCCGCAGGTAGGCCCGCGCCGCACCCTCGGGCATGTAGCCGTCCTGGGGACCCCACACGATCAGCGTGGGCGGTCGGTGCTCGTGCAGGTAGGCCTGCTGGCGCGCGAACCAGGCGACGGTGTGGCGCTGGTCGGCGAGCAGCGTCGTGAGGTTCTCCCGGCGTTCGTCCGAACCGAGCTGGGCCCAGGAGAGCGTCCACAGGTCGGGCGGGACGAGCGCGGCGAGGTCGTCGTCGACCTCGCCGACGAACTCGTCCCGGAACCCCTCCTGCGAGACCGCCTGTCCGAGGCGCTCGCGACCCGCCGGAGTGGGGTTGTCCCAGAACTCCTTGAGCCGGTCGTACTTCGGCCCGTGCTGGTCCTCGTAGATGTCGCCGTTGGAGACGATGAGCCCCTCGATCCGCTCCGGTGCGGCCATCGCGAGCCGCAGCCCCATCTGCGAGCCGTAGTCGTGGAGGTAGACCACGTACGTCGTCAGGCCGATCCGGTCGACGAACGCCTGCAGGAAGTCGGCGTAGGCGTCGAAGGTGTAGGCGAAGTCCGTCGTCGGCGGCGTGCCGCTGTAGCCGAAGCCCGGCAGGTCGGGGGCGACGGTGCGCCACCGGTCGGCGAGCGCCGGCATGAGGTGCCGGTACGCGAACGACGAGGCCGGGTAGCCGTGCGGCAGCAGCAGGACGGGCGCGTCCGGCGGACCGGCCTCGCGATAGAAGATCTCGACGCCGTCGACGTCGATCGTGCGATGACGTACTCGTCGGTCCGGCGAGCTCATACGGGCGGCGGTCCCTTCTGCGCGGGTGACGGACTCACCACGACCATCGCGGCCGTGCCTTTCATGCGCCTGTCGTGCCGATGTCTCGCCGCTGCCTCAGCGGTCGACCGCGTCCCACGAGACGTCACCCAGGTCCCGGACGCGGTCGGGCGCAGGCCACGACGGCAGCGGCTCCGCGAGCCCTCGGTCGACGTGGACGGCGGCCATGCCGACCGACTGCGCGCCGGCCACGTCCCAGTCGTGCGCGGCCACGAGCGTCGCATCCGCCGCGTCGACACCCTCCTGGCGAAGCACGTGGAGGTACGCGGCGGGCGACGGCTTGAGAGCGCCCGCCTGCTCGGCCGACACGATCGCGTCGACGTGTGAGTCGATCCCTGCGTGTTCGAGCTGTGCCGTCACCACGGCGAGCGGTGAGTTCGCCAGGACCACGAGTCGGTGACCCGCCTGGTGCCAGGCCGTGAGCGCCGGGACCACGTCGTCGTGCGCCTCGAGCCTGCGCATCGCGGGACCCAGGTCGGCCACGAGGGCGTCGCCGGCGTCGGGCTCGACGAACGTCCGGGCGGCCCCGGCGGCCAGGGCACCGAAGTCCTCATACCGGCCGGTCGCGGCGGACACGAGCGCCGAGCGGATCACGAGGTCGAACCAGGCCCGACGCGTCCCGGCACGTCCCGTGTGGCGCTCGAACACCGGGTCGAGCGCGGCGAGGTCGAGCAGGGTCTCGTTGACGTCGAGGACGATGAGCATGTCGGACTTCCGGATTGAGGTACGATGGATTACGTACCTAACGTACGACGATACTCGTACCTGAGGGAAGGGGTTCGGGTCATGGACTTGGTCACCGTGCTCGCCGCCCTGGCCGATCCGATGCGTCTCGGCGTCGTGGCCGAGCTCGTGCGACGCCCCGACGGTGAGCACCCGTGCAGCTCGTTCGACCTGCCCGTGGCGAAGTCGACGCGGACCCATCACTGGCGCGTCCTGCGGGAGTCCGGCCTCATCACCCAGCGTCAGCTCGGTAACGGCAGCGTCGTCGAGCTGCGGCGGTCCGCGATCGAGCGGGAGCTGCCGGCGCTCATCGACCTGGTCGCTGCGCGTCAGCACGACGCCTGAGCACCGCTCGAGGACCCGCTTGCGCCGGCCCGGTAAATGAAACTACTCTGGGTTCAGTTTCGATGGAGGGGGTCACGCATGACGGTCAGCAGCCGCACCTCGGTGGCGATCCATGCGTTGACCAAGCTCGCGGAGCGCGGCGGCCAGACCCGACCGTCGGCAGAGATCGCCGAGAGCCTCGCGAGCAACCCGGTCCTCGTCCGCCGGATCCTGGGCCAGCTGCGCGACGCCGGGCTGGTCGAGGCGACCGAGGGGCGTCACGGCGGGTGGACCCTCGCCCGCAGCCCGAGCACGATCACCCTCGCCGACGCGTACCGCGCGATGGAGCCCGGTCCGCTGCTCGCGGGGCACCCGCACGAGCCGAGCGCCGCGTGCGTCGTCGGCCGCCACATCCAGCGCTTCCTCGGGGACGAGCTCGACGCCGCGGCACTCGCCCTCGAGCGCCGGCTCGGCGAGACGACCATCGCCGACGTGCTCGACCAGGTGCTCGAGGCGGAGCGCCTCAGCTCCTGAGGTCCGCTGCCCCGTCCATCGCCGTCGCATCTCCAATATGCAACCACATCAGTTCTATTAGGGAGTTCCATGACCACCACCTCCACGTCCACCTCGACCGGCGCCCTCATGTCGGTCCTCGTCCCCGCGGTCCTCGTCACGGTGATCGCGAGCGACATGGTGACGCTCACGCTGCCGTCCATCGGCGACCGCTTCGGCGCCTCCGAGGCCGCCACGGCGTGGGTCGTCACCGGGTTCCTGCTGATGTTCGCGGTCGGGATCCCGTTCTACGGACGCCTGGCGGACGGCTGGTCCGTCCGGACGCTCATGTCCGTCGCGCTCGCCCTCTACGTGGCCGGCGCCGTGGCCAGTGCCGCCGCTCCGAGCCTGCTGGCCCTCGTCGCCGGCCGCGTCCTCACGGGCGTCGGCGCCGCCGGCATCCCGGTGCTCGCGATGATCGCGGTGGCACGCTTCGTCCCGGCCGACCGACGCGGCGCCGGCATCGGACTGGTCTCGGCCGCGGCCGGCGTCGGCACGGCCGCCGGTCCGGCGCTCGGCGGCCTGGTCGGCGACGCCCTCGGCTGGCGGTCGCTGTTCTGGATCGTCGCCGGTGTCGGCACCCTGCTGCTCCTCTGGGCCCTTCGCGCCATCCCCCGCGAGACGGCCGGCGCCGCCGAGCCCTTCGACGTGGCGAGCGGCATCCTGCTCGGCATCGGCGCGGGACTCCTGCTGCTGACCGTCACCCAGCTGCAGGCGACAGGAGCCGACTCACCGGTGCCCTGGACCTGCCTGGTGGCCGGAGGTCTCGCACTCGCCGGCTTCGCCGTGCGGAACTCCCGCGCCTCGCACCCCTTCGTGCCGTGGACCCTGTTCACGTCCGGGGCGCTCACCCCGGCGGTCGTGGTCGCGTTCCTGGCGATGGCGACGAACCTCGGCGTCCTGGTGTGCGTGCCGCTGCTGCTCATCGAGGTCGCCGGGCTGACCCCCACGCAGGGGGCCCTGGCGATGATCCCGGCGGGTGTCGTCGTGGCCGTCGCCTCGCCGCTGAGCGGACGGGTCGCGGACCGGGTCGGGGCGCGCCGACCGATCGTCACCGGTCTCGTGCTCATGGCCGCCGGGACGGCCGGGCTCGCCGGCATCGCCGGGACGGGCGACCCGGTGCTCATCGCGGTCGCGACCGTCGTCGCCGCGCTCGGCTTCATCCTCGTCATGACGCCGCTCATCACCGCGACGGCAGCATCCCTGCCGCCCGAGCACGTCGGGATCGGTCTCGGCCTCCTGCAGGGCGCGCAGTTCCTCGGGGCCGGGGCCGGCCCCGCGATCCTGACGGCCGTGCTCGTGGCCACACGGGACCGCGGAGGCTTGGCACCGTGGTCCGACGACACGAGCGCCGGGTACCCGGAGGCGTTCGTCGTCATGTCGGTCGTCGCGCTCGTCACGCTCACGGCGGCCAGCAGGATCGGACGGACCTCGGCCGCCGCGAGCCACCCCGCGCCGAGCCGGAAGCCATGACGACAGGGCCGTGAAAGCACGGCCTGATGGGCTGGTGCCGACCGACGTCGTCCTCCAGGCGTCGGTGCAACGAACCAGCGACGGCCGGACATGACCCAGGCATGACACGCGACACGGTGGACGACGACGACTTCCGTCGGCTGTACGGCGCGCACTTCGACGCCGTCCTCGGGTTCTCGCTCCGACGGACGGAGCGACCCGAGGACGCCGCGGACGCGACGACGGACACGTTCCTCGTGGCCTGGCGCCGTCGT
>JALRCA010000273.1 GCA_023257515.1 Aeromicrobium sp.
GGTCATCGGGTCGTCTCCTTGGTCGCGAACAGCAGGACGGTGTCGGTGAGCAGGTCCGCGGCCTCCGCGCGCGTGAGCGTCCCGCGCTGCTGCCACTCGCGGCAGACCGACTTGAACAGGGGAGCGAGGCTGCGCAGCCGGGCCCGGAGGTGGGGGTCGTCGGGCAGGCCGAGGGCGTCGAGGGTGAGCCGAGCCGCGTGGTCGTCGGCCTCGTCGACGATGGCCTGGAGCTCGCCGCCGCCGTGCAGGTCCGCCGCCCCGGAGGCGGCCAGCCAGGCATGGCCGTAGGTCTCGGCGGCCTCGAGGATCCAGTCGACGGTGCGACGGGCGCGCTCGGGCAGGGGCAGGTCGGACAGGTCGGGCAGCTCGGACTCCGGCATGCGGATCGACGAGCGCATGACCTCGAGGAACACGTCCCGCTTGCTGCCGAAGTAGTGGTTGATGAGCCCACGGGCCACGCCGGCGGCAGCCGCGAGCTCGGCGGTCGACACCTCGTCGTACGGGCGCTCCACGTAGAGCGTGCGGGCCGCGTCGACGATCTGGCGGCGGCGGGCCTCGGGGGCGAGGCGGCTGCGGGTGGCGGTCACGCGGCCAGTCTGGATCGACTATTGGCAAAGTGTCAACAGACGACTACCGTGCGGTGCATGAGCACGTTCGACTACGACGTCGTGGTGGTGGGTTCGGGGTTCGGCGGCAGCGTCAGCGCCCTGAGGCTGAGCGAGAAGGGCTACCGCGTCGGCGTCATGGAGGCCGGTCGCCGATTCAGCGACGACGAGCTGCCCGAGACGTCGTGGCGCCTGCGCCGCTACCTGTGGGCGCCGTGGGCGCGGTGCTTCGGGATCATGCGCATCACGCTGCTCAAGGACGTGCTGGTCGCCAGCGGCACGGGTGTCGGCGGAGGCTCGCTCGTCTATGCCAACACGCTGTACGAGCCCCTCGACGGCTTCTACGACGACCCGCACTGGGCCCACGTCGCCGACTGGCGCACCGAGCTCGCGCCCTACTACGCGCAGGCCCGCAAGATGCTCGGCGTCACGACCTACCCCGGCCGGTCGGCCGCTGACGAGCACGTCCAGGCGCTCGCCCAGGACTACGGGGTCGGCGACACGTTCCACCAGGCCGACGTCGGCGTCCTCTTCGGCGACGAGCCCGGCGTCGAGGTCGACGACCCGTTCTTCGGCGGGGCCGGACCCACGCGCCGGACGTGCACCGACTGCGGGGCGTGCATGACGGGGTGCCGGCACAACGCCAAGAACACCCTCGTCAAGAACTACCTGCACCTGGCCGAGGGGATCGGCGCGAGGGTCCATCCCCTCACGACCGTCCACGACGTCCGGCCGCGACGCGGCGGCGGCTACGAGGTCCGCACCAGGCGCACCGGGGCGCCGTGGCGACGCAGGACCTTCACCGCCGAGCAGGTGGTGTTCGCCGGCAACGCGCTCAACACGCAGACGCTCCTGCACCGCCTGCGTCGGCGCTCGCTGCCGGGGATCTCGGCGCGCGTGGGCATGCTCAGCCGCACCAACTCCGAGGCCGTGCTGTCGGCGCGCTCCACCGACCGCGACGCCGACTACACGTCTGGCGTCGCCATCACGTCGTCGTTCCACCCCGACGCCGTCACCCACGTCGAGCCGGTGCGCTACGGGCGCGGGTCGAGCGCGCTGAGCCTCATGAACATGGCGCTGCCGGACCGTCCCGGACCGGGTGGGCGCCTGCGCGCGGTGCTGCGCGGATACCGGCTGCTGGGGCTGCGCGGCACCCTGCGGCTGCACCTGCCGCGGCGATGGGCCGAGCAGTCGATCGTCGTCCTCGTCATGCAGTCCCTCGACAACTCGATCACGACCCGGCTGCGCCGCTGGCCGCTGCGAGGACTGACGAGCAGCCAGGGCGAGGGCGAGCCCAACCCCGACTGGATCCCTGCGGCGGACCGTGTCGCGAAGGACCTGGCCGAGCGCATCGGCGGCTACCCGGGCAGCTCCACGGGCGAGCTCGTGGGGGTGCCGCTGACGGCGCACTTCATCGGCGGGTGCACGATCGGCACGAGCGTCGACGACGGTGTCGTCGACGCCTACCAGCGCGTGTTCGGCCACGAAGGTCTCCACGTCGCCGACGGCTCGGCGATCAGCGCGAACCTCGGCGTCAACCCGTCCCTCACGATCACGGCCCAGGCCGAGCGGGCGATGGCGCTGTGGCCGAACCGTGGCGAGGTCGACCCGAGACCGGCCCTGGGTGAGCCGTACGAGGTCGTGCCGGCGCAGGAGCCGCGCCGGCCGGCGGTGCCCGAGGGTGCGCCCGCGGCACTCGTCCTGCCCGTCCCGACGGTACCGGCGACGAAGGCGTCGTCGAGGAAGGTCCCGCAGCAGGCTTGACCTTGACGCTACGTCAACGTCCTTGACTGGGGTCATGACATCGACCCACACCTCTTCCGCACCGGCACCGGCCGGCACGTCGCGGCGCGCAGTGCCGCTCTACATCGGCGGCGGCGCCCTGTCGCTGTTCGGCAACTCGGCCATCGGCATCGTCCTGCCGTGGCTGGTCCTCAGCCGGACGGGGGACCTGTCCACGACGGGCCTCGTCGCCACCGCCGCAGGCATCGCCGCCGTCCCGGCGAGCATCCTCGGCGGCACCCTGGCCGACCGTCTCGGCGCTCGGCGCGTGGCCGTCGCGGCAGACGTCGGCTCGGCCCTGGCGGTCGCCGCCCTGCCCGTCGTCGACGCCCTGTGGGGACTCTCGGTGGCGTGGTTCGTCGTGCTGGGCGCCGCCGGTGCCTTGTTCGACGTGCCCGGCATGACGGCTCGCCAGTCGCTGCTGGCCCCGGTCGCACGCGTCGGCGGGGTCGGCGTGGACACCGTGGCGGGCGCGTTCCAGACCTCGTTCTCGCTCTCGTTCCTGGTCGGTCCCGCGCTGGCCGGCGTGCTGCTGGGCGTTCTCGAGCCGATCCAGGTCGTGTGGCTCACCGCGGCCTGCTCGGCGGTCGCGGCCGTCATGACGTGGCTCGTGCCCGTCTCGAACCCCGATCCGGTCTCGAGCGCCGACGTCCCGGACCAGGGTGGACTACGACTCATCCGCCGTGACCCGCGCCTGCGTGCCGTGCTGCTGATCTCGTTCTTCGCCGTCCTCGTCTCGCCGCCCCTGATGAGCGTGATCCTGCCGGGACACTTCGCCTCGACCGACAGCCCGGGCGCGTTCGGCACGACCGTCTCGATGTTCGCGATCGGCACGCTCGTCGGGTCGGTGCTGTACGTCCAGCTGGCCAAGCGGTCTCGTCAGGCCGCGTACCTGACCAGCATGGCCGCGATGACGGTCGGGCTCGCCGTGATCTCCGGGCTCGACGGTGTCGTGCTGATCGGCGCCGGCATGGCGGCCCTGGGGCTCGGCACCGGGCTGTTCGGCCCGGTGTGGAACGTCTTCGTCGCCGAGAACGTGCCGGAGCGCAGCCGGGCGCGCGTGCTCTCCTGGGTCAACGCCCTGGCCCTCGTGGCCGGACCGATCGGGCTCGGAGCCCTGAGCGTCGTGCTGGCGCACAGCACGCTCGGGACGGCGGCGAGGCTCGTGGTCGTCGTGTGGATCCCCGTGGCCCTCTACGCCGTCCTGAACCGTTCGGCACGTGACGTCGCGCGCCCCGCGGTGCACGATGAGGCCCATGCTGACGATCGGTGAGCTCGCGGACTTCGCGGGGGTCTCGACACGGACCGTGCGGTTCTACCACCAGCGTGGACTGATCGCCGAGCCGGAGCGCGACGCCTCCGGGTACCGCCGGTACGGGGCCGAGGACGTGATCCGCCTGTCGCGGATCGCGGCCCTCGCCCGTGCCGGCGTCCCGCTCGGTCGCATCGCCGAGATGCTGGACGCGCCGGCCGAGTCGTTCGGCGAGCAGGTCCGGGCCGTCGACGCGGACGTCAAGGCCGAGATCGCCCGGTTGCGGGCGGTGCGGCGCGAGCTCGCGACCCTGGAGTCGGCCGACCGGCTGGCGCTGCCGACCGAGCTCGGCGACGCCGTCGAGGTGCTGCGCTCGTCGGACGCCGAGGACCGCTACGTCGACCTCTACCGTGACGCGTGGATCCTCGCGTTCGTGCTCTACCCGGCCGCCATGCAGGAGTGGATCTCGTCGCAGGGCTCGCACGTCGACCCTGGCTACCTCGACCTGCTCGTCCGCATGCTCCAGGCACCGGACCTGGACCCGGACGACCCGGTGCTCGACGAGATCGCGCGCGACTCCGCCGACTGGATGGAGGCGAACTGGGAGTCCCAGACCGGCACGTGGCAGAGCGGGTTCGACGACGACCGTCTCAACGACATCATGACGGCGCAGTGGATCATGACGCCGGCGTGGGAACGCCTGAGCGGACGCATCGTCGACGTGCTGGCGGAGCGGGGTCTCGACGTGGGTAGCATCGCTCCCAAGAGCGCTGCCCAGCCGTAGGGGTGGCCCCGGCGAGGAGGAGATCGACCATGCCCCTGGACGTCATCGTCAACGACGAGGGATCCGACGACGAGAAGCGCGAGGTCGAGCCCGGCACGAAGGCCTGGCAGCTCTTCGCCGAGACCCCCGACGTCGTCGCTGCCCGCATCGACGGCGAGCTCAAGGACCTCTCGACCGAGCTGGCCGACGGCCAGGTCGTCGAGCCGGTCACGATCGACTCGCCTGACGGGCTCGACATCCTGCGGCACTCGGCCGCCCACGTCATGGCCCAGGCCGTGCAGGACCTGTTCCCCGAGGCCAAGCTCGGCATCGGTCCGCCGATCACCGACGGCTTCTACTACGACTTCGACGTGCCCGAGCCGTTCAAGCCCGAGGACCTCGAGGCGATCGAGTCGCGCATGCGCAAGATCGTCAAGGAGGGCCAGAAGTTCGAGCGTCGCGAGATCGACGACGACGCGGCCCGCCAGGAGCTCGCCGACGAGCCCTACAAGCTCGAGCTCATCGGCCTGAAGTCGAACACTGGCGGCACCGAGGGCGCCTCGGTCGAGGTCGGCGACGGAGGCCTGAGCATCTACGACAACCTCAAGCGCGACGGCTCGCTGGCCTGGAAGGACCTGTGCCGCGGCCCCCACCTGCCGACCACCAAGCGCATCCCCGCGTTCAAGCTCATGCGCTCCGCCGCCGCCTACTGGCGCGGCGACGAGAAGAACAAGCAGCTGCAGCGTGTCTACGGCACCGCCTGGCCGACCAAGGAGGCGCAGGCCGACTACCTGCACCGCATCGAGGAGGCGCAGCGTCGCGACCACCGACGCCTCGGCACCGAGCTCGACCTGTACAGCTTCCCGGACGAGATCGGCTCCGGCCTGCCGGTCTTCCACCCCAAGGGTGGCGTCATCAAGCGCGAGATGGAGGACTACGTCCGCCGTCGCCACATCGAGGAGGGATTCGAGTACGTCGGGACCCCGCACATCGCCAAGGAGTCCCTCTTCCACACCTCGGGCCACCTGCCCTACTACGGCGAGGGCATGTTCCCCGCGGTCGACGTCGACGGCCAGGACTACCGCCTCAAGGCGATGAACTGCCCGATGCACAACATCATCTACCGCTCCCGGCAGCGCTCCTACCGCGAGCTGCCGCTGCGGTTCTTCGAGTTCGGGCACGTGTACCGCAACGAGAAGTCCGGCGTCATCCACGGCCTCACGCGCGTGCGCGGGTTCGCCCAGGACGACTCGCACTCCTACGTCACCCCCGAGCAGGCGCCCGACGAGGTGCGTCACCTGCTGAACTTCATGCTCAGCCTGCTGCGCGACTTCGGCCTCGACGACTTCTACCTCGAGCTGTCGACCCGCGACGCGTCGAAGGACAAGTTCATCGGGTCCGACGAGGACTGGGAGCTCGCCACCCAGGTGCTCGCCGACGTGGCCGCCGAGACCGGGATCGAGCTGGTGCCCGACCCCGGTGGAGCGGCCTACTACGGCCCGAAGATCTCGGTGCAGGCGCGCGACGCGATCGGTCGCACCTGGCAGATGGGCACCGTGCAGTACGACTTCAACCAGCCGTCGCCGGAGCGGTTCAACCTGGAGTACGTGGCCGCCGACGGGACGCGCAAGCAGCCGGTGATGATCCACTCCGCGAAGTTCGGCTCCATCGAACGCTTCCTCGGCGTGCTCACCGAGCACTACGCCGGTGCCTTCCCGGCCTGGCTGTCCCCGGTTCAGGTGGTTGGCATCCCGGTGGCCGAAGGGCACCTCGACTACCTGGAAGGCCTAGCCGCCGAACTGCGTTCGCACGGAGTGCGCGCCGAGGTGGACGCCAGCGATGACCGGATGGCCAAGAAGATCGTCAACCACACCAATCAGAAGGTGCCCTTCATGCTGCTGGCCGGTGACCGCGACGTCGAGGCCGGGGCGGTCAGCTTCAGGTTCGGGGATCGCAGTCAGATCAACGGCGTGCCCCGGGGCGAGGCGCTGGCCGCGATTCGGTCCTGGATCACCGACCGCGAGAACACCGTTCCCAGCGCCGAGTCGATGAAGGTCGGCGGTGACTGACGAGCGCCCGCCGATGATCGACACCGGGGTGGGGGACCCGGACCGCCTGCAGCGTTTGTGGACGCCCCACCGGCTCAGCTACATCGTCGACACGCCGCGACCCCCCGCCGTGCAGTCCAAGCAACCGTTCACCGACATCCCCACGCTGCCCGAC
>JALRCA010000018.1 GCA_023257515.1 Aeromicrobium sp.
TGGCACCGCGCGTGGCAAGATCTTGCCGCCAAAGAAATTCCTCTCGGGCAACCGGTCGCGCGGTCTACGCATTCCGGAAGAGGTCTTCACCCTCACCATCAATGGCCGCTACGTGCAGGACACGCGCGCCGTCAGCGACAGTGCCATCGACATCTACATGAAGCCCGATGTCGAGACCATCCGCCTGGTGCCCTGGTATGCCGAACCCGAAGACGGGCACCGTCACGACCGATGTCGCGAAGGCCGTCTCGGACATCAAGGGCGGCAAGATCGAGTTCCGCGTCGACCGTCACGCCAACCTGCACTTCGTGATCGGCAAGGCCTCGTTCAGTGCCGAGCAGCTCGCCGAGAACTACGGCGCGGCGCTCGAGGAGATCCTGCGGCTCAAGCCGGCCAGCTCCAAGGGTCGCTACGTCAAGAAGGTCACGATCTCGACCACGAACGGCCCCGGCGTCCCCGTCGACCCGAGCCGCACGCGCAACTACGCGAACGACGAGGCCTGAGGCTCCCGTCGCCGACCGGCCCGCACCCCTCCCGGGTGCGGGCCGTCGTCGTGCATTGCCTGCCGTGTGGCTTGAGTCATGAACGCCGACTAGGCTCACCCCATGCGTGTGAAGAAGTGGAGTTCGGTGGCCGCCGTGGTGCTGGCCGCGACGTTGGCGTTGTCCGCCTGCAGCGACAAGGGTGATGCGAAGGGCGACGACACCTCCGCGTCCTCGTCGTCCTCCAGCGGCCAGGGCGGTGACGCCACGCTCGACCAGGCCGGCTTCTTCTCCGAGGTCACGGCGTCGCAGCGCAAGGCGCGCACGGCGCACGTCACGATGAACATCGGTGGCGGGGCCCAGACGATGAAGGCCGAGGGCGACATCGCCGCAGGCGACAAGCCCGAGGACACCGCGATGTCGCTCACGATGGACCTCGGCAGCCAGAAGGCCGAGATGCGACTGGTCGACCAGACCTTCTACATGAACCTCGGTGCCCCGACGGGCAACAAGTTCGCGAAGATCGACCTCACCGACGAGAACAACCCCATCGGCAAGCAGTACAACAGCCTGCTGAAGAACCTCGACCCGACCGGCCAGCTGGAGCAGCTCGAGAAGGCGGTCACGAAGTTCGAGCAGAAGGGCTCGCCGAAGCAGATCGACGGCGTCGAGGCGACACCGTACGAGGTGACCGTCGACGTCGCCAAGCTCGCCGACTCCCTGGGCGGCCTGAACGGTCAGACCGCGGGCGTGCCGAAGTCCATCACCTACGTGATGTACGTCGGACCCGACAAGCTGCCGCGCCAGATGTCCTTCGACGCCGCGGGCACGAAGCTGACCATGAACTACTCAAAGTGGGGCGAGAAGGTCGACATCAAGGCTCCCCCCGCGGCGCAGATCACCGACAAGAACCCGTTCGCGCGGCCCAGCGCGATGAGCTGACCTCCAGACCCTCACCCACCCCCTGAGTGTGACGATCCCGGGCGCGAACCGCGTGTTCGCGCCCGGGATCGTCACATTCAGCGGGGGAGGGCGATTTGGAGCCGGGGCGGGGCTCCCGTAGAGTGGTCCGAGCCGAAGACCGCTGGTCCGACGCCGGGTCCGCCCGGAGTCACGAAGAGCCCGTCAGGGCGGCCCGCGCAGGTACGAGTAGAGGGGACGTCCCCTCGTGCGTCCACCACGCCCCGTGCCTCGCGCCGGGGCGTTTCCCATGGGGGCACCTTCATCGCCGGTCCTCGGTCAGCACACTTGCCCGACCGGTCCTGGCCGGGCAGGCCGGAAGAAGGAGACCCATGGCAAGCCCGGACAAGGTCGCGGCCGTCGCCGAGCTCGCGGAGAGCTTCCGCGAGTCGAACGGCGCCGTCCTCACCGAGTACCGCGGTCTCACCGTCAAGCAGCTGCAGGATCTGCGGCGCTCGCTCGGTGAGAGCGCGAGCTATGCCGTCGCGAAGAACACGCTCACGAAGATCGCTGCCAAGGAAGCCGGCGTCGAGATCTCCGAGGAGCTCCTCACCGGCCCCACTGCGATCGCCTTCATCACCGGGGACCCGGTCGAGGCGGCCAAGGGGCTGCGTGACTTCGCGAAGGCGAACGACCCTCTCGTCATCAAGGGGGGCTTCCTCGACGGGAAGGTCCTCGGCGCCGACGAGATCAAGAAGCTGGCGGACCTCGAGTCCCGCGAGGTCCTCCTCGCGAAGCTCGCGGGCGCGATGAAGGGAACCCTTCAGAACGCCGTGTCGCTCTTCAACGCCCCGCTCGCCCAGACCGCCCGACTCGTCGGTGCGCTCGAGGCGAAGCGAGCCGAGGAGGCACCCGCCGAGACCGCTGCCGAGGCACCCGCCGAGGCCGCTCCCGCTGCCGAGGCCGACGCCGACGCAGCAGACACCACCGAGGGCTGAACGCCCGATCACGATCGGGACCCCACCCTCGGGGTCTCACCGACAGGAAGGACGCCATCATGGCGAAGCTCAGCACCGACGAGCTGCTCGACGCATTCAAGGAACTGACCCTCATCGAGCTCTCCGAGTTCGTGAAGGCCTTCGAGGACACCTTCGAGGTCACCGCTGCTGCCCCCGTGGCCGTGGCTGCGGCCGGTGCCCCCGCCGCGGCCGGCGGCGACGCCGGTGGCGACGCCGCCGAGCAGGACGAGTTCGACGTCGTCCTCGAGGCGGCCGGCGACAAGAAGATCCAGGTCATCAAGGAGGTGCGTGGCCTCACGAGCCTCGGCCTCAAGGAGGCCAAGGACCTCGTCGAGAGCGCGCCGAAGGCCGTTCTCGAGGGTGTCAACAAGGAGACCGCCGACAAGGCGAAGGAGGCCCTCGAGGCCGCCGGCGCCTCGATCACCCTCAAGTGATCGCGGGGGCCCTCGGCCCCTGACGCGCGACAGCACGACGCCCGTCCCCGCATGCTGCGGGGGCGGGCGTCGTCGTGCGTCCGCACGTGGGTCGTAACCCTGTGGTGAATGCGTCGTTGATGTGATCGACGACACACTGGGGGGTCGGATGGGTGAGATGCTGCACTGGGCGCTGGACCACGGCGACCTGTGGCTCGCGGTCGACTCGCGACGCGACGGGCTCACGTGCGGGGGGCTGCGGCTGGATCCGCGCGGGAGCGCCGACGACGCGCGGGAGCTCGCCCGCCTGATGAGCCTCAAGCTCGCCGTCTGCCACGTGCCGATCGGTGGGGCGAAGGCGCTGCTGGCCCCCCGCGCGGGCGCGGACCGCACCGCCGTGCTGGCCCAGGCAGGACGGGCGTTGGCCGAGCACCTGCGGGGCGGGTACCTGCTCGGCGAGGACCTCGGGACGGCTGCGGCCGACGTCGTCGCGATCTACGAGGCGGCCGAGGTCGACCCCGTCGCGCTCGTGCGTGAGCGCCTGCGCGGACAGGGCCGCGACGTGGTCCCCGAGGGGCTCGTGCTGACCGACCTCATGAACGACGAGTTCGCCGGACAGCTCGCGGGTGCGGGCGCCGCCGTCGCGCTGCGCGCGGCTGCGCAGGCCGCCCACCTCGACCTCGCCGGCGCGACCGTCGCCGTCCAGGGCTTCGGCACGGTCGGCGCGGCGGCAGCGGCGCAGCTCGCGACGGCGGGCCTCTCGGTCCGCACCGTCGCCGACGCCGAGCACGCGGTCCACGTCCCCGACGGTCTCGCGGTGCAGGAGCTCCTCGCGATGCGTTCCGACGGCGGCCGCATCGACGTCGGTGCGGCGCCCGACCGCTCCACGGTGCGCGCCTCGAGCGCATGGACCGACTGGCCGGTCGACGTCGTGGTCCCGGCGGCGACCGCCCGATCGGTCGACGAGGACACCGCCCGACGACTCGCAGGAGCTCGATTCGTGCTCGAGGCCGCGAACGGCCCCTTGACCGAAGACGCCGAGCGCGTGCTGGAGACCGCCGGTGTCGTGGTCCTGCCCGACATCGTCGTGAACGCCGGATCCGCCGTCGCGTTCGGTCTGCTGGCGACGGGGGAGGCCACGGTCGACGACGTCGGCGAGCGCTACGTCGAGCGGATCGTGCTGGCGATCGAGCGGGCGTGGGCGCAGGGCGACGGCTCGCAGCTTCGCCGGCACGCGCTGCGCGAGGCGGCCGACGTCCTGGCCGGGACGGCGTCATGACGATCGCCACGGACGAGACGACGCGCCGCAGGGCGAGCCGCCTGGGTCTGGGGCGCTACCGCGCGAGCGCGGCAGAGAAGCCGTGGTTGACCCGAGGAGCCCTGCTCTACACGACGTGCGACGAGGACGCGGACAGCGAGCGGGCCGCGCTGCAGTCCGGCCACGGCGACGTGGTGGTCTCGATCACGGGTAGCGGGTGCCGCTCCCTCGGGCTGCTGGCCGACCCGGTCGGACGGGTCGTGTCGGTCGACGCCAACCCGTTGCAGAACCACCTGCTCGAGCTCAAGGCGGCGGGGATCGCCGCCCACGAGCGCGACGACCTGCTCGAGATGATCGGCGTGCGTCCGGCGAGCGCGGACCGGCGACGGGAGCTGTACCGGGCCGCACGTCCGCGCATGTCCGAGGAGGCCCGGTCGTTCTGGGACGCGAACGCGCACGTGATCGGCGACGGCGTGATCTTCTCGGGGGCGCACGAGACGTTCTACCGCCGCTTCATCGGCCCGCTGATCCGGTGGTTGCGACCGCGCCGGCTGCGACAGCTCTACGCCTTCGACGACGTGGCACAGCAGGCCCGGTTCTACGACCGTCACTGGAACCACCTCGGCTGGCGGGTCGCGGTGCGCCTGCTCGCCCAGTCGTGGTCCGTCCGGCTCCTCCTCGGCGACCCGAGCTACTTCGCTCACGTCAACCGTGCCGAGGGGTTCGCGGGCTACCTCCTCGAACGGCTCCGGACGGTGTTCAGCCACCGGCTCGCCCGCGAGAACGACGTCTTCACGATGTACGTGCACGGCCGCTACCTCCACGACGACGCCGTGCCGACCTACCTGCGGCCCGGTGACTACGAGCGCGTGCGCGCCAACATCGACCGGCTGGAGGTCGTGACGGCGCCGGTCGACACCTACCTCGCCTCGCTCCCACCGCGCAGCGTGGACCACGTCTCGTTGTCGGACGTCACCGGCTGGATGCCGAAGGACGCGTTCGAGCGCGTGGTCGGGGACGCCGCACGCGTGTGCCGGCCGCGGGGACGGGTCGTCTACCGCTGCTTCCTGACCGACCGACCCTGGCCGGACGGCATCGGCGGCCGCAGCCTCGCTGACCTGGCCGACCGGCTCGCCCGGACCGACCGCGCCTTCGCCTTCACGTTCGTGGTCGCCGAGATCCTGCCCGACGAGAAGGGGGACAGCTGATGCACATCTACCGACCGTGGGTCGACGCGCGGGAGGTCGCCGCCACGTCGTGGACCCACGCGCTGCGCGCCAGCGCGGTGCTCGAGGACGCGTTCGTCGTCATCGGGCTCAAGCGCGGTCTCGACCGGGGCGACGAACCGCCGGTGGACGACGACCGCGTCGTGGCGCGGGTGGGCCTCGCCGACGAGTCGTCGATGACGCAGGCGCTCGCCGCCGCGCGGCGCGACCAGCCGGCGTGGGCCGAGTGGCCGCTGCGGAAGCGACTCGAGGTCGGGTACGCCGTCAACGCCGAGATCGCGAGTCGCTTCGACGACTTCGTCGACGTCCTGGTCACCGAGGGACATCCGCGCCGGCTGGCGCAGTGGGAGGTCACGGGCGTCGTGAGCGGGTCGGGCCCTGGCACGCTCGACGCGCAGGCCGCGACGATGGAGACCACGTTCGCCGCCGGCGGTCGCGACCTGCGGCTCGTGCGCAAGCCCGACGGTGTCGTGTGCCTGGCCCCACCGCGGAACGCCGCCGCGTCCACGTCGGTGCTCGGGCTGCTCGCGCTCATGGCGGGCAACACCCTCGTCATGAAGGCACCACGCAGCACCCCGTACGGGGTCACCTGGATCTGGCGTGACGTGATCGAGCCCGTCCTGCGGGCGCACGACGTGCCGCCGGGGGTCGTGTCGGTCCTGTGCGGTGACCCGGAGGAGTTCCTCGACCAGTGGCTCGCGAGCGATCACGTCGACGACATCATGTACTTCGGGAGCAGCGCGCGCGGCCTGGAGCTCGAACGTCGTTGCGTCGAGCACGGCAAGAAGCCGGTGCTGGAGCTGGCGGGCAACGACGTCGTGCTGGTCTGGTCCGACGCCGAGCTCGACCTGGCGGCAGCGGCCGCGGCCGAGTGCTTCTACGGCTCCGCCCAGATCTGCATGGTGCCCAAGCAGGTCGTCGTGCACCCGGACGTCGCCGACGACTTCCTGGAACGGCTCGTGACGGCGGTCGCCGCGGTCCGTCCGGGCCGCCCCGAGGACGACGACGTCCTGCTGACACCGGTCCTGAAGGCCCAGGAGTTCTTCGAGGTGCTCGACGAGGCGACCGGAGCGGGCGCTCGGCTGGTGACCGGTGGCGAACGCACCGACGAGAACGGTCGTCGTGACCCCTCGGGGGTGTTCCTCGAGCCGACCGTCCTGCGGGTCGAGGGGTTGGAGGCGGCTCGAGACCTCCGGGCGGTACGTGACGAGACGTTCTTCCCGCTGCTGCCCGTCGTCGTCGCGGAGCCCGGGGACGACCTGCTCGAGCGGTGCCTGGCCTTCCTCGAGACCAACCCCTACGGCCTGCGCAACTCGCTGTGGGGTCGGGACCCCGCCGTCGTCGAACGATTCTGCGCCGTGCGAAACGGTGGCCTGCTCAAGGTCAACGACAGTCACATCGGCTTCGTCGACGGGCTGCCGACCCACGGCGGCACCGGGTTCACGGGTGGGGTCTTCGGCGAGTGCAACTTCCCGATGCTCCGGACGAGCCACCTGCAGGGGATCAGCGTCGCCACGGCGGTCGAGCCGCGTCGCTCCGTCTTCGACAGTGCCGGCCCGGCGGGTCGGAGCGAGGCCTGATGAGGACGATCTCCGCCTGTCGCGAGCGGCTCGAGACGCTCCTGCCCGGTCTCGACGCCGCACTCGCGAAGCTGGACCTCGAGGTCATGGAACGTCCGGGCAGCCCGGCTCTGGACGCGTTCCGCGCCTCCGGCGGGCCGGGGCTGCTCGTCCCTCAGGTGCACGGTGGCCTCGGGGCGAGCGCCGTCGACGCGCTCGCCTGTGCCCGCGCGATCGGCTCGCGCTCGCCGTCGCTGGCCGTCGCCACGACGATGCACCACTTCTCCGTCGCGAGCCTGGTGGCGCTGGCCGAGCACAGCGACGGCTTCGAGTGGATGCTGCTCGACGCCGTCGCGACGGACCGGCTGCTCGTCTCGAGCGCCTTCGCCGAGGGACGCACCGGACAGGGCATCCTGTCTCCGACCGTCACCGCCGTCAGGGACGGGACGGCCTGGTTGCTGTCCGGACGCAAGAAGCCGTGCAGCCTGTCGCGCTCCATGGACCTCATGACGGCGAGCGTCGCCCTCGACGAGGGCGACGGCGCGGAGCCCGAGCTGGGCGTCGCCCTGGTCCCGGCGACCGTGCCGGGCATCTCGGTGCGTCCGTTCTGGGGGAGCGACGTGCTCGCCGGCGCCGAGAGCGACGAGGTCGTCCTGGAGGACGTCCGGGTCGAGGACGAGCTCATGATCCGGCCGCGCCTGGACCCCGGGTCGAACCTGGACAACCTGCAGACGGTGGGGCTCGTGTGGTTCAGCCTCCTCGTGTCCGCCGGCTACGTGGGGGTCGCGACCGCCCTCGTGGAGCGCGTCCTCGACCACGGCGTCGCGGACCCGGCGACCCGGGGCGCGGTCGCGCTCGAGCTCGAGTCGGCCTACCTGGCTCTCGAACGGGTCGCGATGGAGGTCGACGAAGGGCACACCGACAACGACACGCTCGCTGCGGCCCTGACCGTCAGGTACGCCGCTCAGCGCAGCGTCGCCGACGCGGTCTCCCGGTCGGTCGGGCTGCTGGGCGGGATGGCCTTCATCGGGTCACCGGAGGTCGCCGCCCTCGCGTCGTCGGCGACGGCGTTCCAGTTCCACCCGCCCTCGGTGCGGGCGGGCACGGCCGCGCTCGACGCGTGGCTCGGCGGTGCCGTCGTGAGGATCGACTGATGGGCGGGGTGGGGGCGCGGGCCCCGCGTGAGGTGTACCGGGCCCACGTCAGTCGCGGGCGCGTCGCGCTCAACGAGATGCTCGGGGCACACGTCGAGGCCAGCTCGCACGGCTCCTGGATCGTGACGGAGGACGGGCGGCGCTTCCTCAACTGCGCAGGCTACGGGGTCTTCCTGCTGGGTGCCACGCACCCACGCGTCGTGGAGCGCGTGATCGAGCAGGTGCGCTCGCACCCGCTCTCGAGCCGGGTGCTGCTGGACCTGACACCGGCCGAGGCGGCGGGGCGTCTCGTCGCCCACTGCCCGGCGGGCCTGGAGAAGGTGCACTTCGTCGGATCGGGTGCCGAGGCCGTCGAGACCGCGATCAAGCTCGCCCGTGCCGACGGCTGCCGGCGCCTCGTGACGACGATCGACGGCTACCACGGCAAGACGACCGGCGCCCTCAGCCTGACGGCGCGCCCGGTCTTCCAGGACCCGTTCCGGCCGCTGCTCGCCGACGTCGTCGCGGTGCCCTACGGGGACCCCGCGGCGCTCGAGCAGGCGCTGGACGGCCAGGACCGGTCCATGGTGATCGTGGAGCCGATCCAGGGCGAGGCCGGGGTCGTCGTCCCGCCGGACGGCTACCTGCGCGATGTCCAGGACGTCTGTCGTCGTCACGACGCCGTCCTCGTCGTGGACGAGGTGCTGACGGGTCTCGGACGCCTGGGGACGTGGTTCGCGTCCACCGAGGCGGGCATCGAGCCCGACGTCCTGCTCGTCGGCAAGGGACTCTCCGGCGGCGTCGTCCCCGTCGCCGCCGCCGTCGTCACGCGCCGCCTCTACGAGGTCCTCGACAAGGACCCGTTCCTGCACACCTCGACGTTCGCGGCCTCCCCGGTCGCGACAGCGGCCGCCGCAGCGGCGCTCGAGGTCATGGAGGACGAGGACGTCGTCGAGCGAGCCGCCATGGCGGGCCACGCCCTCATGACGAGCCTGCGCCGGGCCGTCGAGGGCCATCCCCTGGTCGTCGAGCTGCGTGGCCGCGGGCTGCTCGTCGGCCTGCACCTGCGCGACCCCGGGGTGGCGGGGGAGCTCATGCTCGAGCTCATCGACCGACACGTCGTCGTGAACCACTCGCTCAACCGCGGCGACGTCCTGCGGCTGACGCCGCCGGCGACCTTGACGACCGAGGAGATCGACGTGATCGGAGCGGCCGTCGAGGACGGACTGGCCGCCGTGCTGCGTCGCGAGGAGGAACCCGTATGGAGAGCGTGAGCGTGCACGCCGTCGTCGAGGGCGTCGAGCCCCGGGCGGTGTTCGACCAGGTCGTGGAGTTCGAGCGCTACCCCGACCTCGTCGAGACCGTCAAGAGCGTCGAGGTCGTCAGGACCGATCCCGTGCGCCCCACGAGCTCGTGGGAGGTCTTCTTCCGCAACGGCATCCTGCGCTGGGACGAGGTCGACGTGCTCGACCGCGAGGCCCTGACGGTGGTCTTCGAGCAGACCGAGGGCGACTTCGACGTCTTCCGTGGCTCGTGGCGCATCGGCCCGGCCGACGCCGGGACCGACGTCGTCTTCGACGCGGACTTCGACTTCGGCGTCCCGAGCCTGGCCTCGATCATCGACCCCGTCGCGGTCCGCGTGCTCACCGAGACGATCGTCACCACGATGCGGGGGCTGTTCGGGGACCGCACCGAGGTCGTCGAGGTCGGCTCGAGCCTGGGAGCCACGCGATGACGCGCACGGGGCGCGTCGGCGAGCGCCGCACGGTGTCGACCCGCGTGGGCGACGTCGCCGTGTGGGAACGGGGAGAGGGACCGGCGGTCGTGCTGCTCCACGGCGTCGTGGCCAACGCCGACCTGTGGGGCGAGGTCGTGGAGGGCCTGTCCGCGGACCACCGCTGCATCTCGGTCGACCTCCCGCTCGGCGCCCACGACATCCCGGCGGACCCCTCGGTCCCGCTCGACGTCAGGACGCTCGCCGCCGCGGTGGCCGACGTCGTCGCGGCCACGTGCTCGAGCCCTCCCGTCGTCCTGGCGAACGACACCGGCGGCGCGGTCGCGCAGCTGCTGGCGACCGAGCACCCCGAGGCGTACCGCGCGATCGTGCTGACCTCGTGCGACACGTTCCGCAACTTCCTGCCCCTGTCCCTGCGCTACCTGCAGGGCCTCGCTCGCGTCCCCGGCGGCGTGTGGCTCATGGTGCAGGCCCTGCGCGTGCCGTTCGCACGACGCCTGCCCATCGCGTTCGGGTGGTTGACGCGGCGGCCGATCGAGGCGTCGCTCGTCAGCTCCTTCCTGACGCCCTCGCGGGGCTCGGCGGCGGTCCGGGCCGACCTCGGCCGGGTCCTGCGCGCCGTCTCCGCCCGCCTCCTCGACGAGAACAGCGCCGACCTGGCGTCCGTCTCCCGGCCGGTCCTGCTGCTGTGGGCCGACACGCGACGGGTCTTCCCGATGGCCCACGGCCGCCGGCTCGAGGCGCTGGTGCCGTCGGCCCGGCTGGTCCCCGTCGCCGACAGCGCCGCCTTCGTCCCCCTGGACCAGCCTCGTGTCGTCGTGGACGAGGTCCGCACCTTCATCGCCGATCTCCCCGAGGAGGAGTCATGAGGAAGTCACTCACCGTCGTCGTCGCCCTGGTCCTGGGGGCGGTGTCGCTGTCCGCACCGGCGGGTGCCGCCGCAGAGCCGCCGTCGACCTTCGCCGGTACCTGCACGGCCACGGCCGTCGTCGTGCCCTACACCGACTTCGACGGTCGCGGCACGTGCTCCGGCACGCTCGACGGCCGTTCGGTGCAGGGCGTGCCCGTGCACATCGTCGCGACCGCCCAGGGGCTCACGCTGCCGGTGGCCCCCGTCCTGCAGCAGGGCCGCGGCACGATGACCTTCGGGTCGGGCGAGTCGATCGACTTCACGTTCGACCAGGTCGTCTCCGGCCTCGTCATCAAGGGGGCCGCCGGCGGTCTGGCGACCGGACTCGCCGTCCCGCTGCCCAACCTGACCGGCGCCGAGACCACCCGGGCCGAGCTCGTCGCCCTGACCGTCACGCCCATCTCGGGGTGAGGGCGAGGGAGCGTGCGCGAGACCACGTTGGTGGCTCGACGCGACATGTTGTACCGTCCTTGAGACTTGCGACACGTTACCCGCGAGTCACTGGCTCGTGCGATCTCGTAACCGAACGCGGTGAAGTTCGTTAGGCTGGGTGGTCCGGGTCACACGACCCACAGCACCGTGTCGCTGGACATGTCACGGTGAGGCAAGGAGGGGTCCGTGGGCGTCGAGGTCAAGGTCGAGAACCTGACGAAGAAGTTCGGCTCGCAGCTGATCTGGGGCGACGTCTCGTTGACCCTTCCGGCCGGTGAGATCTCCGTGATGCTGGGCCCCTCGGGCACCGGCAAGCCAGCAGGGCGAGTTGCAAGGCATCCTGACCAGCCTGAACGCCATCAGCATGATCATCGGACCCCTGCTGATGACCTGGGTTTTCGGGGTCTTTACCGCGCCCGATGCCCCCGCGCATCTGCCCGGCGCGCCCGACGGCCCCCCGCCCCGCCCGGGGTCGGCGGTGGCGGACGGGCTGGCCGCGACCTCCTCGCTGCAGCCGCAGCTGCAGCGCCTGCCGGCGGACCAGCAGCGCGCCGCGTACCGCGCGCAGCTGCAGCTGGAGCAGCTCG
>JALRCA010000035.1 GCA_023257515.1 Aeromicrobium sp.
GCGCTCGGTGGGCGCCGGCAGGGCCACGATCCGCGCGACGCGGGGGTTGAGGTACTGCGCGATCCGCTGGATCGTGCCGCCCTTGCCGGCGGCGTCGCGGCCCTCGAAGAGCAGCACGACCCGCTGACCGGTCTCCTTGACCCAGCTCTGCAGCTTGATGAGCTCGATCTGCAGGAGCCGCTTGTCGAGCTCGTACGTCGCACGGTCGAGACGCTCGTCGTAGGGGTAGCCCTCGCGCCACGTGTCGACGGCCACGCCCGAGGCGTCGAGGAGGACGGGGTCGTCGTCGTCCTCGTCCAGGACGGAGTGGTCGGACAGGCGCGGGAGCACGAGGTGGTCTGGCACGCGCGGCACGGTAGGGCCGCTCGGTGAACGTCCGGTGTCGCGAGGACCTGCAGGTCCCGGTGCGTGAGCCGGCCCGTCGCGCCCCCGACGGCCGCGCGAGGTGTCGCGGCGCCGCTCACTAGGATGGATCGGTACCCAGCACCCCCGACCCAGGAGACGCATGTCGTCGGCCCTCTCGCGCGAGGACGTCGCCCATCTGGCGAGCCTCGCCCGCATCTCGCTCAGTGAGGACGAGCTCGACCGCCTCGGCGCCGAGCTCCCCGCGATCCTCGACCACGTCGCCGCGGTGCAGGGCGTCGTGGAGTCCGCCGGCGAGGACGTCGCGCCCATGAGCCACCCCGTGCCGGTCGCCAACGTGATGCGCGAGGACGTCGTGCGGCCCGGCCTGACGCCCGACGAGGCGTTGTCCGGCGCTCCGGCGAGCGAGGAGCAGCGCTTCCTGGTCCCCAAGATCCTGGGGGAGGAGTGATGAGCGACCTCACGCGTCTCGGAGCCGCGGAGCTCGCCGAGAAGCTGGCCGGGGGCGAGGTGACCTCGGTCGACGTCACCCGTGCCCACCTCGAGCGCATCGGTGAGGTCGACTCGCGTCTGCACGCCTTCCTCCACGTCGGCGAGGAGTCGGCCATGGCCACCGCGGCCGACGTCGACGCGCGCCGCGCAGCCGGCGAGGACGTGCCGACGCTGGCCGGCGTGCCCGTCGCCGTCAAGGACCTGATCAACACCACCGACCAACCCACGACCGCAGGCTCGCGCATGCTCGAGGGCTGGGTGCCGCCGTACGACGCGACGGTGGTCGCCCGGCTGCGCGCCGCAGGTCTGCCCATCCTGGGCAAGACCAACCTCGACGAGTTCGCGATGGGCTCCTCGAACGAGCACTCGGCCTACGGACCGACGCGCAACCCGTGGGACACCGACCGGATCCCCGGTGGCTCCAGCGGTGGTTCGGCCGCGGCCGTCGCCTCCCACGAGGCCCCGCTCGCGCTCGGCACCGACACCGGCGGCTCGATCCGGCAGCCCGGTGCGATGACCGGTGTCGTGGGGATGAAGCCGACCTACGGCGGCGTCTCGCGCTACGGCGTCGTGGCCATGGCGAGCAGCCTCGACCAGGTCGGCCCGATGGCCCGCAGCGTCCTCGATGCCGCCCTGCTCCACGAGGTCGTCGCCGGTCATGACCCGCTGGACTCGACCAGCATCGACGCCCCTGTCCCGGACGTCGTCGCGGCGGCGCGTCGGGGCGACGTGTCGGGCCTGAAGATCGGCATCGTGCGCGAGCTCGGCGGCGAGGGCTTCCAGCCCGGCGTCCAGGCCGCCTTCGACGGTGCCGTCGAGCAGCTGGCGCAGGCCGGTGCCGAGGTCGTCGAGGTCGCGTGCCCGAGCTTCCGTCACGGCATCGCCGCGTACTACCTCGTCATGCCGAGCGAGGTCTCGAGCAACCTGGCCCGGTTCGACGCCATGCGCTACGGCCTGCGCGTCTCGCCCGAGGGCGTCCCCGATCCCAGCGCCGAGCAGGTCATGTCGGCCAGCCGTGACGCGGGCTTCGGCGACGAGGTCAAGCGCCGGATCGTCCTCGGCACCTATGCCCTCTCGAGTGGTTACTACGACGCCTACTACGGCTCGGCCCAGAAGGTCCGCACCCTCATCGCGCGCGACTTCGCGGCGGCCTTCGAGCAGGTCGACGTGCTCGTCTCGCCGACCGCGCCGACGACGGCGTGGCGCCTCGGTGAGAAGTCCGACGACCCGCTGGCCATGTACCTCGAGGACGTCTGCACCATCCCGGCCAACCTCGCCGGCGTGCCCGGCCTGAGCCTGCCCGTCGGTCTCGCCGACGACACCGGCCTGCCCGTCGGCGTGCAGTTCCTGGCCCCCGCCCTGGCCGACGACCGCGTGTACAACGTGGCGGCGGCGCTCGAGCGGCTCGTCGCCGCGCCCGTCCTGGAGGAGGTCCGATGACCACCGCGACCCAGAAGATCGTGCCCTTCGACGAAGCCATCACGCGCTACGACCCCGTCATGGGTCTCGAGGTCCACGTCGAGCTCAACACGGCCACCAAGATGTTCTGCGGCTGCGCCACCGCCTTCGGGGCCGAGCCGAACACGCAGGTGTGCCCCGTGTGCCTGGGGCTGCCGGGAGCACTCCCGGTCGTGAACGCCAAGGCCGTCGAGTCCGCGATCCGCATCGGCCTCGCGCTCAGCTGCGACATCGCCGAGTGGTGCCGGTTCGCACGCAAGAACTACTTCTACCCGGACATGCCGAAGAACTTCCAGACGTCGCAGTACGACGAGCCGATCGCGTTCGACGGCTACCTCGACGTCGAGGTCCCGCTCGAGGAGGGCGGCACCCGCACCGTGCGCGTCGAGATCGAGCGCGCGCACATGGAGGAGGACACCGGCAAGTCGCTGCACGTCGGCGGTGCCACGGGACGCATCCACGGGGCCGATCACTCGCTGCTCGACTACAACCGCGCCGGCATCCCGCTCATCGAGATCGTGACGCGCACGATCCACGTGCCCGCCGAGCTCGCGCCCGCCGTGGCCCGCGCGTTCGTCACGCAGCTGCGCGACCTGATCGTGGCGCTCGACGTCTCCGACGCCCGCATGGACCAGGGGTCCCTGCGGGCCGACGTCAACCTGTCGCTCAGCCCGAAGGACTCCGGCGTCCTCGGCACGCGCAGCGAGACCAAGAACGTCAACTCGTTCCGCTCGGTCGAGCGGGCCGTGCGCTACGAGATTGGCCGTCACGCGGGCGTGCTCGACGCCGGTGGCTCGATCCTGCAGGAGACGCGTCACTTCCACGAGGCCAACGGCAGCACGTCGGCCGGGCGCGAGAAGTCCGACGCCGACGACTACCGCTACTTCCCCGAGCCCGACCTCGCCCCCGTGGCGCCGTCGCGCGAGTGGGTCGAGGAGCTGCGCGGCACGCTGCCGGAGCCGCCGTCGGAGCGTCGCCGCCGTCTGCAGGCGGAGTGGGAGTTCAGCGACCTCGACATGCGCGACACGGTCGGCGCCGGTGCGCTCGACCTGGTCGCCGCCACCGTCGCGGCCGGGACCACGCCTGCCGCCGCCAAGAAGTGGTGGCTCGGCGAGCTCGCGCGCCGAGCGAACGAGGACGGCACCGATCTTGCCGACCTGCCCATCACCCCCGAGCAGGTCGCCGCGATCCAGGGCCTCATCGACGCCGGCCGGGTGAACGACAAGCTCGCGCGCCAGGTGTTCGAGGGAGTCCTGGCGGGCGAGGGCACGCCGGACGAGGTCGTCTCGACACGCGGGCTCGAGGTCGTCTCCGACGACGGTGCGCTGGGCGACGCAGTCGATCGGGCGATCGAGGCGAACCCCGACGTCGCCCAGAAGATCCGCGACGGCAAGGTGCAGGCCGCCGGCGCGCTCATCGGTGCCGTCATGAAGGAGATGCGCGGCCAGGCCGACGCCGGACGCGTGCGTGAGCTGGTGCTCGAGAAGCTGTCCTGACCGACGCCGGGAGAGTCGTGACGCGAGCCTCTCCTCGCACAAGTCAGCGTGTCCTCAGCAGGGGGTCGCGGGCCTAGCCTGAGGTCACCACACCCCGTCGGCTGGAGGACGCCATGACCGTCACCGATCTGCCCACCGTCCACGAGTGCTCCGCGGAGGGCTGCTCCTACAACCACGACACGGCGTGCCACGCCGGTGCCGTGACGATCTCCGGGGGTGGCGCCGCGTGCGGCACCTTCATCGACATCGGCACCTCGGGCGGGCTCAGCAAGTCCGTCGCGATGGTCGGCGCGTGCCACCGCACGGACTGCTCGCACAACAGCGGACTCGAGTGCTCGGCCGACTCGATCACGGTCGGGCCGGGTGCCGATGCGGCTGACTGCCTCACCTACGCCACCGCCTGACCCACCCCGCTCCGCCCCACCCCACTCACCCGCTGAGTGTGGGGGCGAGTGAGGGGGCGGGGTCAGGAGGCGCGGCGGACGAGGTCGAGGAGCTCGTCGCGCACGACGCCGGGGTGCTCGAGCGGGATGAAGTGCGTCGCGTCGAGCTCGAGGAAGCGTGAGCCGGCGACGCGCTCGGAGGCCGTGCGCATCGCCGCGCTGCTCGTCAGCAGGTCGCGTCGACCGGCCACGAACGTCGTCGGCACGGTGATGCCGGACAGCGAGACCCGGGAGTGCTCGGAGACGCCCAGGGCCAGCCGGGCGTACCAGGCCGGGTGGGTCGAGAAGAACTCCCGGACCATGGCCTGCACGTGCGCCGTGTCCGCGCGCAGGCCGATGGCGCCGGTCCGCTGCAGGAGTCGGGTCGTGGTGGGCGTCCACGGGATGCGCCGGGTCACCGGCGCCTCGAGGTGCCCGACCACGGTGGTGGCTCGCGCGAGGGAGACCATGAACGCCTTCGCGACGGGTCCCGGCACGTGCCACGGCGCGAGCATCGTCGAGAACGTGTCACCGGGGACCCCGGCGACGGCCAGGATCCCCTTGACCCTCTCGGGGTGGCGGTAGGCGAGCTCGAACGCGACCGTGACGCCCGCCGACCACGACGCGACGACGGCCGACTCGAGGCCGGCGTCGTCCATGATCGAGATCGCGTCCTCGACGAACGCGTCCAGGTCGACGCGCCGGTCCGCCGGGATCTGCGAGCCCCCGACGCCGCGGTGGTTCCACGACACGACGTTCACCCCGCAGTCGGGATCGAGCAGCGACGGCCACGACTGCGGGTTCGTGCCGAGACCGTTCGACAGCAGCACCGTCGGGCCGTCGGCACCGTTGGTCCAGGCGCGCAGGCGCGTGCCGTCGGTGCTCGTGACGTCGTGCAGGCGCACGTGCGGAGTGCTCACGAGCCGCGATTCTGCCATCCGGAGGCCGTCGGAGTCCTGCTTCCGACGAGGCGCGGGCCGAGGTCGGCCCCAGCACCGGGGTCGGCGGCCTGGCCGCTCAGGCCAGGTGCCGCTCGAGCGCGGCGACGAACGCGTCGGCACCGGTCGCGGTGTGCTCCAGGAAGAACGAGGGCTCCGCGAGCTCGAGCTCCATGAGACGCGCGGACCCGTCGTCGTCGGTCACGACGTCGACTCGTGCGTAGAGAGGCGTGAGGCCGAGCCGCTTCGAGATCACCTCGACGACCTGCTGCCCGAACGCGCGCTCGGTGTCGCTCGGCTCGCGCGGACCGATGTCCTCCTCGAGCTCGGGGAGCGAGCGGGGGTCGTCGCCGGTGGTCAGCAGCGCACCCTTGCGGAACGCGTGCGAGTACGTGCCTGCGAAGAAGAGCATCCCGGTCTCGCCGTGGCTGTCGACGGACGCGAGGTAGGGCTGGGTCATGGTCGGACGCCCGGCGGCGAGCAGGTCACGGCTGTGGGCCACGGCGTGCTCGGGGTCGGACCAGCGCGCCGTGTCCGCGGATCCCGCGGAGACGGTGGGCTTGACGACCCACTCCTCGGCGGGCGGCAGCTCGTCGGCCGACGTGACGGACCAGGCGGTCGGCACGATCGCCACGCCGTCGGCCTCGAGCTCGCGCAGGTAGGTCTTGTCGGTGTTCCACCGCAGGACAGGGGCTGGATTGGCCAGGCGCGGCACCGACTCGGCCCAGGCGAGGAACTCCTCCCGTCTCGGCACGTAGTCCCAGCACGAGCGGACGACGACGAGGTCGACGTCGTCCCACGGGACGGCTGGGTCGTCCCAGATGCGCGTGCCGGCCTGGTGCCCGGCCCGGACGGCGGCGGCGGTGAGCAGCTCGAGATCGGAGTCGGTCGCGACGAAGTCCTGCCCGGCGGCCCAGGCGATGTGTGCCATGGCACCCACGCTAGTGGCCCCGCGTCGGGGCACTCCGTGGGGCCCGATCAAGTCCTGGACTTCATTTCTTGATGATGAAGCACTATGCTTCATTTTACGGAGGTGAAGCCCATGACGTCATCGGTGGTGACGCTGATCGGCGACCTGGTCGGCTCGCGGACCCACCCGTCGCGTCGCGCGGCGCAGGAGGAGCTGCTGCGGGCGCTCTCGCTGGTCAACGCACGCCTCGAGACCGTGCAGGCGCTCGAGCCGACGATCGGCGACGAGCTGCAAGGGGTGTTCTCGTCCGTGGCGGACGCCCTGCAGGCGACGCTCCTGATGCGCCTGGCCCTGCCCGAGCGGATGGACGTGCGGTGCGGCCTCGGTGTCGGTCCCATCGAGGTCGTCGGTGCCTCTGCGTACGGTCTGACGCAGGACGGACCCGCCTGGTGGGCCGCGCGCGACGCCGTCGACGCGGTCAAGCGGGGTGAGCGGCGCACGCCGGCCGTCCGCACCAGGCTGCAGCCGTCCCGACCCCCGCAGGAGGATCCCTCGATGCTCGAGCACGACGCCCGGACCGGACTCGTCAACGGCTACCTGCTGTGCCGCGACCAGGTCGTCGGCGCGCTCGACGGACGGGGGCGCCGGCTCGCCCTGGGACTGCTCGACGGACGCACCCACGCCGACCTGGCGGCGGCCGAGGGCATCTCGGCCTCGGCGGTCTCCCAGCGTGTGCGACGCGACGGCCTGACCTCGCTCGTCGCCTCCGCCCAGGAGGTGTCCTCGTGATCGCCCTGGCCACCCTTCTCGCCGCCGTCGGCCTGGCCGACCTCGTGCGTCGCGGCGGCGTCGTCGCAGGCATCCTCGTCGCGGTCGCGCTGCCCCTCCTGCTCGGCGCGGGCTGGCACACGCTCTGGATCGCTGCCGTGTGCACGCTCGTCGTCGTGGTCTGGATCGATGCCACCACGCACCGGTCACGAGCCGGCTCGGTGCTCCTCGCCGTGGTCGGGGCGGCCCTCGTGCTCACCTCGCCGGGACTGACCGACCGGGTCTCGCCCCTCGACGACTGGTACGCGGGGCTGCCGGTGCCAGGCCTGGCCGGCGTGCCCGTCGACCGGGCCGCCCTCGGGCTGGGCGTGCTGGTCTTCCTGACCACTGCCGCGAACACCGTCGTGCGTCAGGCCCTCACCTCCGTCGGGCCCACCCTCCTCGCCCAGGAGCAGACGGTCGAGGGCGGCCGGCTGCTCGGGCCGCTGGAGCGGTGGCTGGTGTTCGCCTTCGCCGTGGGCGGTCACCTGGGTGCACTCGGAGCCCTCGTCGCCGCCAAGGGCATCCTGCGGTTCCCCGAGATCTCTCGCGACAGTCCCGACGGCTCCCGGGCCGAGTACGTCCTGGTCGGCAGCTTCGTCAGCTGGACCCTCGCGCTGCTGCTCGTCCCGCTGTTCTGAACCCTCACGGGACCGGACGGAGCCCGGTCGTAGGATCACCTCATGCCCGGTGAGACCCCCGACTCCTCGATCGACATCAAGCCCCGAAGCCGCGACGTCACCGACGGTCTCGAGAAGACCGCTGCGCGCGGCATGCTCCGCGCCGTCGGCATGGGTGACGACGACTGGGTCAAGCCGCAGATCGGCGTGGCCTCGAGCTGGAACGAGATCACTCCCTGCAACCTCTCGCTCGACCGCCTCGCCAAGGCGGTCAAGGAGGGCGTGCACGACGGCGGCGGCTACCCGCTCGAGTTCGGCACGATCAGCGTCTCCGACGGCATCAGCATGGGCCACGAGGGCATGCACTTCTCGCTCGTGAGCCGCGAGGTCATCGCCGACTCGGTCGAGACCGTCATGATGGCCGAACGCCTCGACGGCTCGGTCCTGCTCGCCGGCTGCGACAAGAGCCTGCCCGGCATGCTCATGGCCGCTGCGCGGCTCGACCTCTCCAGCGTCTTCCTCTACGCCGGGTCCACCCTGCCGGGCAACGTCGACGGCAAGGACGTCACGATCATCGACGCCTTCGAGGCCGTCGG
>JALRCA010000061.1 GCA_023257515.1 Aeromicrobium sp.
CGACGAGAACGCCGCGGTCATCCTGAAGACCGACGGCGATCCGCGTGGAACGCGCATCTTCGGCCCCGTGGGCCGCGAGCTGCGCGACAAGAAGTTCATGCGGATCATCTCGCTCGCCCCGGAGGTGCTCTGAGATGGCCAAGTCGTCGAAGAACAGCGTGAACATCAAGAAGGGTGACCAGGTCAAGGTCATCGCCGGTGCCGACAAGGGCGTCGAGGGCAAGGTCATCGAGGTCCTGAAGGACGCCGACCGGGTCATCGTCGAGGGCGTCAACCGCGTCAAGCGGCACACGCGCGCCGGCCAGACCGGCCAGGGCAGCACCGGCGGCATCATCACGAGCGAGGCGCCCATCCACGTCTCCAACGTGATGCTCGTCGTCGACGCCGACGGCACCAAGACCACGAGTCGCATCGGCTTCCGCCGCGACGAGGTCACCAAGAACCGTCCCGACGGTTCCAGCTACCAGGCGCACCGCAGCGTGCGCGTCGCCAGCAAGACCGGAAAGGAGATCTGACATGGCTGACACCGCTACCACGACGGCACCCCGCTTCAAGGCGAAGTACCGCGAGGAGATCGTGCCGGCGCTGCAGGAGCAGTTCCAGTACGCCAACGTCATGCAGGTCCCCGGCCTGACCAAGATCGTCGTCAACATGGGCGTCGGCGAGGCGGCCCGCGACGGCAAGCTCATCGAGGGCGCCCTGCGCGACCTCACCGCCATCACGGGTCAGAAGCCCCAGGTCACCCGGGCCCGCAAGTCGATCGCGCAGTTCAAGCTGCGCGAGGGCATGCCGATCGGCGCGCACGTCACGCTGCGCGGCGACCGCATGTGGGAGTTCCTGGACCGCCTGCTCACGCTCGCGCTCCCGCGCATCCGCGACTTCCGCGGCCTGAGCCCCAAGCAGTTCGACGGCCGGGGCAACTACACGTTCGGCCTGACCGAGCAGGTCATGTTCCACGAGATCGACCAGGACAAGATCGATCGCTCGCGGGGCATGGACATCACCGTCGTCACGACGGCCACGAACGACGACGAGGGTCGCGCGCTGCTCAAGCTGCTCGGCTTCCCGTACAAGGAGAACTGACATGGCGAAGACCGGTCTGAAGATCAAGGCCGCCCGCAAGCCGAAGTTCGCGGTCCGCGGCTACACGCGCTGCCAGCGCTGTGGCCGTCCGCGCTCGGTGTACAAGAAGTTCGGCCTGTGCCGCATCTGCCTGCGGGAGATGGCGCACCGGGGCGAGCTTCCGGGCATCACCAAGAGCAGCTGGTAAGACTCACCACCCACCCGCACCAGGTCCCCTCCCACCCCCGGCCCACGGCCGGTGGGGACGAGACGGAAACCAGTACGAGAAACGGACACCACCACCATGACCATGACTGATCCGATCGCGGACATGCTCACGCGTGTGCGCAACGGCAACCAGGCGTTCCACGACTCCGTGACGATGCCGCACTCCAAGCTGAAGGTCGGCGTCGCCGAGATCCTCAAGCAGGAGGGCTACATCACGAGCTTCTCGGAGGCCGACGCCCCCGAGGGCGAGGTCGGCAAGACGCTGACCATCACCCTGAAGTACGGACCGCACCGCGAGCGCTCGATCGCCGGCATCCGCCGCATCAGCAAGCCCGGCCTGCGCGTCTACGCCAAGTCCACCAACCTGCCGAAGGTCCTCGGCGGCCTGGGCGTCGCGATCATCTCGACGAGCCAGGGCCTGCTGACCGACCGTCAGGCCAACCAGAAGGGCGTGGGTGGGGAAGTCCTCGCCTACGTCTGGTGAGAACGGAGGAGGAGAGAACATGTCGCGCATCGGCAAGCTCCCCGTCGCCGTTCCGGCCGGCGTGGAGATCACCATCGAGGGCCAGGACGTCAGCGTCAAGGGCCCCAAGGGACAGCTGAGCCACACCGTGGCCGAGCCCATCACCGTCTCGCGCGGTGAGGACGGCAGCCTCGAGGTCCAGCGTCCCGACGACGAGCGCAAGAGCAAGGCCCTGCACGGGCTGAGCCGCACGCTCATCAACAACATGGTCGTCGGCGTCACCGAGGGCTACGAGAAGAAGCTCGAGATCGTGGGCGTCGGCTACCGCGTCCTCGCGAAGGGCCCCGCGGCCATCGAGCTGAACCTCGGCTTCAGCCACCCGGTCCCGTTCGACGCCCCCGAGGGCATCACATTCACGGTGGAGTCCCCGACCAAGCTGACGGTGCAGGGCATCGACAAGCAGCGCGTCGGCGAGGTCGCCGCGAACATCCGCAAGATCCGCAAGCCCGAGCCGTACAAGGGCAAGGGCGTGCGGTACGCCGGCGAGCGCATCCTGCGCAAGGCTGGAAAGGCTGGTAAGTAGTCATGGCCATCTCGATCAAGCACACGAAGGGTTCGTCGGCCCGCGCCGCCTCGCGTCGCCGCCGGCAGATCCGCGGCCGCAAGAAGGTCCAGGGCTCGGCCCTGCGTCCGCGGCTCGTCGTCACCCGCTCGAGCAAGCACATCGTCGCCCAGGTCGTCAACGACGACGAGGGCCGCACGCTGGTCTCGGCGTCGACCATGGAGGCCGACCTGCGCTCGGCCGACGGCGACAAGACCACCAAGGCCAAGCAGGTCGGACAGCTCGTCGCCGACCGCGCCAAGGCAGCGGGCATCGAGTCGGTCGTGTTCGACCGCGCCGGTAACCGCTACGCCGGCCGCATCGCCGCGCTCGCCGATGGCGCGCGCGAAGGAGGACTGGAGTTCTGATGAGTAACCAGCAGCGCCGCGGTGGCGGCGACCGTCGTGGCGGTCGCGGCAACGACCGCGACAAGTCCAACTACATCGAGAAGGTCGTCACGATCAACCGTGTCGCCAAGGTGGTCAAGGGTGGGCGTCGCTTCAGCTTCACCGCCCTCGTGATCGTCGGCGACGGTGACGGTCAGGTCGGCGTCGGCTACGGCAAGGCCAAGGAGGTGCCCACGGCGATCGCCAAGGGCGTCGAGGAGGCGAAGAAGAACTTCTTCCGCGTCCCCCGCATCCAGGGCACCATCCCGCACCCGATCACGGGCGAGAAGGCCGCCGGTGTGGATGAGGAAACTGCCCGACAGTACATGGAGGAGATCGGAAACCTGGGGA
>JALRCA010000161.1 GCA_023257515.1 Aeromicrobium sp.
CTCTTCTCCCCCAGCCGCCACGCCGTCGTGGGCGCCGTGGGCGAGACGAGCACGTCGACCTGCTCGAAGGCAGCCGCGAAGTCGCGCGCCACCAGGGTGCGCACCTTCTGCGCCGAGCCGTAGTAGGCGTCGTAGTAGCCGCTCGACAGGGCGTAGGTGCCGATCATGATCCGGCGCTTCACCTCGTCGCCGAAGCCGGCGTCGCGGGTCGCCTTCATCACGGCCTCCGCGCTCGGGTCGCCGTCCGGCACGACCCGCAGGCCGTAGCGCATGGCGTCGAATCGGGCCAGGTTGCTCGAGACCTCCGAGGGCAGAATCAAGTAGTAGGCGCTCAGCGAATAGTCCAGGTTCGGGCAGTCCACCTCGCTGACCTCCGCACCGAGCGCGGCGAGTTGTTCCACGGCGGCCTCGAACGACTGCAGCACGCCGGGCTGGTAACCCTCGCCGCTGCGCAACTGCCTGACGATCCCGACCCGCACGCCCTTGAGGTCGCCGTCGGCGCCGGCCCGGGCCGCGCCCACCACGTCGGGGATCGCCGCGAACAGCGACGTGGAGTCGTGCGGGTCGTGTCCGGCGATCACCGCGTGCAGCAACGCGGTGTCGGCCACCGTCCGCGCGCACGGCCCGCCCTGATCCAGTGACGACGCGCACGCCACCAGCCCGTAGCGCGAAACGGTCCCGTAGGTGGGCTTGACCCCGACGGTGGCGGTCAGCGCGGCGGGCTGGCGAATCGACCCGCCGGTGTCGGACCCGACGGCCAGTGGCGCCTGGAAGGCCGCCAGCGCTGCCGCACTGCCACCACCGGAGCCGCCGGGCACCCGCTCGGTGTCCCACGGGTTGCGGGTCGGGCCGTAGGCGGAGTTCTCCGTAGAGGAGCCCATCGCGACGGTGGACACGTCGTTCGAGATGAACTGCATCGTGTCGTAGATGGCCATGCCCGAGTCAACCGAGCCGCCGGGGCTGTTGATGTACAGCGAGATGTCGGCCTGCGGGTCCTCGGCGCTCAGCAGGAGCATCTGCGCGCAGATCGCGTTGGAGTTCGAGTCGCGCACCTCCGACCCGAGGAAGATGATGCGTTCCCTGAGCAGGCGCTGGTAGATGTGACCGTCCAGGTCGGACGGACCGACCTCGCCGGCCATGCGGTGATCTGGCGTTGTGTTCACGTCCTCGACCCTAGAGGGCGGATGCGCCGCACACACGCGCCGACACCCCCTGTTCGCCCTCGGCGTACTCAGGCGCCCCTCCCCGCTGCCCCGGCCGAACCTCACGCTCGGCGGGTGGGTGGGCTCAGCGGGTCACGTGGGCTCCGCCGTTCACGTGGATCGTCTGACCCGTCACCTGTCGGGCGTCGGGACCGGCGAGGAAGAACGCGAGACCGGCGACGTCGTCCGGCGTGCTGGCGCGTCCCGTGTGCGTGGCGGCGACGAGCTGGGCCCGCCGCTCCTCGGTGAGCGTGTCGGCGAAGAACGCGGTGTCCTCGACGTAGCCCGGAGCGATGCTGTTGACGGTCACGCCGCGCGGGCCGAGCGTGGCGGAGATGCCTGCCGTCCACGCGGCCACGGCGGCCTTGGACGCGCCGTAGGACGTCGCCGCGTACTCGGCACCGATGCTGCTCACGGCGACGACCGACCCGCCGGCGGCGAGACGGGGCGAGAGCGCGGAGACGGTCAGCACCGTGCCGACCGTGTTCGCCCGCAGGTTCTCCTCCCAGGCACTCGACACGTCCTCCAGGTCGGACACCGACGGGTCGGTCACGCGACCGAGGTCGGTGTTGCGGCCCGCCATCGCGACGACGACGTCGATCCGAGCCGGCAGCCGTGACACCAGGGCCTCCACCGACTCCGCGGACGTGACGTCGCAGACCTCTCCGCGGGCGCCGAGCTCCGCCGCCGTCTCGGCGACGGTCGTCGGCGTGCGACCGACCACGACGACGTCGTCCCCGTTCTCGGCGAAGCGGCGGACGATGGCGCGACCGATGCCGCTCGTGCCTCCGGTGACGACGATCGACCGGCTGGAATGCGTTCCCTCAGTTATGTTTAGCACTAAATAAACATAGCACGAGAGGATGGCCCCGTGAACCAGCGACCGCAGCCACTGCCGTTGTCGAACAGCGCCGAGACCTCCGCCGACGACATCGCCCAGGCCTGGGCGCGCGAGGTCCCAGGCGTTGACGTGTCCTCGATTCCCGTCGTCACCACCCTGTGGCGCACGGCCCGGCTCGTGGGCGACGAGCGGGCACGGACGTTGCGGCGCCTGGGCATCGACGCAGCGACGCTCGACCTCCTGTCGACGTTGCGACGGGCCGGAGCCCCCTACCGGTTGACGACGCAGACGTTGGCCCAGCGCTGTCTCGTCAGCGCCGGTGCGATCTCCCAGCGGCTCGCTCGTGCCGAGGCGCAGGGCCTCGTGATGCGGGAGTCCGCGGGCCACGGCCGACGGAGCGTCGCCGTGACGCTCACGGACGCGGGGCACGAGCTCCTCGAGCCTGCCGTCTCGGCCCTGCTCGACCACGAGGCCGAGCTCGTCGGGATCCTCGACGACGGGGAGCGGGACCAGCTCGTGTCGTTGCTGGTGCGACTGGCCGAGCACGTGTCCGCCGACGACGACTGACCCACCCCGCACCCGCACTCACCCGCTGAGCGTGACGATCCCGGGCGGAAACGGGCGATTCGCGCCCGGGATCGTCACGCTCAGCGGGTAGGTGGGACGGTTCAGTCGGAGGCGCCGGGGACGGTCTGGTCCCAGTCGATCACCGATCCGGTCACGACCCCGCTCGCGTCGGACAGGAGCAGCACGGCCAGGGCCGTCACGTCGTCGGGCGAGGCGAGGCGTCCGGCGGGCAGCCGCTCCCCCGCGCGCTCGCGCCAGCCGTCGCCCGCGTCATGGAAGCGACGTTGGATGACGTCCTCGCCGTCGGAGTCCGTCCACCCGATGTTGATGCCGTTGATGCGCACCCGGTCGAACCGGTGCGCGTGCGCCGCGTTGCGCGTCAGGCCGACGAGCGCCGCCTTGGTCGCGGCGTACGGGGCCAGGTAGGGCTGCCCACCGTGCGCGCTCATCGTGATGACGTTGACGATCGTGCCGGGCGCGCCACGGTCGACCATGTCCTGCACGGCGGCCTGCATGAGGAAGAACGGTCCCCGCAGGTTGACCGCGACGTGCTGCTCGAACATCGCCGGCGTCGTGTCGAGCAAGGACCCACGCTCGGTGAAGCCGGCGGCGTTGACGAGCGAGTCGATCCGCCCGTGCGCGTCGATCGTCGCCGCGACGGCGGCCCGGCACGCCTCGACGTCGGCGACGTCGCACGCCACGAAGCGGACGTCACCACCACCGGCGACAAGGTCCTTCGCGGCGTCTCGGCCGACGTCCTGCCGCCGGCCCGTCACGACCACGCGGGCGCCCTCGGCCACCGCCGCGCGGGCGATCGCGAGCCCGACGCCCTGCGTGCCGCCCGAGACCAGGACGACGCGGTCCTGCAGGACCGCCACGTCAGGCCGTCCCGCCGTCGGTGCGACGCCGGTCCGCGTAGGCGGCCAGCTCCGACGCGACGTCCTCGGGCGACCGACCGTCGGCGAGCGCGTGCTCCAGCAGCTCGGTCTGCGCGAGGGGCGTCATCCCACCCACGGGCTGGTCGAGGTCGAGGTTCGTCGGGAACGGGTAGCCCTCGGCGGCCGCGGCGACCACACGGTGCAGCGCTGCGGCGTCCCACCCCGCCGCCTGACGGGACTGCAGCACGGGGTAGACCGCCGTCGCCGTGCGGGCCCGGTCGACGGCCTCCATGGCACGGCCGAACGCGGACGAGACCTGCAGCAGGTTGGCCACGCGCTGCACGTCGGCCGAGACGTTCGTGCCCGCTCCGTGGAAGAGCGCCGGGTTGAAGAAGACCGCGTCACCCTTCGCGAGCGGCAGCTGCACGTGGTGCTCCGCGAAGTGCTCGCGGAACTCGGGCCGGCGGTACGCCAGGTAGCCGGGCGCGTACTTCTGCGAGTGCGGCAGGTAGAGCGTCGGTCCGCTCTCGACCGGCATGTCGACGTGGGCCACGGCGCCCTGGAGCGTCAGCACGGGCGAGAGCAGGTGCACGTGCGCCGGGTAGCGCGCCGCGGCGTCGTCGGACAGGAAGCCGAGGTGGTAGTCGCGGTGCGGGTCCTGGGCCACCCCGCCGGGTCGGACGACGTTGACCTGCGACGTCACCTGGTAGGCGGGGCCGAGCCACGCGGTCGACACGAGGGCCAGGACGTCGTTCGCGTAGTAGTCGACGAACGTGGCGGGGTCGGTGACGGCCAGCTTCTCCAGCGCGTTCCAGATGCGGTCGTTGGCACCGGGCTTGGCGAAGTGGTCGCCCGCTGCTCCCCCGGCGGCCTTCTCCTGTGCGATGACCTCCTCGAAGGCGGCCGTGGCGCGGTCGACGACGTCGTGGTCGTCCCAGGCGCCCTTGAGCACGACGATCCCCGGTCCGTCGGTGAGTGCGTGGACGAGCTCGGCGCGCACGGCGTCCTCGCCCTCGGGCGACGCGACGGCAGCGCGCAGCGTCGCCGAGGCGTAGACGACGACGCCCTGCTCGACGCCGGCGGCGTGGGGGTAGTCGTCGGCGCGCGTGGGCTCCGACACCACCTCGACGAGGTCGGCGAGGCGCACGTCGTCGGGGGTGAACCGCGCACGGCGCGCGGCGCCTCGGTCGGCAGGGGCGGTGTGGTCGACGAGACTCATGCTCGGCTCCTCGGGTCGGGCGGGGGGTGGGTACGGCACCACGCTAGGTCCGTCCACGCGTGCGCGGAGGGTCGAAAACCCCTCAAGAACACCTCAGGGGGAGCCGCGCGCACTAGGCTGCGCGGGTGCCCCACCGTCACAAGGTCCGCGAGATCGCCCAGCAGAGCGGGCTGAGCGAGGCCACGGTCGACCGCGTGCTGCACCGACGCCCCGGCGTGCGCGCCGCCACCGTGGCCGAGGTGGAGCGCGCCGTCGAGGAGCTCGACCGGCAGGCGTCCCAG
>JALRCA010000050.1 GCA_023257515.1 Aeromicrobium sp.
CGCGATGCGCTTCGGCAGCAACGTCTCGCCGAGCTGGTTGCTCCGCAGCTTGCGGCCCACGAGGGCACGCTTGGCGGATCCGACTACACCCACGAGCGACGATCGTAGACCGAGTCGGCGGCCACCGCCCACAGGACGTCGGGTCCGTGTAGCGTCGCACCGTGCACATCGTGATCATGGGCTGCGGACGCGTGGGCTCGGCCCTCGCGCACAGCCTGGAGCAACGCGGTCACCAGACCGCCGTGATCGACGCCAACCCCGATGCGTTCCGGCGTCTCGGGCCCGCCTTCACGGGCGTCACGGTCACCGGCATGGGTTTCGACCGCGACGTGCTGCGCCAGGCCGGCATCGAGCAGGCCGACGGGTTCGCCGCGGTCTCGAGCGGCGACAACTCGAACATCATCTCGGCGCGCGTGGCGCGTGAGCTCTTCGGTGTGGGCAACGTCGTGGCCCGCATCTACGATCCCGGCCGGGCCGAGGTCTACGAGCGTCTGGGCGTCCCCACGGTGGCCACCGTGCCGTGGGCCGCCGACCAGGTGCTGCGCCGTCTGCTGCCGGCGGGCTCCGAGCCGGCGTGGCGCGACCCCTCGGGCCAGCTGCGCCTCGACTCGCTCTACACGCCGTTCCCGTGGATCGGTCGTCGCATCGGCGACCTCGAGGAGGCCGCCGGAGCACGCGTGGCCTACCTGACCCGGCTCGGTGCCGGCACCATCGCCACCCACGACACCGTGATGCAGGAGGGCGACCTGCTCAGCATTTTCATGCGGCATGACGAGGCCGAGCGGGTGCTCACGGTGCTCGAGGCCGGACCGGAGGACGACTGATGCGTGTCGCGATCGCCGGCGCCGGGGCCGTGGGCCGTTCCGTCGCCAAGGAGCTCACCGAGAACGGTCACCAGGTGCTGCTCATCGACAAGTCGCCCGGCTCCATCCGCGCGGACTCGGTGCCCCAGGCGCAGTGGCTGCTGGCCGATGCGTGCGAGATGTCCTCGCTCGAGGAGGCACAGCTCCAGACGTGTGACGTCGTGATCGCCGCGACCGGCGACGACAAGGTCAACCTGGTCGTCTCGCTGCTGGCCAAGACCGAGTTCTCGGTCCCTCGCACCGTGGGCCGCGTGAACCACCCCAGCAACGAGTGGTTGTTCAGCGAGTCGTGGGGCGTCGACGTCTCGGTCTCGACCCCGCGCCTCATGTCGGCGCTCGTCGAGGAGGCCGTGACGGTCGGCGACCTGGTGCGGCTCTTCACGTTCCGCCAGAGCAACACCAACCTGGTCGAGCTCACGATGCCGGACCACTCCCCGTTCGTCGGTCAGCGCGTCCGCGACGTGCCGTGGCCCCACGACGTGGTGCTCGTCGCGATCCTGCGCGACAACAGCATCCAGACCCCCGACGGCGACCGCAGCCTCGAGGCCGGCGACGAGCTCCTGTTCGTCTCCCCCGAGGACGCCGAGGACGAGCTCGGCGCGCTGCTCTCGCCCAAGTCCTGACCCGCGGCGCGGCCGGCGCCGCTGATTCCCAGGCTCGCCAGGGAATCAGCGCCCCGCGAACCCACCGGGCCCGGTTCTCGTCACGAAGGCGCTGTTGCGACCCAGGGTTCGCGACGAAGAACCGTGCTACGCGCGCTGGTTCCCCGGCGAGCCTGGGAATCAGCGCCCCCGGCTCGGCCCGAGGTCAGAGGACGGTGTCGTCCTCGAGGGGTGTGCGGTTGCGCGACAGCATCCAGGCCATGACGGCGAAGGTCGCGAGCTGCAGCGGCCAGCCCAGCGCGATCTTCGTGACGCCGAGGAGCGCGATCTGGTGGTCGAGCCACAGCGGCAGCTGCACCGCGAGCCGGATGAGACACGGCGCGACCAGCACCCAGGTCAGCTGCGAGCTCAGGCGCACGACGCCCTTGTCTCGGTGCCACTCGGTGGGGTCGGCTGCGAGCGACCCGATCAGGAACCCGACGAGGGGCCATCCGACCACGATCGTGAGCGTCATGAGCAGGGCGATGCCACCGTTGATCAGCAACCCGGGCGTGAACACCGCTCGCGCCACGTCCTCCTCCGAGCCGCCGGACTGGGACGCGCGATAGGCGAAGAGAGCGCCGATGCCGATGCCCACGAGCGCGTTGAGCACGAACTGCGGGTTCGAGCGTTGCGCAAGGCGCACGAGGAGCAGCACCACCGTCAAGCCGATGCTCGACGTCAGCGAGAGCCGCATGTCCTTCGTGGTCAACCACGTGATCGTGAAGACGATCGTCGGCACGGCACTCTCGACGACACCGCGTCCACCGCCGAGGGCCTCGGCGAGCTTCGTGCGCACGAGCTCCTCGACCGTCGCGGCGGCACGCTCGCGACCGCCGCCCAACGGCTCTGGGACCTCAGCGGTCACGCGTCGAGCTCGTAGCGCGGGTTGTAGACCACACGCTCCGTGCCGCGACGACCGAAGCGGCCGTGAGCCGTGAGCTTGCGGCCGGGCGCCACGCCCCGGATCGAGCAGCGGCCGAGCCAGATCAGGGTGACGGAGCCGGAACCGTCGTACAGCTCGACCTCGAGCGCCTGGGCGGCCCCCGCCGGACGCACGGTCACGGACCGTACGACACCGTGGACCGCGCACACCCGACGCTCGGCCTGCGACCCGATGAGGGTGCAGCCGGCGTTGGCGGCCTCGACCTTGAGCTCGCCGTCCTCCTCGTCCTCGACGGAGAGGCGGCGCGAGCGGCGTCCGAGCAGACCTGTCATGCCTCCAGTGTAGGTCCGCCGGGTTCGCGCCACCGGGGTCTCGTCGGACCGGGCAGGACGACTCACGTGCCGGCCTCCGGTCGCTGCTGATCGGTGCCCGCATCGACGTCCTCGGCCTCGTCGGCCGGGACCAGCTCGATGCCCTCGCCGACCTGGATGAGCAGCGGCTCACGCACGGGACGAGGCTCCTCGCCCCGGATCACGACGACGTCGCGCAGCGCGTCCATGAGCAGCCCGTCGTCGCTCGGCTCGAGCGCCTCCTGGCCGAGGAAGGTCGCCCGCAGGAACCAGCGCGGGCCCTCGACGCCGACGATGCGGCTGGGCTGGAAGCCGGCCTCGCCGTCCGGCAGCTCGACGGGCACACGGGCACGGAGCTCGGTGCCGAACGGCCCGGTCACCTCCTCGGCCTCACCCTCGAGCCGGCCGACCTCCTCCAGCAGGTCGGAGCGGACCTCGTCCCACAGCCCGCCGCTGCGGCTCGAGGCGAACGCACGCAGCTCGAGCGCCGACTCCTCGGTCACGAGGACGACCGAGCCGATCGTGCCGGCGTCGTCGTCCTGCGGGAGCTGCAGACCGAAACCCGGGCGACCCTTGATCTTGAGCGAGCCCAGGTCGAGGTAGGTCGGGTCGTCGTCGATGCCGGCAGGAGCCGTCGAGTCGTCCCAGGGACCCCCGGGCGTCGCCGCCTCGGACAGGTCGATGCCCGCGTCGTCGACGGACGCGTCGTCGTCGCGCCCCTCAGGTGCTCCCTTGCGGTTGAACAGTCCCATCAGTCCCCCTCGGGTGTCTCGGATGCGCTCGGTGCCGCCACACCCGTCGAACCGTACCCACCGTCGCCGCGGGTCGTCGCGTCGAGGGACGCGACCTCGATGAAGTCCGCACGCTCGACCCGCTGCACCACCAGCTGGGCGATGCGGTCACCACGTGCCAGGTCGACCCGGTCGTGGAGGTCGTGGTTGACGAGCAGCACCTTGATCTCCCCGCGGTAGCCGGCATCGATCGTCCCCGGCGTGTTGACGACGGACAGCCCGTGCCGCAGTGCCAGACCCGAGCGCGGGTGCACGAACGCGGCGTAGCCCTCGGGCAGCGCGATCGCGACGCCGGTCGGCACGAGCGCGCGTTCCCCGGGCCCCAGCGAGACGGCCTCGGCGGCATGGAGGTCGGCGCCGGCGTCGCCGGCGTGGGCGTAGGACGGGACCGGCAGCTGAGGATCGAGGCGGCTGAGGGCGATCTGCACCATGCGCGCGACCCTACCGACGCGCGCAGTCCCCGGATGCGGCAGGCTGAGGGCGTGCCACGTCACCACGAGCGACTCGTCGCCCCCGCCGCCTGGTGGGTGGGGGCCGCCGTGTTCGCGCTCGTGTGCGGCTGGATCGTCTACGTCGCCGCCACCCCGGCGCTCGCCGTCGTCGCCGCGGTCGTCGGAGGGGTGCTCGCGGCCCTCGCGGTGTGGTCCTACGGGTCGGTCCTGCTGGTCGTCGACGAGACCGGCGTGCAGGTCGGCCGGGCCCGGCTCGATCCCGCGCACGTCGGCACGGCCGAGGCGCTCGGCCCCGCCCAGATGCGTGAGCGGCTCGGTCCGGGAGCGGACGCCCGGGCCTGGTTGCTGACCCGCCCCTACGTCGATCGCGGCGTCGCGCTCGCCGTCGTGGACCCGGCCGACCCCACGCCGTACTGGCTCGTCTCGAGTCGCCGACCCGAGGCGTTTGTCGCGGCGGTCGAGGCTCTCCCCGGACGTACGGACACCACCACCCCGACCCAGGAGGATCCCGATGGGCAGGCGTAGCAAGCGTCGCGCGACGACCGAGTCGCCCGCGAGCACGACGCCGAAGCAGGGCGCGCGAAGCAAGGGGACGTGGCGCATCCTCGACCGCGGCTCGACCATCGTGGCCGGGCTGCTGGCCCGCGAGGTCTCCCAGACCGCGTGGCGCGCGGTCACCGGCAAGAAGCCCCCGATCAACGGTCGCCACCCGGAGGTCGCGACCCGCGAGGCCGTCGCCTGGGCGGTCGTCGGCGGCGCCCTCGTCGAGCTGGTCAAGCTCCTCGTGCGTCGCTACATGACGACCTACTGGGTCCGCTCCACGGGCGACCTCCCGCCCGGCATGAAGCCGCTCACGAAGGCCGAGCCGGTGCCCCTGCCCCAGCCCGAGGACGAGAAGCCCGGCCGGAAGGCGAAGCGCAAGCGCCGCTGAGCCCACCGTGTCCCTGCGAGCTCATCAGTCCCTCTCGTACGTCGGTCCCTGAGGGGCAGGGTCCGAGAGGGGGTCAGGGTCCGAGAGCGGGCGTCGGGGCGCAAAGGAGCCCGGCATCGATGTCGATGCCGGGCTCGATCTCCGAACGCGTGTCGGCGCGAGTCCCCGTGTGGGGTCTGCTCAGAAGTCGCAGTCGCGGCAGATGGGCTGCCCGTTGCGCTCCCCCGCGAGCTGCGAGCGGTGGTGCACCAGGAAGCACGACGAGCACGTGAACTCGTCCTGCTTCTTCGGCACGACCTGGACCGCCAGCTCCTCGTGGGAGAGATCCGCCCCGGGCAGCTCGAAGGACTCGGCCGCTTCGACCTCGTCCTCGTCGACCTTGCCCGAGTTCTTCTCGTGCCGACGCGCCTTCAGCTCCTCGATGCTGTCCTCGGACTGCTCCTCGTCGGTCTTGCGAGGCGCGTCGTAATCGGTAGCCATGAACCCTCCGTCGTGTGCTTGCAACCGGCGAGATTGTTGCATGCCGGTCCAAATCCTGAGCAGCCGCCCGATCGGGGCGTGTCCTGCTCAGAACCCACAAGCGCGCACGACCTCGAAGTATTCCTCTGCCAGGGCGTGATGGGTCGCCATCACGAGCCGTTCGTCGGGCGCCCCGTCGAGACCCGTCACGACGATCCCGGCCTCGTGGGCCACGAGTCCTCCGGCGGCCACGTCCCAGGGCTTGAGCCCCTGCTCGACGTAGGCATCCAGCCGTCCCTCGGCGAGCGAGCACAGGTCGAGTGCCGCGGCCCCGATACGACGCACGTCGCGCACCTGTGGCAGCAGTCGTCCGACCGCTGCCGCCTGCTTCTCGCGCACCTCGCGCGAGTAGCTGAACCCCGTCCCGACCAAGGCCTGGGAGAGCTCTGCGACGGGCTGGGGCGTGAGGGCCCGCCGCTCGTCCGCGACCCATCGCCAGCTGCCCGCACCACGCACCGCACCCCATTCCTCGCCCGATGCGACGTTGGTCACGTAGGCGGCCCGGACGACCCCGTCGACGCGCGCGGCGATCGAGACGGCGTACGCCGGGATGCCGTAGACGAAGTTCACGGTGCCGTCGATCGGGTCGACCACCCACACGACGCCGGAGGCGCCCTCGATGCCGTCGCCCTCCTCGCCGAGGAACCCGTCGTCCGGGCGCTCGCCCAGCAGCCGCGACCGGATGAGCTCCTCGCTCGCCGTGTCGACGGCCGTGACGACGTCCGTCGGACTCGACTTCGTGGCCGTCACGTCGACCCGGCCCTCCGGGCGACGCGCACGCACGAGGGACGCCGCCTCTCGGCCCACCTGACGGGCCAGCCGCACGAGCTCCTCGCTCACGACCTCCACCTCACGGCACCGCCGGCAGGGGCGCGCGCAGATTGGCGCAGCAGCCGGCCGGGCAGACGTCGGGGTTGGGCGCGCACCGTCCCACGACGGCTCGCCGTGGCTCCTCGCCGCGTGCCGAGGCGGCGCGTTCCACGACGAGGTCGCGCAGCATCGCGACGAACGCCGGGTGCGTGCCGGGGGTGGCCACCCGGCGGAACCACAGGCCGAGCTGCTCGGCGGTCGCCGCAGCCTCGGTGTCGAGGTCGTACACGACCTCCATGTGGTCCGAGACGAAGCCGATCGGCACGACGACGGCACCGGGCACCCCTCGCTTGGCGAGGTCCTCGAGGTGGTCGTTGACGTCGGGCTCGAGCCACGGCGTGTGCGGGGACCCGGACCGGGAGCAGTAGACGAGGTCGTGGTCGGCGACGGTCGCTCCGCGGTCCCGGACACCGTCGACGACCAGGCGCATGACCTCCTCGTGCTGGGTCCGGTAGGCGCCGACCCCAGGACCCCCGCTCGCGTCGTTCATGGCATCCGGGATCGAGTGCGTCACGAACACGACGTGGGTGCCCTCGGGAGCGTCGCGCAACGCGGCAGCCGTCGCGTCGACGAAGGGGGCGACGAACCCCGGGTGGTTGAAGTACAGACGCACGCGGGTCAGCGCGAGGTCGAGGCCTTCGACGGCCCCGGCCAGGTCCTCGCGGTACTGCCGACAGCCGGAGTAGGAGGAGTAGGCGCTCGTCACGACGTAGGCGGCGTGCCGGACACCGTCGTCGACCATCTGGCGCATCGTGTCGCGCAGGTACGGGTCCCAGTTGCGGTTGCCCCAGTAGACGGGCAGCTCCACGCCGTGATCGGCCAGCTCGGTGCGCAGCGAGGCAAGCAGGTCCCGGTTCAGGTCGTTGATCGGTGACCTGCCGCCGAAGAGGAAGTAGTGCTCCCCCACCTGCTCCAGGCGCTCGCGAGGGATACCGCGACCGGCGGTGACGTTCTCGAGGAACGGGACGACGTCCTCGGGCTGCTCGGGCCCGCCGAAGGACACCAGGAGCAACGCGTCGAAGGGGGCTGGATCCATGGCGCCATGGTCCCACGCACGGCTTGTGTACGCTGCCTGGGCATCCGTCGCTCGACGGGTCGAGAAACAGGGGGCACGACGTGCGGACGACCTTCGGCCGGGTGCTGCGCACCCCGGGGGCGCCGGCGTTCACGATCAGCGCTCTGGTCTCCCGGTTCCAGCTCTCGATGGTGGCGCTCGGCATCGTGCTGCTCGTCACGGAGAACGGCGGGTCGTACGGCTCCGCGGGGCTCGTGTCCGCCTCCTTCATCGCGGCGGCGGCAGCATGCGCCCCGTTGCAGGGCCGACTGGCCGATCGGCTCGGGCAGGCCCCGGTGTGTCTCGCCGCCGGTGCCCTCGTGGCCGTCGGACTGGCGATGACCGTCGTGGCGGTCCAGTCCGACTGGGACGCACCCTGGCCGCACGTGTGCGCGGCTCTGGCAGGTGTGAGCGTGCCGCAGACCGGGTCGTTCGTCCGCGTGCGCTGGAGTCACGTCCTGCGGGACGACCGCGAGCTGCTGGGCACCGCGTTCGCCTGGGAGGCCGTGCTCGACGAGGTCGTGTTCGTCGTCGGACCGGTCCTCGTCACCTTCCTGACGCTGCAGGTCGCACTCCCGGCGGGGCTCGCGTTCGCCGCGGCCGCCACGACGCTGGGCAGCTGGGCCTACGCGGCACAACGTCGCACGGCTCCGCCACCCGGCACGCTGTCTGGCTCGGCGCGGGGCATCATGCCCTGGAGCGTGCTGACGCCGATCGTCGTGGCGTCCGTGGGGCTCGGCGTCCTGTTCGGCTCGACCGAGGTCCTCGTCGTGGCCTTCACCGACGAGCTGGGCCGACGCGGCAGTGCCGGACTCGTGCTGGCCGTCTGGGCCTCCGGCAGTCTCGTGGCGGGCACCGTCGCGGGCGCCTTCCCCGCCTCCGACCCCTTCGCGCGCCTGCGCTGGACGTCGGTCGTGCTCACGGCGACCTTCCTGCCGCTGCTCCTCGCCGACTCGCTCGTCCTGCTGGTCGCCGCCGTGTTCGCGACGGGTCTCATGGTCGCTCCCACCCTCATCGCGGCCACCGCGCTCGTCGAGTCCGTCGTGCCGGCCGGGCGTCTCACCGAGGCCCTCAGCTGGACGAGCACCGGCCTCGCGGTCGGAGTGGCACCCGGCGCCGCCATCTCGGGCCACGTGGTCGACGTGATCGACGCCTCGACGGGCTTCCTGGTGCCCCTGCTGTCGGCCGGGATCGCCACCGCGGTCGTCTGGATCATGAAGCGGCCCGACCGAACCGTGAGTCCCCTCGTGCCGAGCCCGTCCACCGACTAACGTTGCCCGTGCCATGACCGAACCCTCGCTCGCCGACCGCAGCGTCGAACTCGTCCGATCGTGGACCGCTGCCCCGCCGAAGCGGCGTGGTCGCTCCGACAAGGCGGGCGCCCGCCTGGCCAAGCTGCTCAAGGACCCGCACGGACTCGACTTCACGCTCGGCTTCGTCGACCGGGTCGTCCGGCCCGAGGACCCGAAGGTCGCGGCGGCCAACCTGCGCCGGCTCGCCCGCACGATCCCCCGGTTCCTGCCCTGGCACCAGCGCCTCCTGCTCCGGCTGGGGGCGCTGTTCTCGCTGCTGCTCCCGGGGTTCGTGGTCCGCACGGCTCGCTCGACGCTGCGGCGCATGGTCGGCCACCTCGTCGTCGACGCGCGGCCGGCCAGGCTCGGGCGAGCGGTGGCGCGGCTGCGCAAGGGCGGCGACCGGCTCAACCTCAACCTGCTCGGCGAGGCGGTGCTCGGCGAGGCCGAGGCCGTGCGGCGACGTGACAGCACCCTCGAGCTCCTGCGCCGCGACGACGTCGACTACGTCTCGGTCAAGGTCTCGGCCGTCGCCAGCCAGCTGTCGATGTGGGCGTTCGACGAGACCGTGGACCGTGTCGTCGAGCGCCTGCGCCCGCTGTACGAGGAGGCCTCGTCGCGAGGCTCCTTCATCAACCTCGACATGGAGGAGTACCGCGACCTCGACCTGACGGTCGCGGTCTTCACGCGCGTGCTCGACGAGTTCCCCGACCTCGAGGCGGGCATCGTGCTGCAGGCCTACCTGCCCGACGCGCTCGGCGCGATGCAGCACGTGCAGTCCTGGGCGTCGGAGCGCCGTGCCGCCGGTGGCTCGCCGGTCAAGGTCCGCGTCGTCAAGGGCGCCAACCTCGCCATGGAGCGTGTCGACGCCACGATGCACCACTGGCCGCTCGCGACCTGGGGCTCCAAGCAGGACACCGACACCAACTACAAGCGCGTGCTCGACTGGGCCTTCACCGCCGAGCGGATCGCGAACGTCCGGATCGGCGTGGCCGGGCAGAACCTCTTCGACGTCGCGTACGCCTGGCTCCTCGCCGGCGACCGTGACGTCCGCGACGGCGTCGAGTTCGAGATGCTGCTGGGCATGGACGGCGGTCCGGTGGCCGCCGTCCGCGAGGCCGTCGGTCACCTGCTGCTCTACACGCCGGTCGTGCACCCCGACGAGTTCGACGTCGCGATCAGCTACCTCGTCCGCCGGCTCGAGGAGAACTCGAGCTCGGACAACTTCATGTCGGCGGCGTTCGAGCTGGCCGACGACCCCGCCTCGTTCGACCGCGAGGCCGAGCGTTTCCTCGCCTCGGTCAAGGCGCTCGACGACGTCGTGCCGGTCCCGCACCGCGTGCAGGACCGGCACACCGAACGCGTCACGTTGCACACCGACGGCTTCCAGAACACCGCCGACACCGATCCGTCGACCGCCGCCAACCGGTCCTGGGGTCGCAGTCTCCTGACGCGCTCCACCTACACCACGGTCGGCACCGCCACGATCCAGGAGAACAAGGTCCACGGACCGGCCACGCTCGAGACGATCGTGCGGTCCACGCGACGCGCGGGCGCCGAGTGGTCGGCACTCGGCGCAGACGTCCGCTCGTGGGTGCTGCACCAGGCGGCGGGGGCGCTCTCGGCGCGCCGAGGCGACCTGATCGCCGTCATGGCCGCCGAGACCGGCAAGACCATCGCCGAGGCCGACGTCGAGGTCAGCGAGGCCATCGACTTCGCGCACTACTACGCCGAGTCCGCCAAGCGCCTCGCCGCGGTCGACGGCGCTCGCTTCGAGCCGGCGCGTCTCACCGTGGTCACGCCGCCGTGGAACTTCCCGGTCGCGATCCCCGCAGGGTCGGTGCTGTCGGCGCTGGCCGCCGGCAGCGGCGTCATCATCAAGGCCGCGCCGCAGAGCCAGCGGTGCGCCGCCGTCATGGTCGAGGCGCTCTGGCAGGGCGGCGTCCCCCGGGAGGTCCTGCGCTACGCCACCCTCGACGAGGGGCCCCTGAGCCAGGCGCTCGTCGCGCACCAGGATGTCGACCGGGTGATCCTGACGGGCTCCTGGGAGACGGCCGCCCTGTTCCGCTCGTGGCGACCCGACCTGCACCTGCTCGCCGAGACGAGCGGCAAGAACGGCATCGTGGTCACCCCGAGCGCCGATCTCGACCTCGCGGTCGCCGACCTGGCCAAGAGCGCGTTCGGCCACGCGGGCCAGAAGTGCTCGGCGGCGAGCCTCGGCATCCTCGTCGGCTCGGTCGGCACGTCCGAGCGGTTCCGCCGCCAGCTCCTCGACGCTGTCTCGTCGATGCACGTCGCGTGGCCCAGCGATCCCGAGGCCGCGATGGGTCCGGTCGTCGAGGAACCTCGCGGCAAGCTCGCCGACGGACTCACCTCGCTCGGCAAGGGTGAGCGGTGGCTCCTGGAGCCCAAGCCGCTCGACTCGACCGGTCGACTCTGGTCCCCCGGCATCCGCACCGGCGTGCGACCCGGCAGCGAGTTCCACCGCACCGAGTACTTCGGCCCGATCCTCGGCCTGATGCACGCCGACTCCCTCGATGAGGCACTCGAGTGGCAGAACGCCACCGACTACGGCCTCACCGCGGGCATCCACTCGCTCGACCCCGTCGAGGTCGAGCACTGGGTCGAGCGTGTCGAGGCGGGCAACCTCTACGTCAATCGCGGCATCACCGGTGCCGTCGTGCAGCGCCAGCCGTTCGGCGGGTGGAAGCGGTCGACCGTCGGCACGACGAGCAAGGCCGGCGGTCCCAACTACCTCGTCCACCTGGGCCGGTGGACACCCGCACCGCTGCGGCGCCGCTACACGGCCGAGGTCGGACCGCAGGCGCAGCGGGTGCTCGACGCCGCGGTGCCACATCTCGACGACGAGGCGGCGGACTCGCTCCAGCAGGCGCTGGCGGCCGACGAGACCGCCTGGCGCCGCGAGTTCGGTGCGTCCAAGGACGTCAGCGGCCTCGGCGTCGAGCGCAACGTCCTGCGCTACCGACCCGTGCCGGTCGAGGTCCGCTGCAGCGGACGCACCTGGGACGACGCTCGGGTGCTCGCCGCCGCGGCGCGTTGCGGCGCCCCGGTCACGGTCAGCAGTCCCGTCCCGCTCCCCGCTGGCCTGGCCGACGACCACGTCGTCGAGGACCACGGGGCCTGGCTGGCGCGCATCGCGGCGGAGCGTCCGGCCCGCATCCGCCTCATCGGGTCGGCAGCGCACGGGGTGCATGCCGCCGTCGACGGTGATCCCGACGTCGCGGTCCACGCGGGATCGGTCACGTCGTCGGCGCGAGTCGAGCTCCTGCCCTTCCTGCGCGAGCAGGCGGTCAGCGTCACCGCTCACCGCTTCGGCAACCCCGACCCCGCGTTCCTCGGGCTCTCCCTGTGAGGGCGTGTCCTGCCAGGATCGGGCGCTCCCGGTCCCTACGATGGAACCAGGACAACGTGGGGAGGACGGCATGCGCGACATCGGGCCTGACCGACTCAGCGACGACGGCCGCCTCCTGATCCTGCGCGACGCGGACACCGGCGAGACGTTCGGTACCCCCGTCGATGCGGTTCGTGGGCTGCTCGAGGCCGCCGACCGTGTCGCCCGCGCCACCCGTCGGACGGAGAAGACGATGGACACGCCCACCCTCAGCCCTCGCGACATCCAGGCACGGATCCGCCGTGGCGAGAGCCCGCAGCAGGTCGCGGACTCCGCCGGTGTCGAGGTCGACGCCGTCGCCACGTTCGCCGGTCCCGTGCTCGCCGAGCGCGAGTACATGGCCGAGCAGGCCCGGCGCACCACGATCCGACGTCGGCACGCGACCGGCACCGGCGTGCAGCTGGGCGCCGTCGTCGACGAGCACCTGGCCGGACAGGGTGTGCCCCCAGAGTCGGTGCACTGGGACGCGTGGCGTCGCGAGGACGGGCGTTGGACGGTCGCGGTGACCCCGCCGGACGCGCCCGAGGCGGCGACCTTCGTCTACGACACGAAGGGACGGTACGTGGTGCCGGGCGACGAGACCGCCCACGACCTGGTCGGCGACGTCGCGCTGCCCGAGCAGACCAACATGGCCATCGCCGATGCGATCCGCGAGCGCGAGGCCGACGCCCCCTCGGCCGGACCCGACGTCGGACCGGTCGAGGAGACGCCCGCGGTCGAGGCCGTCGTGGTGGAGCCCGTGGACGACGAGCCGCGGGCCGCGGTGTCCTCGCTCGCCGAGGCACGCGATCGTCGCGCTCTCGAGCAGCAGGCCCTGGCGGCACAGCAGACCAACGAGCCCACACCGGCTCCCGAGCAGGACTCGCTCGACGACCTCTTCGCCCAGGCCGACGACGAGGAGTCGCACGTCGCCGTCAACGACTCGGTCGCTCCCCGCAAGAAGAAGCAGGAGCGCCGCCGCGTGCCCAGCTGGGACGAGATCATGTTCGGCGGACGTGACGACTGAGGCGTGCAGCGACGCCGCGGTGACGTGCCGTGGCTGAGCTCACCTTCTGGACCGGCACGATGGACGCCGGCAAGTCGACGCTGGCGTTGCAGACGAACCACAACCACGCCGTGCGGGGTCGGGTCGGCCGGATCTACGTCTGCCAGGACCGCACCGGACCGGCCGTCCTGACGAGTCGGCTGGGCCTGTCGCACGACGCGATCGAGGTCGACGAGGACTTCGACTTCTGGGACCACGTCGTCGACGCGCTCACGCACGGCTCGCGGATTGACTACATCATCTGCGACGAGTCGCAGTTCTACACGCCGGCACAGATCGAGCAGCTCGCCAAGGTCGTCGACGAGCTGCAGATCGACGTGTTCTGCTTCGGCATCCTGACCGACTTCCGCACCCGACTCTTCCCGGGGTCGGCGCGGCTGGTCGAGCTGGCCGACCGGACCGAGGTGCTCCAGGTCGAGGCCCTGTGCTGGTGCGGGCGCCGAGCCACGCACAACGCCCGGACCGAGAACGGCGTCATGGTCACCGAGGGCGAGGTGATCGTCGTGGGCGATGTCGACGACGCCGTCACCGAGCCCGCCGAGGTCGCCTACGAGGTGCTGTGCCGCCAGCACCACCGCACCGGCATGACGACGAGCCGCGCCCGCGAGCACGGCCGCATCCCCGCCGAGCCGCTCCCCTTCCCCTGATCCGTGCCTCCGGAAGGACCGGGGTCAGAGGGCGGCCAGCAGCGGGACCTGGAGCTCGACCTCGGTGACCGAGCCGTGCACGCCGCGGATCCGCGTCTCCAGCGCGAACTCGCGCGAGGAGAAGACCGAGAAGTCGCCGAGCGAGGCGACGAGCACGTCACCGATCCGTGGCGCGACCGAGGCCTCGAGCGGTCCGAACCAGTCCTCGACACCCTCGTCTCGCAGCCGGACCACGGCCCGGTCCCCCAGCTCGGCCCGCCAGCGCTCGGCGACCTCGGCCGCCGCGCCCGGCGCGGTGTAGAGGTGCCGGAACCGGGCCTCTCCCGCGAGCATCTCGACGCCGTCGCGCAGCCGGGGCACGCGGTCGACGTCGAACCGGCCGTCCATCGGCACGTCGACCATGCCGTGGTCGGCCGTGACCAGCAGCGCGGTGTCGGCGGGCAGCTCGCGTCGCAGGTCCTCGACCTCGCCGTCGATCGCGGTCAGGACGTCGCGCCAGTCGGCCGAGGTGCAGCCCTTGTGGTGCCCCGTGTGGTCCAGGCGTGACTCGTAGGCGTAGACCAGACCGCGCGGCGAGGACTCGACGACGTCGAGCACCACGTCGAGCCGCTCCCACACCGACTCGATGCCGTGGAACGGTGCGCCGCGCTGGCTGCAGCGTGTCAGGCCGCTGTGCTCGAAGTCGGCGGAGTTGACGCTGGAGGCCGCGTAGCCCGCGTCGTGCAGCCGGCCCAGGACCGTCGGGTACGGCTGCCACGTCTCGGGGTCGACGCTGTCGTCCCAGGTCAGGGCATTCATGCGCCGGCCGGTGGACGGCACGCGTGACGTGTACCCGACGACGCCGTGGCGACCGGCCGCCAGCCCGGTGCCGAGGGAGGTCAGGCTCGTGGCCGTCGTGGACGGCACGCCACAGACCAGCGGGCTGACGCTCGGCAGCGACGCGAGGAACGGTGCCAGCGGGGCGTGCTCGGCCAGCAGCTGCGCGCCGAGACCGTCGATGACGAGCACGACGTAGCGCTGCGCGTCGGGCACGCCCAGGGTGTCGGTGAAGCTGGGAGCGCCGAGCCGTGCGGCGACCGACGGCAGCACCTCGGTCAGGCCGGGCCTGCCGCCCGGTCCGGGGTAGTCGCTCACCGTGCGGCGGTGCCCGTGCCGGAGGTGGCGGCCGAGAGCACGCGCGCGAACTCGAGCAGCCGCTCGACCGCTCCCCCGCCGTCGGCCGTGGCGCTGAGGCGCAGCGAGAAGTCGTCGCCGGTCAGGTTGCCGGTGTAGCCGTGGTCGGCGTCGCACTCGGGGTCGCTGCACGAGGCCGGTTCGAGGTCGAGGCGCGACACCGCCCCCCAGCCGACGGTCAGCACGGCCTCGGCCAGACGGCTCGTCTGCGTCGAGACCATGCGGGTGACGACCACGGAACGGACCTGCTCGATCGGCACCGCCTCGCTGGTGGTCGAGGTGTACGGCTGCGGCAGCATGTCGTCCGGCGGGTGCTCGTCGGTGTGCACGAGCACGAGCCGCGACGCAGTGAGGACGAGCACCGTCATGTGGCGCCGGATCTCGTCGCGCTCGAACGTCGGCTCGTGGTGGACGACGTGCGCGAGCACGGTCTCTCCGGCCAACGCGTCCTGCAGACCCGCGGCGACGATCTCGGGGTAGTAGCCGCTGCGGGAGATCTCGTCGAACACCCCGGTCGTCTGGTCGCGCCTCATCACGCCAGCGTATCCCCCGGCGCGGAGGGTCGGCTCAGGCGCCGCACGTACCACTCGCCGCGCTTGTCGGTCGACGGGACGACCTTGGCGCGCGCACTGACCGCGGTGAGGGTGGACCCGCTCACGAGCACCGGCTCCAGGTCGAGCTCGGCGATCTCGGGCAGATCGTCCTTGAGGGCCGCGAGCCGCAGGATGACGTCCTGGATCCTCGCGATGTCGAGCGGCTCCGACCCGCGGTAGCCGTAGAGCAGCGGGGCGGAGCGCAGGCTGCTGATCATCTCCTCGGCGTCGCTGTCGGTGAGCGGCGGGATGCCGTAGGAGCGGTCACCGAGCAGCTCGCTGGGTGCGCCGGCGAGCCCGAACGACACGAGCGGTCCGAACAGCGGGTCCTCCTGGGCGGAGAACGAGACGGGCAGACCGTCAGGCGCCGAGCGCTGCACGAAGAACTTGGTCTCGGCACGCATGCCGGTCCAGCCGGTCAGGTTGTCCCACGCCTCGGCCATGTCGTCGGCGTCGTGGATGCCACGCCAGATGTGGGCCAGGTCGGGCCGGGCCCGCAGGTGCTCGCTGCCGGCCTTGAGCACGACGTCCCACCCGAGCTCCTCGCCCGCCGCGATCGCCTCGTCCTTGGTGTGCACGTTGATCCACGTCCACAGGTCGATGCCGTAGCAGGCGAGGAGACCGTGGACCTGGTCCGTCGACAGGATCGCGCCGCGTGGTGCCTTGGCCAGCACGTCGCGCACCAGGGCGCGTGCATCGCCGGTGCGGTGGTCGAGCGAGACGGGGAACTCGCCGTGGTCGCGAGCGACCCACTCCGCGTAGTTGACCACGCGGGCCAGCGCGCGCACGGCCGACTCGGGCGCCGGGTACGACGGCACGGACCCGCGGCCGGCCGAGCCGCCGCCGACGTCGGCGACGCGCAACAGCTCGGGGATGCCCTCGCTGCCGAGGAACGTCGACACGATCGGCTTGTCGGACTGCTCGCCCACCGCAGCGAGCACGTCGGCCACCTCCTCGCCGCTCGTGTTGAGGGGCGGGATGTAGACGACCATGAGCGCGTCGACGTCCGGGTTGGCCAGTGCCGCCTCGATCGCGACCTCGAAGTCGTCGGCGTTCGCGTCGGCGCCGAGCGGCACGGGGTCGAGCACCTGGAGACCCGCTGCCGCCGCGGCGTCGGCGACCAGCAGACCCATCGCGTCGGAGTTGCCGACGATCGAGAGCCGGTTGCCGCTCGGCAGCGGCTGGTGGGCCAGGAGCTGACCGACGTCGAACATCTCCTCCAGGGTGTCGACCTGGATGACGCCGGCCTGGCGGAACATGGCGTCGACCGCCGCCTGCGGGGCCGTGCTGCGCTTGACGGTGTGACCGACCGGGACGCCCTGCGTGGAACGCCCCGACTTGACCGCCACGATCGGCTTGGTCATCGAGACGCGACGAGCGATGCGCGAGAACTTGCGCGGGTTGCCGATCGACTCCAGGTAGAGCAGGACCACCTCGGTGGAGGAGTCCTCCTGCCAGTACTGCAGCAGGTCGTTGCCGGAGACGTCGGCGCGGTTGCCCGCCGAGACGAAGGTCGACAGGCCCAGGCCGCGGCGGGCCACCGACTCGAGGATCGCCGTGCCGAGCGCACCGGACTGGCAGAAGAATCCGACGCGTCCCTGCGGGGGCATCGTGGTCGACAGCGAGGCGTTGAGCTTGACCGGCGCCTCGGTGTTGATGACGCCGAGGCAGTTGGGGCCGACGAGCCGCAGACCATAGCTGCGGCACAGATTCAACAGGGTCCGCTGTCGCTTGCGACCGGCGGGACCCTCCTCGGCGAACCCGGCGGAGATGACGACGAGTCCGTGGACGCCCTTGGCGGCACAGTCGAGGACGACGTCGTTGACCGACTCGGCCGGGACGGCGACGATCGCGAGGTCGACCTCGCCCGGCACGTCCTTGACCGACTTGAACGCCGGCAGGCCCGAGACCGCCTCGGCCTGGGAGTTCACGGCATAGACGCTGCCCTGGTAGTCACCGAGGACGAGGTTGCGCACCATCGCCTGCCCGATCGAGTCCTGGCGTCGGCTCGCACCGACCACGGCGATGCTGCGGGCGGCGAAGATGCGCTCGATCGACGCGGCCTCGGCGCGCTGCTCCCGCGCTCGCATGACACCGATCGCGGAGTCCGTGGGGTCGATCCGGAACTCCAGCCGCTGCACACCGTCCTCGACGCGGCCCGCGACCTGGTAGCCCATCTCGCGGAAGACCTGCATCATGCGGTGGTTCGAGGGCAGCACGTCGGCGGTGAAGCGCGCGATGCCGCGCTCCCGCCCGGCCTGGGAGAGGTGCTCGAGCAGCAGCTGCGCGACACCGCGCCCCTGGTGTGCGTCCTCGACGAGGAACGCGACCTCGGCCTCGTCGTCCTCGACCGCGTCGTAGCGGCCGACCCCGATGATCTGGTCGTGCATCGTCACGACGAACGCGACGCGACGATCCTGGTCGACCTCGGTGAAGCGCTTGACGTCGCGATCCGACAGCGTCGGGTAGGGCGCGAAGAACCGCAGGTACTTGGACTCGTCGGACACGCGCGAGTAGAAGGCCACGAGTCCGTCGGAGTCGTCCGGGGTGATGGGACGCAGCTGCGCGACGCGGCCGTCCTTGAGCAGGACGTCGGCCTCCCAGCCCGGCCGCTCGACCGTCTCGCTCTCCACGGGGTCCAACCTATCGGTCCGCCAGTTCGCGGTCGACGGCGTGGCACCCGCACGCGTCGGGCGGCACGCGGGAGAATGGGACGGATCCCCAGACCAGCGACCGGAGAGGACGCATGGCGCGCACGACCGCCGTCGAGGAGTTCGACGAGCACATCATCGACACCGACATCACGGACGAGATGAACTCGAGCTACATCGAGTACGCGTACTCGGTGATCTACTCGCGTGCCATCCCGGACGCGCGCGACGGGCTCAAGCCCGTGCAGCGCCGGACGCTCTACACGATGGACGACCTGAACCTGCGGCACAACCGCGGTCACGTCAAGAGCGCGCGCGTCGTCGGCGAGGTCATGGGCCGTCTGCACCCCCACGGCGACGGCGCGATCTACGACGCCCTCGTGCGCCTGGTCCAGCCGTGGTCGATGCGTCT
>JALRCA010000029.1 GCA_023257515.1 Aeromicrobium sp.
CTACGAGCCGCTGCCGGCGTTCTACAACGACGCCCAGTGGAGCCACATCACCGACTGGCGCGACGAGCTCGCGCCCTACTACGACCAGGCCAAGCGGATGCTCGGCGTCGTGGAGAACCCCGTCCGCACCCCGGCCGACGACGTCATGGAGAAGGTCGCCACCGACATGGGCGTGGGCGACACCTTCCACCCGACGCCGGTGGGCGTCTTCTTCGGTGGCCCCGGCGCCGACCCGGACGAGAAGGTCGCCGACCCGTTCTTCGGCGGCGCCGGCCCCGACCGCAACCCTTGCCGCAACTGCGGTGAGTGCATGTCGGGCTGCCGCCACAACGCCAAGAACACCCTGGTCAAGAACTACCTCTACCTGGCGGAGCAGAACGGCGCCGAGGTCCACCCGCTCACGACCGTCACCGAGGTCCGTCCGCGGGCCGGCGGCGGCTACGAGATCGAGACGCGTCGCACCAACAAGCGCTTCCGCAAGCACAAGGTCATCACCGCCGAGCAGGTCGTGTTCGCGGCCAGCACGATGGGCACGCAGAAGCTGCTGCACAAGATGCGCGACACCGGGCGTCTGCCCCACGTGTCGGACCGGCTCGGGCTGCTGACGCGCACCAACTCCGAGGCGCTGCTCGGCTCGGTCGCCAACGACCGCGACGTGGACTACACCGAGGGCGTCGCGATCACGTCGTCGTTCCACCCCGACGAGCACACGCACATCGAGCCGTGCCGCTACGGCCGCGGGTCCAACGCGATGTCGCTCATGACGACCGTGCTGACCGACGGGTCGCTCGACGAGCCCCGGTGGAGGACGTGGCTCAAGGCCCTGTGGCGCGACAAGGCCAGCATGTTCAAGGCCTACGACCTGCGGCACTGGTCCGAGCGCACCGTCATCGCCCTCGTCATGCAGACGCACGACAACTCGATCACGACGTTCACCAAGCGGGGTCTGTTCGGTCGGCGCCTGAGCTCGCGCCAGGGGCACGGCGCGCCGAACCCGTCGTTCATCGAGCCCGGGCACGTCGCGGTGCAGAAGATGGCCAAGCACATGAAGGGCATCGCCGGCGGCACGATCGGCGAGCCGTTCAACGTCCCGCTCACGGCTCACTTCATGGGCGGCGCCTGCATCGGTGACTCGCCCGAGACCGGCGTGATCGACCCGTACCACCGCCTGTTCGGCCACGAGGGACTGCACGTCGTGGACGGCTCGGCCATCTCGGCCAACCTGGGCGTCAACCCGTCGCTGACGATCACGGCGCAGGCCGAGCGCGCGATGTCGTACTGGCCCAACAAGGGTGAGACCGACACGCGTCCGAGCGTCGGCGAGGGCTTCCGCCAGATGGATCCGGTCGCTCCCAAGAGCCCGGTGGTGCCCGACGAGGCTCCCGCCGCGCTGCGCCTCCCGATCGCCGGCGTCAGCTGACTCCCGCCCCCACCCCGGCGGGGCGGGGCTGGGTCTGGAGCGGGGCGGGGCTGGGCCGGGTCAGCTGGCGGAGCGCACGACGCGGTGCACGCGGTGGGTGCCCGGCAGGCCCTTGAGCTCGACCTCCTGGGTCTCGACCGACTCCACCTCGACGGACTCCAGCCGGGTCCAGGTGTCGTCGCTGACGAGCACGTCGCCGCCGTCGGCGAGAGCCGCCACCCGGGCGGCGTAGGCGACGTTGCGGCCGAACAGGTCGCCGTCGCGCTGCACCGCCGATCCCGTGTGGGCCCCGACCCGCACCCGGACGTCGGCGAGACTGCCGCGCGCGCCGTCCAGGCCGTCCTGCAGGTCGAGGGCGGCGGCCACGGCCTCGTCGGCGGACCCGAACGCGATCATGAACCCGTCGCCCTGCGACTTGATGACGTGACCGTCGTGACGAGAGACCGCCCGGCTGACGACACGGTCGTGACGCGCCAGCAGCCGGACCCAGCCGCGGTCGCCGAGCCGGTCGTTGAGGGCTGTCGAGTCCTGGATGTCGGAGAAGATGATCGTGACGATCCCGTCGGTCCCGGCCAGTCGCACCAGGTCGGGGCGCTCGACGTCGGCCCAGCGCGCGATGTCGGCGATCGAGCCGCGGAGCGCCCCGCCGAACCCGTGGTCCTTGACCCGGATCGCGGTGCCGACGACGCCGCGGACGGCCTGGGAGGCCGTGGGGATCGCCAGACGGGGCCGGGCGCGTCCCTGCTCGACGAGCCGTCGGTGCAGCGCCTTGATGCGTCGACGTGCGACGCCGAGCAGGATCGACGTGACGAGCAGGCCGGTGGCGAGCAGCGCCACCAGCGCGGCGAGGACGATCTCGAGCAGGGACATCGGTCGCAATCTACCGTGGTCGTCGGGCCCACGACGGACAGCACAAGGCCCGGCCGAGAGGGAGTCACGGGCCGGGCCTTGGCGCGCCACGATGCGTGGAGCTCTGGACTCTGACGGGAGGGAGTGTAGCCAGATCCACCCTGATCAACGAGCACTCCCAGCGGGGGTTACGACATGCCCGAGAAGATTTTTCGCCCCGGTTTTCCAGGGCCTGCCGGCCGAGCGGGCGTCGTGGGGACCTGCTCGGGCCGTGCCCTAGGATCGAGGACGTGACTGACGCTCCCGAGTTCTCTCCCGAGGCGGCGGCCGAGGCCCAGCACGACACCGTCCTGGTCGTCGACTTCGGAGCCCAGTACGCCCAGCTCATCGCCCGACGCGTCCGCGAGGCCCGGGTCTTCTCCGAGGTCGTGCCCAGCACGATGTCGTCGGAGGACATGCTCGCCAAGAACCCCAAGGCGATCATCCTGTCGGGTGGTCCGTCGTCGGTCTACACGCCGGGCGCGCCTCAGCTCGACGCGGGCGTCCTCGACGGCTCGGTCCCGGTGTTCGGCATCTGCTACGGCTTCCAGGCGATGGCGGCGGCGCTCGGCGGCACGGTCGCCCGCACGGGCCTGTCGGAGTTCGGCCGCACCGACGTCACGATCGGACACGGCGGCACGCTCCTCGCGGGCATCCCCGAGACGCACCGCATCTGGATGAGCCACGGCGACGCCGTCACGGCGGCGCCCGAGGGCTTCGACGTCCTCGCCTCGACCGGCGGCGCACCCGTCGCCGCGTTCGAGGACACCGCCCGCGGGTTCGCCGGCGTGCAGTGGCACCCCGAGGTGCTGCACTCCGAGCACGGTCAGCGTGTCCTGGAGCGGTTCCTGCTCGAGATCGCCGGCTGCTCCCCGACGTGGACGAGCGCCAACATCGTCGAGGAGCAGGTCGCCCTCATCCGCGAGCAGGTCGGCGACGCGCGCGTCATCTCGGCCCTGTCCGGCGGCGTCGACTCCGCGGTCTCGACGGCGCTCGTGCAGCGCGCGATCGGCGACCAGCTCACCGCGGTCTTCGTCGACCACGGCCTGCTGCGCCAGGGTGAGGCCGAGCAGGTCGAGCGGGACTACGTGGCCGCCACCGGCGTCAACCTCAAGGTCGTCGACGCGAGCGAGACGTTCCTCGGCCACCTGGCCGGCGTCACCGACCCCGAGCAGAAGCGCAAGATCATCGGCCGCGAGTTCATCCGCACCTTCGAGCAGGCCGAGCGCGAGGTCCTCGCGACTCCCGGCGCCCCGGTCAGGTTCCTGGTGCAGGGCACGCTCTACCCCGACGTCGTGGAGTCCGGCGGCGGCGAGGGCGCGGCCAACATCAAGAGCCACCACAACGTCGGCGGCCTGCCCGAGGACCTCGAGTTCTCGCTCGTCGAGCCGCTGAGATCGGAAGAGCACACGTCTGAACTCCAGTCACGGAAC
>JALRCA010000117.1 GCA_023257515.1 Aeromicrobium sp.
ATGAACGACGCGCGCCGCTCCGCGAACGCCCGCACCGCGTCGGGACCGGCGGTCTCGGCCATGAAGTGCACGCCGCAGAAGACGATGGTCTCGGCGTCGGGACGGGTGAGCGCCGCGTTGGCGAGCTGGAAGGAGTCGCCCACGAAGTCGGCGTGCTGCACGACCTCGTCGCGCTGGTAGAAGTGCCCGAGGATCACGAGACGTTCGCCGAGGGTCTCCTTGGCCGCGCGGATCCGCGCGTGCAGCTCGTCGTCGCTCATGCGCTGGTACGCGACCGGCAGCTGGCCCGGACGGGTGACGGGTGTCGGGATGACGTCGTCCTCGGACGCGCCCGGACCGTAGCCGGGCACGAGGTCGAACAGCCACGGGCCGTCGGCGAGCTCGGTGTCGCAGCTCGCCGACGGCGCGGCCGCGATCAGGTCGTGGACGGACTGCTCCTGGGTGGGGGTGCTCATCGTGACTCCTCGAAGGTGAGGGCGGGGCGGATCTGGGTGCGGTCGAAGCGGTAGAGCGCGGGCGGTCGGTGGCTCGTGCCCGTCAGGTGGGCACCGGTGGCCTGCAACGCATGGGTCGCGAGGACCTGGCGCCGGAAGTTCGCGGGGTCGAGGGGGCGGCGCAGCACCGCCTCGTAGACCTCGCGGACCTGCGCGAGCGTGAACTCGTCGGTGAGGAAGCCGTACGCGATCGGCGAGTAGGTGATCTTGGCGCGCAGCCGGTCGAGGGCGTACTGGACGATCGCGGAGTGGTCGAACGCGAGCTCCGGCACCTCGTCGGCCACGAACCACTCGACGTTGTCGCCGTCGATCGCGCGCGCGTCCTCGTCGGGACGCACGAGGGCCCAGTAGACGATCGAGACGACGCGCTCGGGCGAGCGGTCGACGGCCCCGAAGGAGTACAGCTGCTCCAGGTGGCGGGGGGCCAGGCCCGTGGTGCGCTCCAGCGTGTGGCGGGCCGAGGCGGCCAGGTCCTCGTCGGGCGCCAGAGGCCCTCCCGGCAGGGCCCACCGACCCTCGTGGGGCTCCCGGATGCGGCGCACGAGCGGCAGCCACAGCGTCGCGTCGCCGGTGCGGGGGTGCGGACGCAGCGCGAAGATCACGGTCGAGACCGCGAGGTCGATGCGCTGCGTCGTCATGGCCAACTCCCTTTGTGTGGACATGACACTAACCCCGGCTTCTGGTCATGTCAACACGAAGTCGGCGTCCGTCTCGACCCGTGATTGGATGCAGGCATGGCTGCGACGATCCGACCGCTCGGCACCGACGACACCGACGCGATGGCGCAGGGCTTCCGCGATGCGTTCGGGTCGTTTGATCCCCCGGAGCCGCCGGTCCCTCTGCACGCCCCGGGCAAGAGCTGGTGGGGTGCCGAGGTCGACGGTCACCTCGCCGCGACGGCTCTGGACCGCGACTACACGTCGTGGTTCGGTGGCGTGCGCGTACCGACGGCCGGCATCGGTGGGGTCAGCGTCGTCGCCGAGCACCGCGGCGAGGGCCTGCTCGCACCGGTCTTCGACGCCCTGCACGAGGCGGCTCGAGAGCGCGGCGCCCTGATCTCGACGCTGTTCGCGACGGCACCGGCGATCTACCGGCGCTGGGGCTACGAGAGCTTCACGTCGCTCGATCGTGTCCGGGTCCCCACCGCCGGACTGGCGGTCGGAGGATCCACCCCGCTGCGTCGGGCCGACGAGGACGACGCGGCCGCGATCCGGGCCGTCCACGACCGGGGCGTCTCGCGCCGCAACGGTCCGCTCAGCCGCACCGGGCCGTTGTTCGCCGAGGCCCCGACCCTGCGCGTCGACGGGGTGACGGTCGCCGAGCGCGACGGCGTCGTCGTCGGCTACGTCGCCTGGGACCGCGGCCGCGGCTACGGCGAGGGTGCCGAGCTGAGCGTGCACGATCTCGAGGCCGACGACACCGACGCCCTGCGCTCGCTGCTGACGATGCTGTCGACGTTCGCGTCGACGGTGCCGTCCGTCGTGGTCCGTACGAGCGGCATCGCCCCGTGGCGTCACCTCGTGGGCCGTCAGCACGCCACTCCGGTCTCGTCCGCGCCCTACGCGATCACCGTGCTCGACGTCCGGGCCTTCGAGGTCGTGCCGGCACCGCCGGGGCTCACGGCCAGCCTGCCGTTCACGGTCGACGGCGTGACCCGGACCCTCGAGGTGGCCGACGGACGCACCCGCGTGGTCGACGGCGGGGCGGGCGGGCGCGAGCTCACGCGGGGCGGCCTGTCCCTGACTTTCGCGGGCGCGCACCGCTCGGCCGACCTGCGCCTGGCGGGACACCTCGACGGCCCCGATGCCGACGACGCCGCCTGGGACGCACTGACCCTGCGCGGTCCCCTGCACGTGCACGACTACTTCTGATCTCGCTCCCCAGATTTGCGCCCTCATGCACCGTTCTCGTGCCGAGAACGGTGCATGGAGGCGCACATCTCGCGTCACTGGAAGTCGCGGGAGCGGTGCCGGGCCGGGAGGGCGCCGGTGGCCTGCGGGTAGAGGACCTCGATGCGCTCGACCGTCGCCGCCACGAGGTTGACCACCCCGTCCTCGGTGACCTCGAGCATGCCGCCGATCACGACTCCCGAGGCGTTGCGGAAGACCCGGCGGTGCTGCTCCCACGCGTCGGCGAACACCACGACGTTGAGCATGCCGGTCTCGTCCTCGAGGTTCAGGAACGTGACCCCGCCGGCCGTCATGGGTCGCTGACGGTGCGTGACGAGACCCGCGACCCGGACGCGGCCGCCGCCTCGCTGCTGCAGCGAGCCCACCGACACGATGCCCTCGCGGTCCAGCAGGGGTCGCAGGTGCTCGACCGGGTGCCGCTCGGGCGAGATCGACGTGGCCCACAGGTCGGCGACGGTGAGCTCGACGTCGCTCATGCCCGGCAGCATGGGCGGTGGACTCACCACCGCCGTGCCCTCGAGCAGGTGCGGCGCGTCGGTGTGGCCGGCGTTCCAGATCGCCTGGCGCCGCGAGAGGCCGAACACGTCGAACGCCCCCGCCGTGGCGAGCGACTCCATCTGCGCGGTCGTCAGGCCGGTGCGACGCGCGACGTCGGCCATGTCGGTGAAGGGGCGCTCGGCGCGGGCGGCCACGACCCGTTCGGCGACCTCGGCCCCGATCCCCTGCACGTCGGTGAGCCCGAGCCGGATGGCGAGCTCGCCGTCGCGGCGATGCCCGTCCAGGTCGTGGTCGGCGGACCGGTCGAAGTCGGGGACCTTCGGCTGGACGCGCTCGGCGCACGCTGGTCGACCGGTGACGGCGGCTCGCTCGCCGACCACCGGCTCGAGGTCGGCGTGCACCTGGGAGCGGGTGATGTCGGGGCGTCGGGTCTCGACCCCGTGGCGCCGTGCATCGGCCACGAGCGACTGCGGGGAGTAGAAGCCCATCGGCTGGTTGCGCAGCAGCGCCGCGCAGAACGCGGCCGGGTAGTGCAGCTTGAGCCAGGAGCTCGCGTAGACGAGCAGCGCGAAGCTCAGCGCGTGGCTCTCGGCGAACCCAAAGTTCGCGAACGACTGGATCCGCACGTAGATCGCGTCGGCCTCCTGCCCGGTGATGCCGTGCTTGGCCATGCCGGCGAAGAGCTTCTCGCGCAACGTCTCGATCCGCTCCAGCCCGCGCTTGGACCCCATGGCCCGCCGCAGCAGGTCGGCCTCGTCGGGCGTGCAGTCACCGATCGCGATCGCCATCTGCATGAGCTGCTCCTGGAACAACGGCACGCCCTTGGTGCGCTCCAGGACCGGTTCGAGGACCGGGTGCGGGTAGGTGATCGGGTCCTTGCCCGTCGCACGGCGGATGTAGGGATGGACCGCACCGCCCTGGATGGGCCCGGGACGGATGAGGGCGATCTCGATCGCGAGGTCGTAGAACTCCCGCGGCTTCAGACGAGGCAGCGTGCCGATCTGGGCCCGGCTCTCGACCTGGAACACGCCGATCGAGTCGGCGAGGCACAGCATGTCGTAGACCCCGGCCTCCTCCTTGGGGATCGTGTCGAGGTCCCACCGCTCCCCCAGGTGCCGCTCGACGAGGTCGAACGTGTGCTGCAGCGCGCCGAGCATGCCGAGGCCGAGCAGGTCGAACTTGACCAGCCCCATCCAGGCGCTCGCGTCCTTGTCCCACTGCAGGACCGTGCGCCGGTCCATGCGCGCCCGCTCGATCGGCACGACCTCGCCGACGGGGCGCTCGGTCAGGACCATGCCGCCGGAGTGGATGCCCAGGTGGCGCGGAGCCGACAGCAGCTGCGTGGCGAGCTCGACGACCGCTCGCGGCATGCCGGACGACTCCACGTCCTCGCCCTGGATCGCGCCCCACCGCTCGATGGACTTGCTCCACGCGTCCTGCTGGCCGGGTGAGTAGCCGAGCGCCTTGGCGGCGTCGCGCACGGCCGAGCGCGGGCGGTACATGATGACGTTCGCGACCTGGGCGGCGTTGCGGCGGCCGTAGGTGTCGTAGACCCACTGGATGACCTCCTCGCGCCGGTCGGAGTCGAAGTCGACGTCGATGTCGGGCTCCTCCTCGCGCGTCGCTGCCAGGAAGCGCTCGAACGGCAGGTCGTAGGCGATCGCGTCGACCGCGGTGATCTTGAGCGCGTAGCAGATCGCGGAGTTGGCCGACGACCCTCGGCCCTGGCACAGGATCCCCCTCCGCCGCGCCTCGGCGACGATGTCGTGGACGATCAGGAAGTAGCCGGGGAAGTCCTTCTCCTCGATGACGGCGAGCTCGCGCTGCAGCCGGACCTCGGCCTCGTCGCGCATGTGGGCGTAGCGCTCGTCGGCTCCCCGGCGGACGAGCTCGCGCAACCAGCTCATGGGGGTGTGACCCTCGGGCGCCTGCACCGGCAGCCGGGGTCGGGCCTTCTGCAGGTCGAAGCCGATCTCGCGCGCGAGGCGGGCGGTGCGGGCGACGGCGTCGTCGAAGCGGCCGAACCGCTCGGCCATCTCGGCCCCCGACCGCAGGAACGCCGAGCCGGCGGCGTCGAGCCAGCCGTCCATCTCGGCGAGGCTGCGTCGGGCCCGCACGGCGGCCATCGCCTGGGCCAGGTGGCGCTGGCGTGGCGTCGCCAGGTGGACGTTGCCGGTGGCCACGACCGGCAGGCTCGCCTCGTGCGCGAGCTCGGCCAGCGTGTCGTTGACCTCGTCGTCGAGCGGATGGTCGTGGTCGATCAGCTCGACGACGACGTGGTCGCGGCCGAAGTGGTGCACGAGTCGCTCCAGCGCCGCACGTGCCGCCTCGCGGCCGCCCGCGACCAGGGCCTGACGCACCCAGCCCTTGCGGCAGCCGGTCAGGACGAGCCAGTGGTCGCGGCCGAGGGCCTCGAGCTCCTCGAGGTCGTAGACGGGACGACCCTTCTCGTCGCCGCGCAGGTGCGCCTCGGTCAGGGCCGAGGACAGCCGGTGGTAGCCCTCGACCCCGCGGGCGAGCACGAGCAGGTGGCTGCCCTCGGGGTCGGCCACGCCGTTCTGCGGGCGGTCCAGACCCAGCGACAGCTCCGCGCCGTAGACGGTGTCGAGACCCGGCCACGCCTGCGCGGCCTCGGCGAAGACGGGGGCGCCGGCGAAGGAGTCGTGGTCGGTGAGGGCGAGGCCCTCGAGACCGAGCCGCACGGCCTCCTCGACAAGTGCCTCGGGACCGCTCGCCCCGTCGAGGAAGCTGTAGTGGCTGTGCACGTGCAGCTCGGCGTACGGGACCGTGGTGTGCTCGGGTCGCTGCACGTCGGCCGGCTCGTAGCGCGGTCGCTTGCGGCTGAAGCCGGGCCCGTCGCCGCCGTCGGGCTCGGGGCGCCCCGACAGCCGTCGCTCGAGCTCACGCCAGGAGATGTCCGGGTTGTTCCACCCCACGACTCAGCCCTCCCCACCCCGCTGAGCGTGACGATCCCGGGCGCTGGACGGCGTTTCGCGCCCGAGATCGTCACACCCCGCGGGTGGGTGCGGTGGATGAAGGTGGGGGTGGGGGTGGGAGTGGGGGTCAGTCATAGCGGGCCTCGGTGAACCACTGGCCGTCCTCGACGACCATGAGCCAGGCGCTGCCGTCGGTGCCGACGACCTGGAACCGCGCGACGCGACGTGCGGCGGCCTCGTCCCACCATCGCTCGTCGACCGGCCAGGGACCGGCCCACGCCGCGACCCGCTGCCAGGCCTCGGTCTCGCGCGGGCGGAACCGCAGCGGCTCGG